>JAKSIX010000095.1 GCA_024398595.1 Bacteroidaceae bacterium | reverse complement strand
GGCTGAAGTAGGTTCATCAAACAAAATGACCTCAGGATCCATTGACAGGCAGCGGGCTATGGCCACTCTTTGTTTCTGACCGCCGGACAACTGGCTCGGCATATATGTAGCCTTGTTTGCCAGTCCTACAGCGGACAACAGTTCCATTCCGCGCATTTCAGCCTCTGCACGGCTTTTGTGCAGAAGTTTCATAGGGCCGATACAGACATTCTCAAGCACAGTGAGATGCTCGAACAGATTGAAGGACTGGAATACCATCCCCATGTGATTACGCATTTCGTCTTCAGCGATTCCTTGCATCGTCACGGTTCCTTCCGTCGATGTTTCCAGCTTGTTCAGGCATCGCAGGAAGGTACTCTTTCCTGTTCCTGAAGGGCCTATTATCGACACCACATCGCCTCTGTGAATATCTGCAGTTATGTTCTCCAGCACCGCAACTCCGTCTTCGAATACCTTACGAAGACCGTTTACGGAAAGGACGACTTCACTGTTTCGGGCAGAGTGATCCGGAGAAACCGGCGCAACTGTCTTCTTTGCATGATTGACCGTCAGCTCCGGAGCAACAGCACTCCCCTTCTTTGGGAGAGCCGCGTCAAGCAGCCAGCCGATCAGTTTGACAAATACAACAGCGATGAGATAATATATGACCGCAGCAGCAATGAACGGGAAAAAGGCATCAAAGGTACGGCTACGGATTATATCCATTGCCTTGGTCAAATCCATGACTGCGATATAACCTATGATAGATGTCGCCTTTATCATCGCAATCACCTGTCCGTTATACACGTCCTGGGCACTGCGGGCTGCCTGCGGCAATATTATGTTGAAAAAAGTCTGTTTCTTTGAAAATCCGAGTGCATATCCGGCCTCACGCTGCCCCTTGTCAATACCCTGTATGGCCATACAGAACACGTCGCCGACAAAAGCGGCCATACTCATGGCAAGAGCTATTACGGACACAATCTCCCCGCTTACTCCCATCGTAGAGAAGACCGCATAATACATAATCATAAGGAACACCAGGATAGGAACCACGCGCATTATCTCAATATAGACCTTTGCGGCCCCGGATATGAAACGTCTGCGGCTCATACGCATTGCGCATATCAGTGCGCCCAACAGTGTTCCGAAGATCAGCGCGTATAAGGAAATCCTGACAGTAAGCCACAGTCCGCCGGCAATCATCTGCCAACGGTTTTCTTCAACAAATGTGCGTCGGAAGGCATCGTACATATTGGTAAAGAAATTCTTTTCCTTATACAGCCCGGCCTCTTTCATCTGCTGTACGGCAAGTTCTTCGCTATATCCAACCAGAGCGTGCGATGCCCTGTTGTATGGATCGGAAACCAGCATGTTCTCATTTATACTTCTGTCCGGTCTCATGGAAATGCCGGACACGCCCATATCAATCTGTCCTGTCTGTACCGCGGCAAGAATACTGAGCGTCGGCATATTCAGGAGCTCCACCGGGCGGCCGACATATTTTGCGAATCCATACAGTACGTCCATATCGACACCGGCTGGCTTGCCGTTGGATATATATGTCGTACCCACAACCGTAAAGGAGCTGGCTATGTGAATCGGTTCCCCTTCAGTCGGAACGTCATAGTCTCTTGGGGCAGGGTCGGGGGCACCATATGGTCTGAGCCAATAGTCCTTCGAATCCTGTATCATCTGCCGTGTTTCAGGAAGTTCGAGCCATTCGTTGAACTGATCCTTCAGCTCATTGTTCTTCAGACTCAGCAGGACAATCTGATCGTCCACCAGGAGTGAATCCCAGACCAGATACAATCCGGGAATCGTATGCATATAAGCCTTGAATTCCGGAAAACGTACTGTCATCAGGTCAATGGAACCGTTTTTCAGCCCCTGAATGATTGAAGCCGGTTCCGTATGATACTCCACCTTGTACCCGCACTCTTCCGCATGAGAGGATAGGATTGTCTCCACTGTCGCTCCCTGATATGTTCCAATCACAGTACCTTTGAGTTCCTCGTATGAATGTGCGGTTATTATCTCCGCCGGCCTGGAACAGCCTGCGGACAACAGAAGTATCAGTGCAATCAGCGGTAAAAATTTTTGCATGCAGCGATGTATTTGCGTCTCAATGCAAAATTAATAAAATTGTTTTCCACTGCACACCGTTTGACTGAATTCAAGTGGTCAGATTTTCTTCCCGTCACCAGGGAGCTCTGATTACTATAGCCGTCTGGCCAGAGATACTTTCGGTCACAATGTCGCCAAGGACAGTTCCGGCAGGATGCGGGCAAGGGAGGCATTTCTTACCTGCCGGAACCATTTCGTGCAACGGGCCGGGCGAAGCGTGCCCAACCTGCATAAATTCAGCAGATTGAGCACGGTATAAAGAAAAACAATATTGA
>JAKSIX010000094.1 GCA_024398595.1 Bacteroidaceae bacterium | reverse complement strand
CGGCCGTCAACAAGCACCTGAAGCAGCTGACCGACAAGGGCTACATCCAGCGTGTGGCGAAAGACGGCACCTGGCGCCTTGTCATCACCCCTTCGGTGTAGAATGAAACTGATAATGGATAGGAAATAATGACCAAGAAATTCGAAATACGAAACAGCACTGCGGAGTTCCTGACCTTTGTGGCAGAGAACAAGGAGGATGGTGTGCAAGTCTTTTACAAAGACGAGACCATCTGGGCGACCCAACAGGCGATTGCCACCTTGTTTGATAAGAATAAATCGACCATCAGCCGTCATATTGCCAAAATTTATAGCGAAGGAGAGCTGCAACCGGAAACGACAGTTGCAAAATTTGCAACAGTCGTAAACCGTGGCATCAGGGGCGAGGTTGAAGATGATTTGGATTATTACAATCTGGACATGATTATCAGTGTTGGCTATCGGACGAATTCCGTTCGTGCCACCCAGTTCCGCCAGTGGGCGACTTATGTTCTGCGGCAGTTCGCCATCCGTGGTTACGTGATTGACCGCAAGCGCATGGAGAACGGTCAGTTCATAGGAGTTGACTACTTTGAGCAGCTTCTGGAAGAGATACGCGAAATACGCCTGTCGGAACGCAATTTCTACCAGAAACTTACGGATATTTATGCCACTGCCATCGATTATAACCCTGACGCTCCCACAACCCGGGAATTCTTCAGAAAAGTGCAGAACAAGATGCATTATGCCGTCCACGGACACACTGCGGCAGAACTGATAGTCGAGCGTGCCAATGCCGACAAGGAGCACATGGGACTTACGACTTGGGCCAAGGCTCCTAAAGGGAAAATACTTAGGTCGGATGTCAGTATTGCTAAGAATTACCTGAAGGAGAATGAGCTGCAAGCTCTGGGGCGTTTGGTGAACTCGTATCTGGATATTGCCAAGGATATGGCAGAACGTCACATTCCGATGACAATGGAGGATTGGGCAAAACGCATCGATATATTCCTTAAAGCTACAGACAGAGAGGTGCTTGAAAATGCCGGCAACATCACTGCCGAATACGCCAAGGAGTATGCCGAATCGGAGTTTGAGAAATATCGCATCATACAGGACAGACTGTTCTCGTCCGACTTTGACAAACTGCAGCTGGAAGGTGGCAGTCTGCACGAGCTTCCGCTTGAGGGGATGTCGGAGACGGGGAATATCGCACTGCCGGAGAATAAATGAAATAGGAAATAATGGTATGTTCATTTACCAGAAACTGATTGATCGTTCAACTTTGCGTCAGGGGTTTCAGATTCCTGTGGAGTTTCATCATCTGCTGAAAGCAATGCCAGGTGGTATGCCTCAGCATGGAGAGACGCGCAACATCAAGGTAATGATAGAGGGTGAAATGTATGATGCCCAACTAAAAAATCAAGGCTTTGATCGCAATAAGTATGAAGGACATCCTGATGTTATACAAATCAGGTATAACGAGGGCAGTGAGTTGGTGAAGCGGCTTCGTGAGGTGTATTGTTCCACATGGGAATATGTTGAAGATGTTAAGAACTTGCCGGATAACATCAAACGAAAGTTTGTCATTCGCATACCAGAAGAACGCCAGGAATTTCTTGCATTAAGTTCAACAGATTTGCCGAATGTATTCGTTGCCGATTGTGTCACGACAGCTGTAAAGGCTGAGGTGATAACTGAAGTTGGGACAATGGCTGAGTTGGACTTTGAGACGTACGAGCCACGTGAGGATAGACATGCAGGAATCAAACAAGTTACTCGCCTGCAAAAAGTGCGTCAGCTTGACCGCTCGATTGGTGATTCGCTGAAACTCCTTTATGACTATCGCTGTCAGATGACAGGAGAAAAAGTGGGAGATGAATATAATGCTCTGTGCGTTGAGGCTCACCACATCATTCCTTTCACCGAATCTCTTAATAACGACACATCAAACATTATCATACTCTCTCCGTCGTATCATCGCATCATTCACAAGGCAAAGCCTATCTTCGATAGGGAACAGCTTGCATTCCGTTTTCCTAACGGTTTGATTGAAAAAGTTAAGATGGACAGACACTTGAGAGTTTAAATTCCCTCAATCTACCAATGTCCAGTTTTGCACAGTACTACATAAGATATCTCCACGAATTTGCCCCATACGACTGGGAGAAGCGGCAGGAGTATCTTGCGGCTTTCTTCCAGGCGGATGACAGCATTGAGTTTGCGATAGGTGAAGGCGACAAGCGCAAGGTGTTCAACCATCGCGTGTATCATCTGCATAACAATCCGCGGATTGTGGTCATGCAGTTTGCCAACAGTATCGACATTCCTGTAGAGATAGCCTACGAGCATACCTTTGCCAAGGACGAGCCTTCGTGTTTTGTCATCATCGACAATCGGGACAATTTGCGTTCCGTGCTCATCCAGAAGCGCAAGCAGGCTTTCGGCAACCCCGGGCAGGTGGCAAAGATTATCAGCAGCCAGATAAGCGACAGGATGTTCAAGGAGAAATGCTATTCGATGGAGATTCTGCCCGAGTACTATCCGGAAGACCTGTTTGAAGCGTGGGAGAAACTGCAGCAGACTGCTATGGCTATGCGTTTCGGAGTGCCGGAGATGACTCCTGACGAGATTATGCAGAAGGTGGAGGCTCTGAAATCGCAACATAAGGAGTATTACGATGATTCCCTGATGCAGTCGCTTCTGCAGCTGGCAGTAGAGGCCAAGAAGGCTAAATACAAGCAGCTTTATACCGTGATGCCGGAGGACAAGCAGACGGCTCTCTAT
>JAKSIX010000093.1 GCA_024398595.1 Bacteroidaceae bacterium | reverse complement strand
AAAAAAGACGTGGGAGTCTTACTCTTGCTCATCCCACATTCAGGCCTTCGCTGCCCACTCAAAGGATAAGCAACGCAGCTAGCCCACGCCAGGGATGATATACAGTAAACTCCACGCCATAACGATAGCGCGGATGACTGAATAGTCATCACCAGTGGACGCACCCGTTGCGCTATCTTCTTTGAGTATCAAATTGCGAAGTTTGAATGTAGAAGATAAACGTCAAGTAACGTCTTCAGTATGTCTGCCCACCCAACCCTGCAACCAGTTTCCCGGAATGACATCTGGAAATCCGGCCATCGGGCTAGCTAAGCGTTTGCAAATCTATGAAAAAATTTATTAAAATCTACTGCAAGAGATTAAAATATACATTACAGCATTTATATGGCAGTCAGATGTGAACAGGGGACAGGTTCCGTTCATCCGTCTGTACGAGTGTAACTAACATGCCCATAAACTTACATCTCGAAGTCCGCAGCCTTCTTTGGCAACTTGCCCAGCTTATACACATTGCCGTACAGCTTCACCACAGCGAAGCCCGACTCCTTGAACGTGTCAATGTACCGGTAAATGGTCCTGTACGACATATCCAGCTTCGCAGCCAGCTCCTCAATCGTGTAGTTCCTGTTCCCCGCCAGCAGCCGCAGCAGCCGCAGCAGGCGTTCAATCTTGGGTTGATCCATAGTCTATCGCTCAATTTTTATGCAAACAATCTGGTGGCCACCATTCCGACAACAAACGGAAGCACTTTCTTGATTTGAGGTCTCGTGTATTTACAGCCCACCATACTAAAGCTTGTAATAGTAGTCTTTTATCAATGCAGTCATCTTTGCACGCCTAGCAGCGAGGAAGTCTGCATAGTTTGTGTGATCCATCTGAAGAATCTCAAATGGGATGCAGTTTGCTTCAAGATTTGACTTGAATTCCTCCTCAGACTTAATAGCCTTGAACGAAGAATCATTTTGGTTGAGAATCTCCGCAAGAGCCTCATTGAAATACTCTTTCGGTGCTTTCTTTCCTATCTTGATATTGACAGGGGTATCAAGATATGCATAGTTGGCAACTTGGTTGTAGTCGTGCTTGTCATATCCGTTGTCAACAAGATACTGTTTCGGGAAGATATGATGGATATCTCCACCGAGATTAACAAGCTCTCCTACAGGAATATGAGACAACAATGAATCCTTCTTGAAGAAATTCTGTGCGGCAAGGAATACCTGATATGTAGGATTGATGGATGATACATAAGTCAGGTTCTGATTCAACTGAACACGCCAGAAATTATCAGACAGGTTGGCATCTTCTTCTGTCGCCTGGCTCACGCTCCTGTGCCCCGTCACCTTCATGATATCATAAATCATAGCCCTTAAGCAACACCTTCTTTTTCTCCCGGGCGGCCTGAGTGAGCGCCTGCACCGCGGCGGCATTGCTCCGGCGGTCAACGTAGTCGGCAGCCGATGTGGCGTCGCAGATGACGGTCCATAATGCTTCAGTGTCTAATCTTTTACTATCTCCCATTTGCCGTCACGCTTGCTTCCCGTGCGTTTCAGGATGCCTTTTCCCTGAAGAGCAACAGTCAGGGACTTGACGGTACGTTCAGACTTTCCAATCTCGGCGGCTATTTCTTTCTGCGTTGCAGTCGGTTTCATCTGTACTACGCGAAGAACAGCCACCTCCTCCAAAGTGCAATTTTGGCCCTTTGGAGAAAGATAAAGTGCAGAATTTGCACTTTGAACCGTCTCGTTTGCACTTTGAACAGCGTCAGCCTCGGTGTCTCCTTTCCATTCGATATGCAATTCTCGGTTCCGGAACGAATGCTCCTCTCCCAGCAGCATACTGCGGAAGAATCTTTCCAGATAAACGGTTGTCTCGGTTATGCCCTTCTGCAGATTGCTATAATTGGCACGTACCAGAGCATTCCGGAAATACCACGAGTTCTGAGCAAACATATCGTTGACCACGTTGAACCCCAGCGTTTTCAGGTACTTTATCATAAAGACGGCCGTAGTCCTGGTGTTCCCCTCGCAGAATGCGTGTATCTGCCACAGATTGGCACAGAAACGCATCAGATGCCGGATTGCATCATCCACAGGCATACCGGCGTAAGAGAACTCCCGTTCAGTGCGCATATCGTACTCCAGCGTCTCGCTGATTGTATCGAAACTTGCGTAATATACGGTCTCGCCTCCCAGCACCCATTCATTCTTGGTGATGTTATAGTCACGAATCCTACCAGCGAGTTTGTAGATTCCCTCGAACAGACGCCGGTGGATGGAAGTCAGCTGCGCAGGTGAAAAATTGAATGTCTGTTCCGAAAGTATCTCTGCTATGCGAGCAGACACCTTATCCGCCTCTTCTGTCCTGTCGTTTTCCACGTCGTGGCGATTTGATGCGGACTTGTAGTAACTGTCAATGAGCTGCTTCGCCTCATCGATGGTGATATCTCCCTCGATGTTCTGCTTCGCTGTCTGCACAAGGTATTCCGAAGGCTTGAGTCCATCCACGTCTTGCAGGCCGATGGCTGTCTTCCACGCGTATGACTTCTCCTTCTGCGAAGGATTACCGCCTTTTATGTATTCGTCAAAATCGGTCATATGGCTATTGTATTTCTATTACTTTCATAGCTATGCATTCTGTTCCTTTAAGAAGCTGTTTAAATTTATTTGGAAATAAGTGTCATGTAGATGCATAAATAATTGAATATCAGTAGGTTAATTGGGATATTATTCGTAACTTTATGAGCATCAATCAAATAAGTTATGGGACAAT
>JAKSIX010000092.1 GCA_024398595.1 Bacteroidaceae bacterium | reverse complement strand
GAATTTGACTATATCAACGGGGGTGAGACCTTCTCCTTGCGGGCCGCCTACGGTTCCACGTATTCCTGAAATGGATTTTATTAGCGTCATATTTATCTTTATTGGTTGCCGGGTACAAAATTACGTAATAATTGCTAATTTCGCATCCTAAATTTTTTATGTTATGCAGGGATTCTGGACTATCATACTTCTGATTGTTTCAAACTTTTTCATGACCATTGCCTGGTATGGCCAACTCAAGTTGTCGGAGATGCACATAAATGACGGATGGCCGCTGATTGTGATTATCCTTGTGTCCTGGGGTGTGGCTTTCATCGAGTACTGCTTCATGGTCCCGGCCAACAAAATAGGTTCGAACATCAATGGGGGACCCTTCAATCTGATGCAGCTGAAAATCATTCAGGAATGCATTTCCCTTACCGTTTTCACGCTCGTCTGCGCATTGGTCTTCAAAAATCAGCCCATACAATGGAATCACATTGCGGCATTCGGATGCATAATCGCCGCGGTTTTCTTCTGCTTTTTGAAGTAATTTTCCGAAATATTTGCTGAATTGAAAAATATGCCTATCTTTGCATTCCCAATCGCTATGCTGGGTTCGTATAACGGTTAGTACTCAAGATTCTCAATCTTGCAATAGGAGTTCGATTCTCCTACCCAGTACAACTTTGACGCAGGCCGCTCAAATTCAAGCGCCTGTGTCTTTTTTGTATTTGATTGACTTTTTTTAAAATATGATTTTTTCTAATTTTTTAGCAGAATCAAATTGATTTCATACATAAACTATTAATACTTATCAAACTATGAACAAATCAAGCAAACTGTTACTTTTCGCGGTAGCAGGACTTCTGACCGCATCGTGCGGCGGTGTAAAGTATGAGTATCCTTTCCAGAATCCAAGGTTGAAAACCGAAAAACGTGTCGAAGACTTGATGTCCCGTCTGACTCCTGAAGAGAAAGTCGGACTTATCATGAACAAGTCAATCTCCATTGACAGCCTTGGCATTCCATCGTACAACTGGTGGAGCGAAGCCTGCCACGGAGTGCGTCAGAGTGACTACACTGTGTTCCCGCAGCCTATTGGAATGGGAGCATCGTTCAATCCGGAACTGGTTTACGATGTGTTCACTGCAGTTTCAGATGAGGCCCGTGCCAACTGGAACCGCTCTGACCACAATATCTTCGGCGTAGAGATGGGGACGAACTATGTACCCGGTAATCCCGAGCTGACGTTCTGGTGTCCGAACGTGAATATTTTCCGTGACCCGCGCTGGGGTCGTGGTCAGGAGGCATACGGCGAGGATCCGTATCATATGGGCGTAATGGGCGTTGCCAATGTCAAAGGTATGCAGGGCAATGACAACAGATATTACAAGACTCACGCCTGTGCAAAGCACTATGCAGTCCATAGCGGTCCGGAACAGCAGCGTCACCGTTACGATGCATCCGTTTCAATGCGTGACCTCTGGGAGACCTACCTGCCTGCATTCAAGAAACTGGTTCAGGAAGGTGATGTCCGCGAGGTTATGTGCGCTTACAACCGATATGAGGGTGAGCCGTGCTGTGGCAGCGACCGTCTTCTGACCAACATCCTTCGTGAGAAGTGGGGGTATAAGTCTATAGTTCTGACCGACTGCGATGCTATCAACAACTTCTACAGCAAGAATCAGCACGGTACGCATCCGGATGCTGTTTCGGCATCTGTCGATGCAGTTCTTTCCGGTACTGACCTGGAGTGCGGCAAATCATTCATGTCTCTGGTCGGCGCCCTTCAGGACGGCAAGATAAATGAGGCTGACATTGATGTGGCTCTTCGCCGTGTGCTGACCGGACGTTTCGAACTTGGTATGTTTGACCCGGCTGAGAAGCTGCCGTGGGCAAATCTTGGAGAGGATGTAATCAGCAGCGAGGCAAATGACATGCTGGCGGTGGAGGCTGCACGTCAGTCAATGGTCCTGCTCAAGAACGACGGCGTTCTGCCGCTTGACAAGAATATCAGAAAACTGGCTGTAGTGGGCCCGAATGCTGACGATTCAAATATGATGAACGGCGAGTATGGCGGAAGTCCCACCAAGGAACATACCCGCTCTCTGCTGGACGGTATCAGGAAGTTCTTCCCGAACACTGAAATCATTTATGACAAGGCCTGCGAAATCCGTAACGAGTACAACACCACATATTTTACTCAAGATTTGAACGACGGTCAGGGATTCAAGGCAGAGTTCTGGAACAACACCGGGTTCAAGGGAGAGCCGGCAGTTACCAAATACTTGAAGGAGGTAAACTTCAGCACCTTCGGCGCTTACAATTTTGCTGACGGTGTGGAGAGGGAGAACTTCTCGGTTCGTCTGACAGGTAAACTCATTGCGCCTTTTACGGGTGAGATGAATTATAATATCGGTGGTGACAACGGCTTCAAACTGAAGGTTAACGGCAAGCTTGTGGAGGACAATAAGCCTTCTCAGGGCGGCTTCGGCGTTTTCGGAGGCTTTGGCTTTGGTTTCGGCGGCCGTGGCGTACAGCCCAAGCTCAAAGGTTTCAAGGTTGTCGAAGGTCAGGCATACGATGTCGAGATTACTTATAATCATACAACAGGCCAGTTTGCACATCTGAACGCACAAATCTGCAAACAGCAGGTAGCGGAATTCTCGGGTCTTGCTGAGAGACTCGTTGCTCAGAATGTTGACGCCATCGTAATAGTTGGCGGTATCACTCCTTCGATGGAGGGAGAGGGTGGCGACAAACCCGACATTGAGATTCCGGCTGTTCAGCAACGTCTGATCCGTGCAATGCACGAAACAGGCATCCCGACCATCTCTGTTGACTGCGCCGGTTCCTGTATGGGCTTCGGCAGTCTGGAGGATCAGTTCGACGC
>JAKSIX010000091.1 GCA_024398595.1 Bacteroidaceae bacterium | reverse complement strand
AATAATTAATCGTCTAACTTTTGGGGGTCACATCAGTGACTCGCGTTTTGCGCAAACGATAAGGTGGACACATTGCCGGAGAGTTTGGAAGTTTGACAAAAAATGGTTTTCTTTATAGTTCATAAGAAAATTTTTTGATTTCAAATCATATTCTGTCCAATGAAAAAATTCATTTACGCAATCGCCATTCTGATGGCAGTCGGCTGCAATAAGGCGGCTGACACCGTTGTATTCGGAACAATCCGCACGGCAGAGGAAGCCAATCCCGTTGTTGAAGCAATCGCTGTCAAGGACGGCAAGTTCATTTACGTAGGCGACAAGGCAGGTGCTGAAGTCTATATCAAGGGTGGTGTAACCAAAGTAATTGACCATACCGGCAAGGGAATGGTGATGCCGGGCTGCTACGACGGCCACGCGCATTACATGATGACGATTTGTCTTGCCAATATGAAAGGAGGTCTGCTGTTTGCCCACGAGGATGGCAAGGCTGAAATCCTGAAGAAAGTCGATGCCGCCGCTCTTGAAGCCGCCAATTCCGGCAAGCATTGTCTGTTCGGCTTCGGATGGGATATGCTTAAGAACAGAATGACAGACCATATCACCTTGGCAGAACTTGACGCTGTATCACACGGACTGTCTGTCGCTTTGTTTGACTCCGGCGGACACAATATGTACTGCAATACGGAATGTTTCCGTCGCTGCGGCATCATCGACGACAAGGGCAATGTGCTTATCAGGGAAATACCGGGCGGACTGCTCGAACTCGATGAAAACGGGCATCTTACAGGTTTCATAGATGAGCGTGTGACGGGGTATCCTATGCGTATGGGAGGCATCGACGCGGACGAAATCATAGATGACGAGGTTGCAAGTATCGCTCTTGAAAAATCTCAGGATTTGCTGATCTCCAACGGCTATGTGTCATATATGGAAGGATGGTCAAATGCATATCACCCGACCAAGTTCTATGAAGTCGCCAACCGTTTCGACAAGGAAGGCAAGCTCAAGATGCTTCTCTCTATGTCCTACGAGGTCGAGCCCTGGCAGAAGGATATGAGCGGCCAGATTGATTATCTTGTGTCTCTCAGAGAGAAATACAGCACGTCACACGTGCGCCCACAGTATCTGAAGGTGTTTATGGACGGTGTCGTGGAAGCTACCACCGGCTCAATGTATAAGCCATACAAGAGCGGGACTACTTATGGCAGTCATTGGGCTGTGGACCGCCTTGCAGACATCACCCGCGAGTGCAACGCCAAAGGTCTTACTGTCCATACTCACGTAATGGGCGACAAGGCCATCGCAGAGGCTGCTGACGCCTACATCAAGGGCGGTGACGGAGAGCATCGCAACTGCCTTGTGCATCTGCGAAACGTGCGCAAGGAGGATTTCAAGCGTATTGCCGAGAACAATATCGCCTGCACTGCCGGCCTTACCTGGCATGTAACGGATGACGTGAGTCTTGCTGTTTTGCCGGACTTTATAGATGAGGAATATGTGCTGCACGGATATCCTATCAAGTCGTTCTTCGATGCGGGAGTCAAGGTCAGCAGCCATACGGATTATCCAGCCAACGGAACCTGTCCTCAGGATCCGTTCGGAATTATGGAAATTGCCATAACCGGTCAGATGATAGATCAAGCCACAGGGAAACCTACTCCTTTATTCGACCCGGAGGAACTCATCACTCTTGAGCAGGCTTTCCAGGCCCTCACCATTAACGGAGCCTGGCAGCTCGGTCTGGACAGCGAGCGCGGCAGCATCAAGGTCGGCAAATATGCTGATTTCGTGCTTGCCGATCAGGATGTGTTCAGCTGCCCTGTGACTGACATCCACAAGACAAAGGTTGTCTCCACCTGGTTCGAGGGCGAGAAAGTGTATCAGGCTGAAATGGTAAAAATTGCAGACTATCTCTATGAATTCGAGGCGGAAGGCTACGGCACCGAGGCTCCTGCAGCAGTCCTGACAGATGACGGTCCTGTGTCATTCGGCTGCAGTGCGGTCAGAAACGGAAATTTCTACGGAAGGAATCTCGATTTGAGCATAAATGAAATATGCGGATTCGTAGTAAGTGCCAAAGCCACTGATACCCGCAAGCACGCTTCAATCGGAGTGGCCAATCCGGTATTCCTGAACCTTACGAATGAAAAAGTCCGTTCCGGACTCACGGAGGAGGAGCTGAATTTCATCCCGTGGATGATGATGGACGGCATTAACGATGCCGGATTGGTGTGCAACATCAACGTCGTGAATATGTATGACATTGAGAAAGCTCTGCACACACACACTAACCCGGGCAAGCCTCAGATAATGGTTATGAATATTGTCCGCGCGCTTCTTGACAACTGCGGCAGCGTGGCGGAGGCAAAAGAATTCATCAACAATCACGACATCACCCCTATCCCTGCGGAACTGGGAGAATTGTGGGACGGACATATCATGATTGCTGACGCAGACAATACGGTGATAGTCGAGTTCACGGGAGACAAGGGTTCGGAAGTAAAGTTTATCGAGACAAACATTATGACCAACTTCTACAATCATCTGTATGAAGCTGCCGGAGATTATCCTCAGCACGCTTGCGGCGTGGAGAGATATGACATCCTCAAGGCCAATTATGAAGGAAGCAACACTATGCAGGGAATGTGGGAGCTTATGAAGAAGGTGCAATACACCCAGGCATACAAGGAGTCAACCGAGCCTTTCTGGTGCTCGGAATACTATGATGTGATCCCGTCATTCGACGAGCATCCTCGGGAGTACTGGACAAAGGAAAAGGTTCTGGAGCAGGAGATGCCCGCAATCGAGGTGGAGGCTTATAAGGTATATGAGAAAACCGGAGAGTACGATCCGGAACTGAATCTGTGGTTCACCGCACA
>JAKSIX010000090.1 GCA_024398595.1 Bacteroidaceae bacterium | reverse complement strand
GAGGCACCCTCCGCTTCAACGACGGTCACGCTTTTTGTCCTATACGGGCGCACCTGCTCATGGTTAAGTATCTGGCCGTGCAGCAGCATATACAGTCCCTTCACCATCTGAATGAATTTCATGCGGCTGACTACCGACAGGTCAATCCAGCCGTTGTACGGCACAGCACTCGGAGTAAGGCCGTATCCGCGCGAGTTGCCGGCACAGATTGTCATTATCCTGTCACTTATCTCCTCATTGTTGACCTTGAGACGCATCTTATATTGCTTGCGTTCCTTGAACAGGCTTATTATTGCGAACAGATACGCAGGATTCTTCCTGCCGAATCTCTTGCAGATATCGGACAGACGTATAGCCTGCGCGGACAGGCCTATATTCACTGACATCATAAAATAGCGGACGTGTGACTCCCCACCCTCATCGTATGAGCAATAGCCCACATCTATTTTCTTTGTACGTCTCTCTATTATCCAATGAATAGCCTGCTTGTAATTGTCTATGGTCAAGCCCCAGAAACTGGCAAAGTCATTGCCTATTCCGTTCGGCACTATACCGAGCACAATCTCACTGCGCAATTCTTTCGGAGTGAACATTATGCCGTTCACAGCACCGTTCAAAGCCTGATCGCCACCGACAATGACAATCGTACGATAACCGTTATCGATAAGCATACGGGTAATACGCTCCACCGACTCTGAATTTTCCGACTGTACGCAATCGTACTTGACATTTCTCAGTTCCAGATATTCACGTATCTGTCTCCAGCGTTTCTGAGCATTGCTTACGCCTGCCTTTGGAACATATACTATACCCCATCTGTCTTCTTCCACTTTCATAAGAATCAACTTTTTAACATACGGCATACCTGTTCAGCCATATCCTCAACAGACATCCCGTAAGGAAGCCAATTAATGTTTATGCCACGTCTTTCCATTCCACGGAACCAAGTCATCTGACGTTTTGCAAACTGATGTATTGCCACTTCCAGTTCGCTCACCAGATGACGGTAATCAAGCCGTCCTGTAATATATTGTGTGACAAATTTATATTCCAAGCCGTAATACTCCAAATCTTCCGGAGCGATACCTTCATCCAGCAACGCCCGCACCTCTTCAACCATTCCATTGTCAAGACGGGTATTCAGCCTGCGCGATATATTTTCGCGCCTGGTCTCGCGGCTCACATCAATGCCAAAGACAATGCTGTCTATCTTAGGGAACTCCTGTTCGGAAACCGGAGTATTCTTATAGCATTCCTCAATTTCGATGGCACGGATGGCACGCTTTGCAGTATCCACATCGGTTGTATTATGCAGTTGCTTATAGCCTTTCAGTATTTCAGTGAGTTCAGACAGAGTCTTACCCTCAAGCGATTTTCTGAGTTCCGGATTTTCCGGTACTGGGATAAGTCTGTAACCCTTGAGTATAGACTCAATATACAAGCCCGTTCCGCCGCACAGCACAGGAATCTTATCTTCCTTCCTGATGCGCTTATAGGCATCAAGAAAATCAGCCTGATACTGAAAGAGGTTGTATTTCGTGCCCGGCTCTGCTATATCAATGAGATTATAAGGAATCTGTCTGCCGTTAATCCGATAGTCTGCCAGATCCTTGCCTGTGCCGATATCCATCCTGCGATATACCTGCCTGCTGTCGGCACTGATAATCTCAGAGTCCAGTCTGTCAGCCACAGCTACAGCCAAACCGGTCTTGCCAGACGCTGTCGGCCCTATAATTGTAATCATATCACAGCATGACATAACCCATACCACAAGTGTTATATTTGGTAAAGTTAGAAAATATTATTGACCGTGACAAGAGGAGAAAAGAAAATCCCCAGCCTTGTGCAGACCAGGGATTTCCGTATAGGAAAATACCTTATTACTTGGTGATAACGCGGGCCATCTCGCAAACCTTGTTGCTGTATCCCCACTCGTTGTCATACCATGCGCAAACCTTGACGAATGTCTTGTCAAGCTGGATACCTGCCTTAACATCAAAGATTGATGTACGTGCATCGTTGCGGAAGTCGGTTGATACGACTGCATCCTCAGTATAGCCGAGAATACCCTTGAGTTCGCCCTCTGAAGCAGCCTTCATTGCTGCGCAGATCTCCTCGTATGTGCACTCTGTCTTCAACTCAGCGGTCAGGTCAACGAAGCTTACATCCGATGTAGGAACGCGAAGTGACATACCTGTCAGCTTACCGTTCAGTTCTGGAAGAACCTTGCCTACAGCCTTGGCAGCGCCTGTTGATGACGGGATAATGTTCTCCAGAATACCACGACCACCGCGCCAATCCTTCTTTGAAGGACCGTCAACGGTCTTCTGGGTAGCTGTAGCAGCGTGAACTGTAGTCATCAGGCCGCGCACGATACCGAACTTGTCGTTCAGAACCTTGCTGATAGGAGCAAGACAGTTGGTTGTACAAGAAGCATTTGATATGATGGTCTGACCGGCGTATGTCTTATCGTTTACACCATAGACGAACATCGGAGTAGCATCCTTTGAAGGAGCTGACATGATGACTTTCTTGGCACCAGCCTTGATATGAGCCTCTGCAAGCTCAGATGTCAGGAAGAAACCGGTTGACTCAACGACAACATCAACACCGAGGGCACCCCAGGTGATGTTTACAGGATCCTTCTCAGCGAAGACCTGAATCTTGTTGCCGTCAACGATCATATAGTTACCCTCAACCTTGATGTCATGGTTGAAATGACCATGTACTGAATCATACTTCAGCATGTAAGCCAGATAGTCAGGATCCAGAAGGTCGTTGATACCTACTACTACGATGTCCTTGTTGAAATTCTCGACTGCTGCACGGAAAACCATACGTCCGATGCGGCCAAAACCGTTAATACCCAGTTTAATCATAAT
>JAKSIX010000009.1 GCA_024398595.1 Bacteroidaceae bacterium | reverse complement strand
TTATCTGGTTGGACATACTGTAAAACCGCTTGCCTGTTCCATCTGCGCGGCATAGCAACATCTCGGTGACAGCCCTCGTAATACGTCCGTTACCATCGTCAAAAGGGTGGATTGAGACGAGCCACAGGTGTGCGATTCCGGCTTTCAACACAGGATCAAGAGCAGGATTATCCTCATTCAGCCAGGCGATAAAACGAGCCATTTCATCAGATACACGCTCAGGAGCCGGCGCTTCGTAATGGACTTTCTCCCTGCCCATTGCACCGGAGACGACCTGCATTTCCCCTCGGCGATACTTGCCGACATCTATTTTATAAAGTCCACTCATTCCGGAAGGAAAAAGGACATTGTGCCATCCGAACAGGCGGTCATCTGTCATGGGTGCGGCATAGTGCTGCGTGGCGTCGAGCATCATTTCGACCACACCATCAATATATCTGGACACCGGAACCGAGGTGGTTATATCGAAGCCCAGTCTCTTGGCCAATGAAGAGCGGACCTGATTGAGGTTCAATATTTCGCCTTCTATCTCAGAGGACTTGATGACTTCAAGAGCCATACTGGTCAACACGGCTTCATCCTGCAAGGAGAATCCGAGCGAATTCATCCTTCCCAATAGCATCCCCTGCTTAGCCCTGACCGCCGCAAGGCTGGTCATGATTGCTGATGAATCATAGCGGAAGTTCCACCAATTGTCTCTTTGATGCAAATACATAGCGAATCTTTTTTGCAAAATTAAGGATTTTCGGTGAATAAACATCCTATTCGCCGAAAAAACCTCGGGGAATAAACGTAAGCGTCTCCGCGTCGACGTAGCCGTTGCATAAATAAAGCAGGGCTATGTTCCCTGCTCATCCCTTCGTCCACTTGTCCGGTAGCAGCTCGCGGCATGCTTCCGGTGTCAGATGCGGCAAGTCTGCGGCTTTGTTCAGGACATCGGAGAGGTAATCGAAGAAGTTGATGCCGTTGCACCTGCAGTACTCGCTGAGTTTCAGCTCTGGGTGATTACGGAGCTGCGCCTTGTAGCCGTCGATGATTTTACGATAACGGGACGCTGCATACTACCAGCGCTTTATTCCGTGGAAAGTCTATCAAAATCGCATCTATCGGCATCACGCGTGTACTGTTCGTCTCGTTACAGACGTGAAATAAGATTGGAGTAAGCAGTTCCATAGAGGACTGGATATTGGATGATATCAAGGGAATATGCTCCTACGTCAAACTGAAGCAAATTCCTAAATCGCTTAGAATCTGTTTTGAAATGTCCGATTAAAAACAGGTTCTTATTTTCTAATCTTGTACCAGCGGGTTCCGAAGAGGAGGATAATAAGGAAACATGGCAGACAAATCCAATAGGCATTCTGCATTCCTACGCTGTCCTTAAGAAGTCCGAATAAATACGGCACGACAGCCCCACCAGCCATTGCTGCGGTAAGGAGCCCTCCCCCGGCCTTTGTGAACCTGCCGAGATCTGTCATTGCAAGAGGCCATACAGCAGGCCACATCAATGAACATCCGAGCGCAAGCAAACCGATACACCAGATACTGATGCCTGCCGGCACACAAGGAACAAGGATACTTCCTAAAATGGCTATCCTGGAACAGATGACAAGTGCCGTAGACTGCTTGAGGTACTTGGGAATAAAGACGATTCCACAGATGTAGCCGATGACCATTCCGACCGAAGGAATCCACGCATAGCTGTCGGCATTTGGAAGACCGCAATCGTTTGCATAGTCAACCAGAGTGCTGAGCGATACAGTCTCGGCACCTACATACACGAAAAGTGCAAGGCACCCGAGAATAAGGTGCGGGAACTGCCACACGCTATTCTTTGAGGCGGCATAAGGGCAGTCCCGGGCCTCTGCCTCATCCTCACCTACAGCCTTCACTTCCGGCAGAGGAGCAAGGAGTGATATGATTCCGAGGATGACAAACACGGCTATGATAATCCAAAACGGTTTGTCGAGATCTGCCAACTGAGTGTCGCCTACCGCCTTGTTGATTACGAATGCAAGGAAAAGCGGTGCCACCGGCCATGCGAGTTTGTTGCAGATGCCCATGATGGAAGTTCTGCGTGCTGCGCTCTCAATTGGGCCGAGTATAGTAATGTAAGGGTTCACGGCTGCCTGAAGCACGGTGTTTGCCGTTCCACTTATGAAAGAAGCAAGGAGGAAGAGCCCCAGGCTGTTCTCGTGAGCACTGAGTATATAGCCTCCGAATGCGAGTGCGAAGAGCATATATGAAACGGCCATAGTACCCTTGTAACCAATCTTGCTTATCAGCATTGATGCCGGATAGCCGAATATGAGAAACGGCACGAAGGTTGCAGCTATAAGCAGATACGATGTTGACGAACTAACCTCAAGCGCCCCTTTCAATACTGGAATGAGGAAGGAATTGATACCGAGTGCAAAGCCCAGCGAAAAAAACATAAGCCCCACAAAAGCGAGTGCTACCGGAATATTTACTTTCTTGTCTGACATAAGGTTCTTAATTTTAGAATCTGTTTTGAAATGTCCGATTAAAAATTTTATGAAGGATTTTTGAGATGAAATCAGCCAATCAGCTGATCTACTACTTTCTTCATTTCACCGTACTGCTCTTCCATACTCTGGAGCAGTTTGTACTGAGCATGTGTACGGACAAGAGTATGAGTAGGATACTGAATCTTCCAGTAAGTCGAACCGTCGATATAGTCCATGAGGAACCGGAGTACTTGCTCGAATGTGATGTAGATGGCACTGAACGCCAGCCATTCTTTCTCGCAGTCGTTGAGAGAGTCCTTCATCTCGCTGAGATAGCCACTCACGTAAGCCTTGAATCTCCCAATGTCCATACTCACACGGCTCAGGTCCTGATCGTCCTCGTCACCTGTATTGGTGTAACTTCTCAGGGCATCGCCCACATCGTTAAGGACAGTGCTGCTCATACAGGTATCAAGGTCGATAGCGCATAGTACATCGCCATTCCCATCGAAGAGGATATTCGAGAGCTTCGTGTCGTTGTGAGTCACACGCATAGGCAGTTCACCATTTTCCACCAGTTTCCAGAAGTCAAGCATCTGCCGCCTGCGGCTCTCCACCCAGCCGATTTCCTCCTGAACGGTCTTAACCAATCCGAACGGGTCACGTCTGAGAGTATCGTCCCACTGTTCGAAGCGGAACCTGATGTTATGAAAACCTTTTATCGTCTCGTGAAGCGGAGCATTATAGTCTGCCAGCATCTTCTGGAATCGTCCGATTCCCTGTCCGCCCTTGTAGCAAAGTTCGGGGGAAGATGCATTGTCTATAGTTATAGAACCATCTATGAACACGCAAACAGCCCAATAGTCCGGTTCATCATAGAAGTAAGGCAGGCCGTCCTTCGTAAATATAACAGTAAGAGTCTCCCTCATAGGGTCACCACCGGCATGGATAATCTTGGCCTTGATGTGGGCTGTCACCTTTACGATATTGTCCATCATCTCCGGCACATGCGGAAACACCTTGTGGTTCTTCCTCTGCAGGATATAGTCAGGACCTTCGCCCGTTGTCTTCACAATAAAAGTATCATTGATGAATCCGTCGCCTAACGGCTTTATGGATTCGATTTTCCCTTCTATAGCAAACCGTTGTGCAATATTGATTAATTCACAATCCATAATTTCCAAATTAGTCATTCAAGTTTCGCCGGGTTACAGATTGCTGTCATTCAGGAAGCTTTGCATAGAAGACGTTTTGCGACCAGTACTGCCTCGTTTGCATCGGCAGTATAGGCATCGGCACCGACCTCTGCGGCAAACTCCGCATTGACAGGCGCACCGCCGACCATAATCTTGATTCTGTCACGCAGACCGGCATCCTTGACAGCAGCCACCACATCCTTCATATAGCCCATCGTAGTGGTCAGGAGAGCCGACAGCACAAGTATATCAGCATTGTGTTCCTGTACGGCAGCCACAAACCTGTCAGCGGAAATATCTATTCCAAGATTGACAACCTCAAAACCTGAGCCCTCAAACATGGATGCCACCAGATTTTTGCCTATATCGTGCAAATCACCTTTGACAGTTCCAATGACCACAGTTCCGTAAGATATGCTTGTGTCACCCTTCAGCAAAGGTTTCAGTATGTCAAGACATCCTTTCATGGCACGCGCGGACATCAGCAGGTTCGGCACGAACGCCTGTCCCGCACCGAAACGCGCACCGATTATCTCCATTCCCTTTATCAGATAGGTGCTGATTATTTCCTGTGGGGCGACACCGGCGGACACCGCTTCATTCACAAGAGCTGTCGCATTCGGCATATTACCGGCTACAATTGCATCTGTAAGTTTATCAAGTTCCATATTAACTGATCTGTTTTGGAGCAAAGTTAGTTGTTTTCGCGGAAAAAAGACTAATTTTGCAGACAAGACTTACAAAAGTGCCGTCCAGCGGCACTTAATTACTAACCGCTATCATTACGTTGGGACAATGAAGAGATTCCTTGTTTATCTTGTGTTGTGCATTGTGATGGTGATGCCGGCTGCGGCGCAGGGCATTCACACTGTAAAAGGACAGGCCATAGATTTGGAAAACGGTGAATCCATACCGTTGGCAGCTGTTCAGATACTGTCGCTGCCAGACAGCACACAGGTAAAGGGAGTAGTGACGGACGATGAGGGACGTTTCAGCATAGACGGTATCGGCAACGGTAAATTTCTGGTCAGAATATCATTCGTAGGATACAAGACAAAGCTCACTCCTCTGAATCTTGATTCAAAGTCAGGGACCAGCGTAAATCTCAGTCAGATAAAGGTAAATCCGGACACCCAGTTGCTGGAGGAGGCCGTTATCACAGCCGAGGTACCGAAAGTCCAGGCCATTGAGGACACTCTGGTATTCAACAGCGCGGCATACCGTGTAGCAGAAGGTGCCAGCATTCAGGAACTGATAAAGAAGCTTCCCGGCGTAGAGATTGACGATGACGGGAGCATGACAGTCAATGGTAAGGCCGTCACACAGATTCTGATAAACGGCAAAGAATATATGAGCGATGACCTTGAGACACTCCTGAAAAACCTGCCTGCAAATATGGTTGACCGCCTCAAGACATACGAGAGGAAAAGCGACCTGGCACGCATAACAGGCATCGACGACGGTGAGGAACAGACCGTGTTCGACCTTCAGATAAAGAAGGAAATGCTTGGCGGACTCATCAGCAACATAGATTTGGCATACGGAACTTCCAATCTTTACAACGGCAGGGCAACAGTCAACCGCTTTACAGATGAGAATCAGCTTCAGATTTTTGCCAACATGAACAACGTCATTGACCAGGGAGTTGGCAACGGCGGACGCCAATGGGGCAACAACCGTGGAATCAACACACGTCAGGACCTGTTCGGAACCTACAGCTACCGTACTGACAAACTGGAATTCAACAGCAACATAGGTGTCAGCCACAACGAAAACGACTCCCGCCAGACAAGCTCATCGGAATATTTCTATGGTGCCAACAGTACATTCTCAAACAGTTCCAACAACAATCTGAACAGCAGCACGTCATTCCGCGCGAACTTCTATGTTGAATGGAAACCGGACACTATGACCAACATCATTTTCCGTCCGAACTTCAACATTTCCAAATCCGATGGCAACTCCACCAGCCAGTCAGCGACATTCAGCGGAGACCCGTATCAGTTCATGACGGATCCGCTCGCACAAATGGATGAGTACATCGGGACAGGAAAGGATTCCATATTCACCAACAGGAACACAGGCCGCAGCAACAGCAACGGCAACAATCTGAACGGCAGTTTCAACCTGCAGGGCAACCGCAAGCTGAACAGCAAAGGACGCAACATCACATTCCGTGCAAACGGCAATATCAGCAACAACGGGAACGAAAGCCGTTCGCTCAATGTTACGGACTATTTCCGTTTCAAGGACATACATGGCAATGACTCCATCAATGTCAGAAACCGTATAACCAAAACTCCAAGCGACAATTGGAACTACAGCGTGCAGTTACTCTACACTGAGCCCATATTCAAAGCTGTATTCTGGCAGACCAGCTACCGTTTCAACCACAGCGTGAACACCAGTGACCGTCAGACGTATGCATTTGACGATATGCCGCAGTTCGTCGACACCATCCCGGACAACTGGGAAGACTACCGCGATATGAGTCTCAGCAAATATGCGAAATACACCACACTGAGGCACGAGATTCAGACCAGTCTCCGTTGGGTGGACGAGAAGTTCAATATGAACGCCGGCATCAGGGTACAGCCTTATACCACCCATCTGGAATATACCCAGGGCGACAGCTATGACCTGACGAAAAAGCTGACCAACATATATCCGACATTCGATTTCAGATATAATTTCACGAAGCAGAAATACCTCAGACTGCGCTACAACGGTTCCACATCACAACCGTCCATGACCGACCTTCTGCCTATTACGGACAATACCAATCCTCTGTACATCACAATGGGCAATCCGGATCTGCAGCCTTCATTCACGAACAGTGCCAATTTTGAGTACCGCGCATTCAACTCTGACAAGCAGAACGGATTCATAACGCGTGGCAATTTCAGCGCGACAAGCAACAGCATCAGCAACCGCGTAGCATACAACGAAGAGACAGGAGGATCTGTGACAAGACCCGAAAACATCAATGGAAACTGGAACGCATTCGCCATGATAGGCGGCAACATCGCATTGAAGGACACACGCTACACATTCAGTCTCTATTGCAACGCGAATTACTCCAATCAGGTTGGCTACCTGTACCAGAACCGGCAGACCTGCGAGAGTACGACAAAAACCTTCTCACCGAACACAAACCTGAATGCGGCTTTCCGCGATGACAAGCTTGAGATTACGATAAGCGGAAACGTGCGCTGGAATCATTCCCGCAATGATATAAGGACAAGCGGAAACATGGATACGTGGAACTATTCCATAGGACCGAGCGGCAACGTCACCCTGCCATGGGACATCCGCGTATATGCCGACCTGCTCATCAGCAGCCGCCGTGGTTACAGTGATGCCTCGTTCAATACAGATGAGTTTATCTGGAACATGCAGATATCCAAAAGTTTCCTCCGCAATAAGGCTGCCATGATATCTGTTCAGGCGTTTGATATACTCGGACAGCGCAAGAACTACTCACGCAACATATCGGCATCAAGCAGGAGCGATACACAGTACAATGCCATAAACCAATATCTTATGGTACACTTCGTATATCGTCTGAATATGTTCAACGGCAAGATGGTAGATGAAGAAGACGAGGAGCTGCAGGACAGCAATCCCAACAACCGCTACCGCCGCAACCGCAGGTAACTGTCTTACCCGTTGTGACGGACTCTGAGAGTGCGTTCTATCAGCTGATGCAGCGACACAAGCGCATCACGGTCGGGGGCTCCGAACACAATCACAGCCAGAATACCGGATTTCACTTCCTGAGTTATCAGACGCATAGGCGTATCGTTTTCCATATAGGCATCGAATCCCCACGCGGTCTTGCCATTGAATTTCAGCCTTGCTATAGGATTAAAGCCCTCGGGGTCATCATCGCTGAAGCCTACGGTATCAACATAATTGGCAAACGCCTGATCCTGTGCAGTCTCGCCCTCCGGCATTGCACCAATACTGATATCTATGAAACTGCCGTCATCACGCGATGCCCCTATGAGAGTCTCTTCCTCACCCAGTCCGTTGTACTGTAACTTTCTAGAGCATTTCCACCCCTCACCTATATTGAATACAATCTCCATACTCATTTCTTTCTCCTATCGGATTTGACAATCATCAGAGCTATATCACGGTTGAAAGCCTTTAAGTTATTAAGCTGTTCCAGCGTGATATGCATCCTGTAGCGCCAGTAGTTGCGCGGATTGGACGGCAGATTGATTCTCTCGTCCTCCGGTCTGTCGCTGCGCACATCGGCATCCATAGCAGTCCAATCCTGCAGAGGCAGTATCACAAGCATTGACGGGGATTCAAGATGACGCATTAAAATCTGCCTGATGAGTCCGGGGGTCGCTTCCGAAGGAGCCTCGCCCTCAAAACCCAGCACATTGTTATAATAGCGGTTGCGTGCCGCAGTGTCCAGCTCAGTATTCCACCACATTCTCAACGATGACATATCGTGCGACGATGTGGAGCACACACTCAGATACGGATAATCGGCAGGATTGCCCCACTCCACGCCATATTCCTTAGGCATACGCTGCATCTCGAATGACAATATGCTCTGGCTGCGCATCACCTCCGGCACACACGCCGGAATCATACCCAAATCCTCGCCACAGGCCAGCATTCCTGTAGCGGACAAAAGTTCAGGCAATTTAGTGAGCGCACAGCGCTTCCAGAAATCATTGTGACGATGATAGAAAAAGTCCTCACACATTCCTTCATACACCGTCCGATGCCAGTCATCCAGCGTTCCGAGTACAGCCTTATCCGGAATAATCCTCGGATGCCAGCAGCCCTGCATACGCGGATCCTCTATGAAAAGTCCGTCAAACGGAAGTCCCGCCGTTTCTATCTCGGCTGAGCTGTACGGCATGGCCGGATTGAAATGCCCCATTGCACCTGATGAATACTGTGAAGGAATTTCCCAGATACGGAACCATCCGAGTATATGGTCTATGCGGAACGCGCTGAAATACTCCGCCATCTTTCTCAAGCGGGCCTTCCACCAGGCATAGTCATCCTTGGCCATCTCTTCCCAGTTATATGTAGGGAATCCCCAGTTCTGTCCCTCATCGGAGAAGAAATCAGGCGGTGCCCCTGTCTGCGAGTCAAGATTGAACAGTTCAGGATGATTGCGTGCCTCCACGCTGTCACGGCTCACTCCTATTGGCAGGTCGCCTTTCAATGCAACGCCTTTCCGCATGGCATACGCACAGGCCTTGGACAACTGGACATCCAGATGATACTGCAACCAACGGTAGTATGCCGGACTGTCAGAACCGTCACGTCCGGCACAGAATTCCGAATACTCGTCAATCCAGAAAACATTACGCTTATAGAACCTCCTGTATGCCGTAGAAGCCATCTCGGCCGCACCGCATTCAGCAAAACGGGCTCTCATAAGCCTGTCCTTGGCATTGTTCACACGCTCATAATCAATCTGACGGAGCGAGTTCAGTTCCTTCTGCAGAGCCTTGTCCTCACGGCTCAGACGTATGCCCATCGCCTGCAGGTTGGCATACTGCGGATGAAGCGCGAACGATGAGACAGGATTATACGGATAGGAATCCAACCACGTATGTGTACGTATAGTATCGTTTATCGGCAATATCTGTATAATGCTCTGCCCCGTAGCCACAGCCCAATCAACCAGCATAGGAATGTCATTGAACTCTCCCACACCGAAATCATTCTCACTGCGCAGTGAAAACACCGGTATTGCGACACCCGCGCCACGGAATTCCGGAGTATCAAAGGCCTTGAACCTGTGTTCCCTCGGGAACAGGCATCCGCTGACAGGACAGTCTATCCAACTGTCACGGATTTCAGGGGCAAACGCAGAACTGTGATGCCTCCACTCCGTACGCACAATCAGCCCGTCACGTTCCACTATATACGTATAGTCCGCAAGCAATGACTTGGAGACGTTCTCCAAAGTAACGCTCCATATACCGTCATTGCAATAACTCATAGGATACTTCCTGTCCGCCGCAACAAGCAGCAGATTCTCACCCCATACGGTATGATACTCTATTGAAAACGTCACTCCCATAAATTACAGCAAATATACAGTGAAATACGCATACCGTTTCGTCAAAAGTACATAAATTTGCACGGTATTTGACATCACTAAAACAGGAAATGACAGAAGTTGCAGTGATTACCGGAGCCTCATCCGGTTTCGGAAAAGCGACAGCGGAGCTTCTCGCAGCGAAAGGCTACAAAGTGTATGGCATTGCACGCCGCCAAATCAGCCACGACAGGATTACGTACAGGCAGGGCGATGTACGTGATTTCGAGGCTGTCAGGGAAATAATCAGGCAGATATTTGAAGAAGAGGGCCGTATCGATGTGCTGATAAACAACGCCGGTATGGGAATAGGAGGCTCGCTTGAGCTTGCCACCACCGAGGAGATAGACCTTCAGATGGGCACGAACTTCAACGGGTGCGTGAATATGTGCCGCGCCGCCCTTCCATATATGAGAGCCGCACGTAAGGGTAAGATAATAAATCTCAGTTCCATCGGCGGACTGATGGGACTGCCCTACCAGGGCTACTACTCCGCATCAAAATTCGCCATTGAGGGGTTTTCGGAAGCACTCAGCGCCGAGGTGAAGCGTTTCGGCATCAGCGTATCAATAGTCGAGCCCGGCGATTTCGCCACTAATTTTACTGCCACACGCAGGAATTCCGAGGCATCGCTTAACGATTCTGACTACGGTCCTGTATTCAGGAGAAGCCTCAGCATAATTGAGGACGAGGAAAACGGAGGACTCAAACCGGAAGTACTCGCACAGAGAATCGTGAAGATAGTTGGATGTCGCAAACCGAGGCTGCATTATGTCGTGGCTAATTTTGAGCAGAGGCTGTCAGTACTTCTCAAGCGCATATTGCCAGGAGCATTGTTCGTAAACATTCTGAGAGACTATTACAAATCTTAGAATCTGTTTTGAAATGTTCCGATGAATCTTGAAAATTTAGGGCTGTGGGGACTGTTCTGGGGAACATTTCTCTCAGCCACTGTTTTTCCCTTCAGTTCCGATGCGCTTTTCATCGGAGCGCTTGCCGCAATAGGACGTCCTACAGCCTGCATAATCGTTGCATCGGCCGGAAATTGGTTAGGAGGAATCGTCACCTACTATATGGGACGTCTCGGCAAACTGGAATGGATAGAGAAATACTTCAAAGTGAGTCCGGAGAAACTGCAGAAACAGCAGGCGTATATCAACAAATACGGTGTTTGGCTGGCACTGGTCAGCTGGATGCCGTTTATCGGAGACGTATTGGCACTGGCTCTCGGATTCTACAGAGCCAATCCTCTATGGACAATCCTGCTGCTTCTGGCAGGAAAAGCCGGACGCTTTGTATGCTGGGCAGTGATAATAGGGGCTCTGTCCTGAGCCGTACGGTTATTTCAACGCAACAGACAGTTTGACGGCAGTACCGTCAAAGACTATACCCGTCGGCTGGAATCTGTCCAGTTTATCAGAAAGGCCCGGAATCTGTGACAGATGTACAGTCACCGAATTGTTGTCCAATGACACCTTACCCGCTATCTGTTCCCTGTAGTTTACCAGAAATGACGAAACAGCCATATTCATTATTGCACCGCCATCAGCGGAATACTCCAGTTTGAGATCATTACAATCTATGCCAACAACTCTCACGGACAGACCCACATTTCTGGTCATACCCATTACCTTCAACGGATAACACACACGGACCGTATCGCCCGACACAGGCTCGAGCCCAAGTTTCACACCCGTTCCGGCAAGCACAAGACCCTCCAGCTCAGAATATTGCAACAGTATATCCATCAGTTCACGATTTTGCCTTTTCTCCGCCGAATCCCATAACGTATGTTCCCTTTTTCTCGCCGAGATCTACATATCCGAAATTCGTCTCAAACTTATTCATATTATCCTGCAGGGCCATCAGCAGACGCTTGGCATTCTCCGGAGTCATCACTATCCTGTTACTTACCAATGCTTTCGGTGCGCCAGGCAATATGGTGGCGAAATCAAGAATGAACTCACTCCGCGAGTGTGATATTATCGCCAGATTTGAATAGCTTCCACACGCCACATCCTGCTTCACATCAATCTGAAGCTGTCCCTTATTACCCTCATTACTCTCCATATCGCTAAAAATTAAATTTCAACCGTAGAACTCAGTCTGACATCACCTGCATTCGGACCAAGCAGCAGACTGAGCTTGCCGTGTTCCAGCATCCAGTCGTGATTCTCTTCACTCCAATATTCCAACTGTTCCACAGGAACTGTCAAAGTCACAGTCCTGGTTTCACCCGCATCCAATGACACCCGCTTGAATGCCTTCAATTCCTTGTATGGCCATACCACCATCGCATTGATACGATGCACATACAGTTGCGCCACCTCATCGGCAGCTACATGTCCTGTATTCTTCAATGTAAACGTCACATTTATACAATCACCGCCATTACCTTTAGACTTTTCCGCAGACATGTTTCCATACTCAAATTCCGTATACGTCAGGCCATATCCGAAAGGATACATGACAGGTTTCTGTTTTGTATCATACCACCTGTATCCTACCAGCATATCCTCCGAATAGAGTGCCGTCGTACGGTTCTCTGAACCATTCTGAACTTCTTCCGCCGTCTTGTCTCCGACAAGAGACACAAAGACATCCTCCGAAATCGCAGCATCCGTCTGAGGGAAATTCCCTAATGAATAGGCCGGAGAATCCTCTATACGGTAAGGATATGAGAATGGCAGACGACCGGCAGGGGCATATACACCCAACAGGATGTCAGCAAGCGCGTTGCCTCCCTCTGTACCATTGAACCAGGATTGTACGATGGCCTTTGAGCAGCTGTTCACGACATTCAAATCTACAGGAGCTCCTGCCACAGCTATGAATACGATATTCGGATTTACTTCGGCAATAGCCTCCAACACCTTTTCCTGATTGTATGGCAGAGCCATTGACTGACGGTCACTGCCCTCGGTTTCCCACTGACGGTTGTCACCTCCCACGAACAGGACCAGATCCGCATCCGATGCTGCCTTTACAGCCTCCTTCAGAAGCTTGTCATCCGTATTGTCAGGCTGTTGTCCCGACCTGCGCATTCCGGGGAAGCCTCCGGACATACCCGGGCGCATTCCGAATCCGCCGAACATGCCACGCCGCTGCGAGGTGTACCCTTGAGCATAGATTATTTCAGCCTTGTCACCTACACGGTTGCGTAATCCGGCTAAAGGAGTAACTTCGTACAATGCTTTCACACCTGCGCCAACTCCGCCATTTGACATCTTTTTGTCTGCGTTGTCACCTATCACGGCAATCTTATGGACGCTGTCCAAACTCACAGGCAGAATGTTATCCTGATTCTTGAGCAGCACGACAGACTTCAGGGCAACACGGTATGCTATGGCAGCCTGCTCCGGCTGACACGTCATCCTGACATTGGCATCGTCCTCTGGAATAGGGTCAATGACAAGGCGCACGCGCAGAATCTCCCGTACGCGCTGATCAATGACAGATTCAGGTACGGCACCTGCCCGGACAGAGTCAAGCAAGGCCTTACCGTGAAAACTGCTGTCCGGCATTTCCACATTCAGACCGGCCATAACCGACTCGACGACGCTGTGAGTACCGCCCCAATCAGATATCACCATACCCTTGAAGCCCCAGTCCTGCCTCAGAATCTGATCAAGCAGTTGGCTGTTCTCTCCGCACCACGTACCGTTAATCTTGTTGTAGGCAGACATCACACCGAATGCATCGCCCTCTACAATGGCAGCCTCAAACGGCGGCAGATATATCTCACGCATCGTGCGTGGGCTGACAATGACATTAACCGTTCCACGATTGGTCTCCTGATTGTTCAGGGCAAAGTGCTTCACACACGATGCCACACCCTGATCCTGCATACCCCTGACATATCCGACTGCAATACGTGCGCTGAGGAACGGATCCTCGCTCAGATACTCATACGTACGTCCTCCCGTAGGAATACGCTGTATATTTATGGCCGGTCCCAACATCATATCCTTTCCACGAAGACGCGCCTCAATGCCTATACCCTTACCATACTCGTATGCGATATCCTCATCCCAAGTGGCGGCTAAAGCAGAACCTGTAGGAAAAAACGTGGCGGAATCGTTTGACCAATGCAACGGATTCCACGAATGCGGTTCCATTTCCTCACGGATGCCGAACGGGCCGTCCGCATAAATCATGTCCGGGACACCTTGTGCAGGTACACCTGCCGATGTAAACATATTACGGCCGTGAAGCATCGCTATCTTTTCCTCCAGTGTCATACCACCGATGATACGCGTAATCTCAGCCTCATTACCGTCCAGACGTGAGAAGTGGATATCCCTTTTCAATGTATTATCCCGTTTCCCACCGCATCCCGCCATCAGAATGCCGAAAGCCAATACGACAATAAACCTTAAACGTCTGTCCATATTACTACCTCCTTAAAAAACCAGTTAATCTATTCCATTCCGTCTTCGCAAAAGCCGGATTAATCACATACGCATATTCCGATACAGGCAAATAGCAGTTCAGACCGCAATATTTGTCAAGTTTCAAGTCCTGAACCACATAATCGGTATGATAGCAGGCTGAAACACAGTCAGACAATGCCCTGTCGAGAGCATTCAAGGCCGACTCGCCGGGTTTCAGTTTTTCCGCAACATCCAACAGGTCAAACATCACAGGATTCATATACCTGTCACAACGTTGGACATCGTGATACAGATCAATATCATCAACATCGATCGTCGCATTGTCAACAACCGTCCTGAATGCATCCGCCAGTGCACGGATTTTGTCAACATTTATCAGAGCCACGCCACAAGTACGCTCCGTGCCGGATTTCCCGTCATAATACTCATAGCACTTACGACAGACATCGGCATAACTGCCACTGAACAGATCTTGCATAATGTCAGAATATGGGAATCCGCTACGCATGATTTCCACAGACGAACCAATCACATATTCCGTTTTGCCGTAAAGTTCGCACATAGTCTCTACCCCTGCCATCAGACAGGCATCAAACAGAATGAAGTCAAACTGTCCGTCCGGTATCGCTGCGGCCATCCTGTCAACATTCATCCACCGCATCTTTCCGGCAGATGTAACCTTGCAGCACACAGCCTTAGTGGCCGACATCTGATTCAATTTTCCAAGAGGCAGTCCATATTTGTAAGGGTCTATATAATTCAATGTTGAATCAGGAACCCACCCTGTTCCGTGTGATGACATCACAAGCCCATACGACATCGCTGTATACGATTTTCTGACATAATCCATCACCATTGACAGGACATCCGGAGATGACGATGACAGATGCTCATTCCAGACTTTCACCGTATCGCACATATAGTTCCTCACATCCAATAGCAAAGAGTTGGCATCAGGTCTGTCAACAAAGACTATCAGACTGTTATATGCCGACAATTCCGGAGTCATACCGGCAGCCATCGCTTTGATGTTCAAGCTCATGGATGACCAGAGATCGTTATCTCCGGACATATATACAAGAACGGTCTTTCTGCGCAGCTCCTCAGGATTCCAAGTCTCACACGACTCGAATAACGGTGCAGTCACCGACAGCAGGACCGACAGCACGGCAATATTCCTTGACAAAAGATTCCAGATTTTCATAATCAGCACAAATTTAGGCCATTCCACTCAATAAAACAAAAAGAAGGTCCCCTATCTTCACAGACCGGAGACCTCAAAAAGTATTAATCTACCAATACTTACAATAACTTGTCAGAAACAATCAAAATACAACGTACTGGGAGTCATCTTACACGTTGGCCGCAGGTCGTATGTTCTTCATGATATGTCATCAAACTTACTCGCTCCGTTATTCCCGAAGGCAGGTGCAAAGTTATCGTGACAAACGTGTAGAATCCGCCACATTTACGTGATTTGTTTGTTAACATTGTTGATTGTTTGACAAGGGGCTGAAAAAACATTAACTTCGCATCCGATAAGAATCTGTTTCGAAATGTCCGGAGCAATTGTTTTTCTTATAATCGGGTTGGTTCTGGTCGTAACAGGTGCCGATGTACTGATAGACGGAGCTTCTGCCTTTGCCAGAAAATGGGGTGTCAGTGAATTCGTTATCGGTCTGACGATTGTCGCACTCGGCACATCTGCCCCGGAAATGGTCGTAAGTTTCATCTCTGCCATACAGGGGAACTCGGATATGGCCGTCGGGAACATCATCGGATCCAACATTTTCAACACTGCCCTGATTCTCGGAATCTCAGCAGTGATATGTCCTATAACAATCACGCACGAAAACACGCATCGTGACATACCTCTGAACATTGCGGTCACATCTGTCCTGATTCTTCTCGGTCTGCGGCAGAGCATATTTCACTTAGGGATGAACGGTATGAACAGGACAGACGGCATTCTGTTCCTTGCTGTCTTTGTATGGTATATGATCACATCCTTCAGGAACGGCAAGCAGACTGATACCGACAGCAGCGACAGTCACGACAGTTTTGTCAAGGCATCAATATACATTATAGGAGGACTTGCAGCGTTGGTCTTCGGCGGCAGAATGTTTGTAAACAACGCAGAGACCATTGCCAGAATGGCCGGATGGAGCGACAAGTTCATTGCAATCACCATTCTGGCTGCCGGAACTTCACTGCCGGAACTGGCTACCAGCGTGGTTGCAGCCATAAAAGGCAGGAGCCAGCTCGCGCTTGGAAACATAATCGGATCCAACACATCCAACATTCTGCTTATCCTTGGAGGCGCGTCACTTATCCATCCTTTGGATATGAACGGCATAGCCCTGACAGATTATGCGGCAATATTCATATGTGCGCTGTTCCTGCTCATCAGTACGTTCACCTGCACCAGAAACAGATTCGACCGTGTTGAAGGTGTCATATTGCTCATAATTGAAATCACCTATATGGGCTGGCTTATCCACACAGTATGATATGACATTCATTGAAATTCTCCTGATTGGAATAGGACTTTCCATTGATGCCCTGGCCGTATCGGTCGGCAAAGGTCTGGCTGCAGGCAAGACCGGATTCCGGCACGTACTGTCAGTCGGGTTATGGTTCGGCGGTTTTCAGGGACTTATGCCTGTATTAGGCTTTTTTCTCGGCCAAAGTTTCTCTGAGTTCATAACCGGATTTGACCACTGGATAGCCTTCGGACTTCTATTCCTGATAGGGGCGAATATGATACGCGAGTCGCTCGGAAACGGAGAGGATAACATTGACGCATCATTCGGATTCAGGACAATGCTGATTCTGGCAATAGCCACAAGCATTGACGCGCTTGCCTGCGGAATATCATTCGCGTTCCTCGGCATTGATATATGGTACGCGGCACTCATCATCGGTGTCACAACATTCATTCTGTCTGCCGTAGGATTGAAGACAGGCTCCTTTTTAGGAGCCCGTTTCCATAAGACCGCCGGTATTATCGGAGGACTTGTCCTTATCGCTATCGGAACAAAGATTCTGATTGGGCACTTGATGGTGTGACATCATCTTGCTATAAACTCCTCCACTTCGTGCGAATGGTAAGGAATCTGTTTCTCACCCAGCACCCTGCAACCCGTTTCCGTAATCAGAATGTCATCCTCCAAACGTATGCCGCCGAAATCGCGGTACTGCTCAAGCCTGTCGTAGCAGATGAAATCACGGTGCATATTCTCTGATTTCCATTTGTCCATCAGTGCAGGGATGAAATATATACCGGGTTCATCCGTCAGAACCCATCCCGGCTGTATTCTGCGGCCACAGCGCAGACAGTTTGTTCCGAACTGTTCCGAAGGGCGGACTTCATCGTCAAAACCGACATATATCTGACCCAGACCTTCCATATCGTGTACATCCATACCCATCATATGACCGAGACCGTGCTGCAGGAACATAGCGTGGGCTCCGGCCTGTACGGCATCTTCGGTATTGCCTTTCATCAGACCGAGATCCTTCAACCGATCTGTCATCAGGCGGCATACATCAAGATGCATATCCATCCACTTCATACCGGGATGAGCCTTCTCTATGACCAGATCGTGGCAGGCCTCGACTATTGAATAAATGTCACGCTGTTTCTCCGTAAAATGTCCACTGACCGGTGTGACACGTGTATTGTCCGAACAGTAATTGTTGACCGTCTCTGCACCGGCATCACAAAGCATCAGTCTGCCGGACTCAAGCCTGTGGAGCGACGGATCGCCGTGAAATATCTCTCCGTGCATTGTCACTATGCTGTTGAATGAAACTTTACAGCCGTAACTTGCCGCTATTCCGTCAATCAATCCTCCGATAAACTTCTCCGTCACACCCGGAGCACAGGCCTTCATTGCCGTTGTATGCATTTCGTAGCCTATTGCCATGGCACGCTCTATCTCGGCAATCTCACCCTCCGACTTCACAGAGCGCATATCCACCACAGCCTTTATCAGCCTGACCGATGCGTTCTCCCTGGTCTTGAGCGGATGAATGCCCAGCAGGTCACCAATCTGAATCATCGTATCATAACGGTACGGCGGCAGATAATGAACCTTACGCCCCTGTTTCAAAGCCTTGCTGACAAAACTCCAAAGTTCCTTCATCGGAGCCGTATTGCTTACGCCAACCGTCTCTGCCATATCGGCGACAGAAGGGACAAAACCGGTCCAGATTATGTTCTCCATGTCTATGTCATCACCGAACAGATACTCCCTGTTCCCATCAATATCAATCACGCCCGCCAGTCCGTCGTGTTCCAGACCGAAATAATACAGGAACGAGCTGTCCTGGCGATACTTGTACCCATTGGCCGGATAATTGCACGGCGCATCATTATTTCCCGGCAGGAGGATAATGCCATCCCCGACCTTGGCGGAAAGTTCCTTTCTGCGCTCTACGTAAGTCTCTCTTTCAAATAACATATTATCAATTCAAGTTTCGATAGGTTATCCATTTACCATTATTCAAAGTCAAACAGGCCCAGAAATCCGCTGATAATAAAGACCTGTTTTACATCGTCACGCATACCGTGTATGGTTATCCGGCCACCGGAAGCACGGCTTTTCTTTCTCAACAGCAAAAAAGCGCGGAGTGCCGATGAGGAGACATAGGCAAGCCGGGTGCAGTCAACAACTATATTCCGGCCTGCATTGTCCAACAGGGGTTGCATATCACGCATTGCATCCCCCGTATGCATCTGTATCAAAGAACCCTGACAATGTCAGCAAATCCATTATGTCCTGCGCCGTTCTGCTGTCCAAAGCACCGGCAGGTTCATCTGCCAGAATAATTTTGGCATGCAATGGCTCTGCACCCGGATATGTCTTATGGATACCTGTTAAGTCTATCACACTTTAGAATCCGTTCAGGATCATTCACACACTATAGTACATGTAGGTTTCGGTGTAAGGTCATACAACACGCGGTTTACACCCTTCACCTCGTTCACAATACGCGAAGTTATATACTGGAGCAGTTCAAACGGAACATTCTCGACAGTGGCTGTCATAGCATCGCGGGTATTGACGGCGCGGATGATTACCGGCCAGTCGTAGCTGCGCCTGCCGTCCTTCACGCCTGTCGATTTGAAATCCGGAACGACAGTGAAATATTGCCATACCCTACCCTCCAGGCCATTTTTCCGGAACTCTTCGCGGAGGATGGCATCTGACTCACGCACTGCCTCCAGACGGTCACGTGTGATTGCCCCGATGCAGCGTACGCCGAGACCCGGTCCCGGGAACGGCTGACGATAGACCATACCGTCCGGCAGGCCGAGAGCCTTACCCACTACGCGCACCTCATCCTTGAACAGAAGCCTGATCGGCTCCACCAACTCAAACTGAAGGTCTTCCGGCAGACCACCGACATTGTGATGCGACTTCACGCCGTCCGACTCTATGATATCAGGGTATATCGTTCCCTGTGCCAGGAAACTTATTCCCTCCTGCTTGCGGGCCTCCTCCTCGAACACGCGGATGAACTCACCGCCTATAATCTTACGTTTCTTCTCCGGGTCTGCCACACCGGCAAGCTTGTCAAGAAAACGGTCTGTAGCATCCACATAGACCAGATTTGCGTGCATCTGATTGCGGAACACATCAATAACCTGCTCAGCCTCGCCCTTGCGCAACAGTCCGTGATTGACGTGGACGCTTACCAGCTGGTTGCCTACAGCCTTAATCAGAAGTGCCGCCACAACTGAAGAATCCACACCACCCGAGAGTGCTAAAAGCACCTTTTTATCACCAATCTGTGCACGAAGCTCAGAAATCTGTTCCCCAATGAATTTCTCTGCCAGCGCAGGAGTCGTTATACGCTCCATATCTGCCGGACGGACATTACCTGTTGCCATTATCTGAAAATTTAATAAGTTTCTTTCTGCAAAAATACTCAGCAATTCAGCATATTGTGAAATTTCCACCGACAAAATTTCAACAGGGTGTGAACAGGGGACTGTGAACAGGGGACAGGTTCCGTTCATCCTTCAACACATACACGTCGGACGGAACCTGTCCCCCTGTTCATTCTGCCAGACGCACATTGACACGAAGCACAGCAGTGCGCTCACTGCGATTACGATACCGGTCGATACGGCGACACTGCCGATAGTGACAATAGGGCTTACGATGGCCCCTGAGAGAAATGCCGTTGCACCGATAATGGCACTCGCGGCACCGGCATTGTCGTGCTCACCGTCCAAGGCCTGCGATGTCACCACAGGCGCGAGCAGTCCGAATCCGACAAGCATAATGGCAAACGCTGCCAGTACGAAGGGCAGAGACAATGCAAACCACAGGCTGAGAGCCACAAAAGGCCCGAACGCTGTAAGCATTCCCAACACAACCGATACAAACACCCCACCCTTCTCTTTCATAGACATAAATTTTTCAAGTCGTGGCAAAAATACTATAAAAACGGCAAGAGCCCCCAAAACGAGGACTCCTGCACCGCATTCTTATGATTAATTATAATTCCTTAACGGCGGAACATGCCACGCGGACGTTCCACAACCACCAGAGTCGGATCGAAGTTGTAAATTTTCTTCTGGCCGCGATAGGTGCAGATAACCTTGGCAGGAGCGCCGGCAGGCTGTGACACTTCAATACTCACCTCAGGATCAGCACACTCAGCCTTGATTGCCGAGCCGGCCTCCACGGTCTGATTGATTACATAGTTCTCCACATTGACAAAGCCGTTCTGATTTGTTGAGCGGACAGGAACATCCGGCAGTCCGATGCTCTGACCATCTACTGATATATTGACCTTAGGCGATATATGGCGTGTCAGTTCAATCTTCTTCGAACTGAAACCAATTCCGTGCATATCGAACAGTTCGCCCTCAGGACCCTCGGCAATCAGATATATGGCGTGCTTGCCCTTGATGCCCTCCACATACTGCGCCACATCAAGCAGATACTTGGTGCTGACATTTGCAGAGCCGGCAGCAACCTCAATCTCACCCAGCTTCTTTCCGTTCCAGGCTGCATTTGCCCAAGGGCCGTCCATCATAACGACAATTCTGAAAGCCTTGTCGGTACGTGGGGTAATGAAGAGATTCAGATGGGTCTTATTGCCTTTTTTGGTACCGTCAAACGGCTGTATGCCCTTGCTGGCCTTCTTCAGTCCCTCAAATCCGAAATACTTGAAACCTATGATGTTGCCGTTCCTGACAGCTGTCAGGTCCATATTGTTGTCCCAGTTGTCCCAAGTGTCCTGCATCATATTCGGATCGGACATATAGCAGGCGTAACCGGCTGAGTAATATTGATATGGAGGAAGGCCATACATAAAGAAGCCCTCCGATGTGACTTCTGCCCCTGTGTATTCATCACCGTTGGAAGCCTTGGCTGTCCATTTTCCATCGGCAGCATACGGATCATAGCCTCTGATGATGACCTTGCCTCCTTCCGCCACCGGCTTCTCATCCCACTCGATTGAGACAGGAGCCACCACTGACTGGCGCGCATTGCCGAAGCCACGCGGAGGACGATGGTAGAATATGTACCACTGGCCGTTGATCTGCTGGATACTTCCGTGAGTGTTGTGAGCGGAGTTGGTCGTTGTCAGTGCGCTACCATCCTCGTTCAGAACGACGCCACGTGAATCGACCGCCACGCCACCGCTGCGCCAAGGACCTAACGGGGAGTCTGCATAGCAATATCTCAAAGCTGAGTTGGTGCTGCCGAGACCGTAGTCAGGGCCGGAATAGCCGGAGAATATCATAACGTACTTATTGCCCACCTGACGGATTGATGATGCCTCAAAGAAATTGAAGTCACCGGGGTTCTGTCCCTCGGCAAGAGCAGGATAAATGGTCCCCTGCGGATCGCGCACCCGGCCATAGCTGGCACTTGCCGGCAGGAAGAACTCTATGCGCTCCGTACCCGGACGCACCGAGTACATTGTCTTCTGGTCAAGCTGTGCGGCAGTCGAATGCTGGAAGCCCCAGAAACCGTATGCACGGAAACCTATCCCATAGTCAGGATCATCCTTGTCGGTAATCTGCTCCACGAAAATTGACGGGTCAAAGCCGAGACAGCTGCCCTCCAGCACGTGTGTACCATCCTCTGTGGCATTTATTGCAGTGAACGGGCCATCGGGACGGTCACCCGAGCATACCAACGGCTCACGGTTCGCGCCACGGCTGTGCGGATAGAGAAAATACTTGCGTGTGCCATCGGCATAATTCACCTCCACCAGATCGGGAGCATACATCACATCCCACTGGTTCTGTATATTATAGGTGAAAATCGGACCCTCGTCACGCCAGTTGCCAAGATCCTCTACCGGGGCCGACCACATACGGATGTCAGGACCGCAGTAGCTTCCGAAACGGACATCGTGCGAACCGATTATATATGCGCGGTATTTGCCAGGATTGTCCGGATCCTCAAACACGCGCGGCTCCCCGTCAGGAACATGCTCCCAGAGCGGAAGATACGGATTGCCTGCTCCGTGGAACTCATACTCGGCCTTTGCACCGGCCTTATCATTCGCGGCATTCACATTCTGAGACATGCTAACCGTCAGAGCTGCGCATATCATCAGTGCATTTGTAATTTTTCCCATATTCTATATGATAGTTATTGACGATGTACCCCCACAAAGATAGAACAAAAAATTATATTTGCAGACTTTAGCAAACAAACGTACGGAGAATGGAACAGACAATACTTGAGATATCGGCACAGATACGTGACATAATGGTACGGAACGGCAAGACCGTATCAACGGCCGAGAGCTGCACCGGCGGACAGATAGCCGCGCTCCTCACATCCGTCAGCGGCTCGTCGGATTACTTTCAGGGCGGACTTACAGCATATCAGAACTCCGTAAAGACCGGATTTCTCGGTGTGAGCCAGCAGGACATTGATACTTACGATGTAGTGAGCCGTCAGGTGGCGGAGCAGATGGTGCGGGGTGCCTGCCGTATGTTCGGGACAGACTATGCGCTGTCATCGACCGGATATGCCGAAGGTGGAAACGGAACGATACCGTCAGGAACCATCTGGATTGCGTGGGGCTCTGAAAACGATGTCCACTCACGCCGTCTGACAGATGACAACGGACGTAATGAAAACACCCGCAATGCAGCAGAGTCGGCATTGCGGGCATTTATAGACTATATCCGTAAGGAACCCTGAGGTAAGAATCTGTTTTGAAATGTTCCAATTAGGACCTGATCAGTCTGATGTTCTGGTGAACCTTGATATTCTTTCGTTTACTATCCTCAGGTAATGACGCCTTGCCTTGTCACTGAGGAAGCTTCGGCTGACGAGGTCTGAAGATGCATCAGGCAACATCATATATCTGTCCAGAATCCTTGAGACTCGTGTCTCGAGCAGACCGATGTGGGCGCCGAAACGCTCGAAGTCCAACCGGCAGGGATGCCCTGTCTTTTCGTAGACATCACTGCGCTCAATGTTGGGCGAAAGTCCTCCATCCAGTCCCAAGTCATCCCCGTTTACATGGACACTCGTATTCAGAAGGTCATATGCAGGAGAGAGACGATAGTCCTCTCCCTGCAGAATGAGGGAGAAGTTCTTCAAATGGGCATCACCGTTCGCATAGATATAGTTGAACACTACAAGCTCGAAGAATCTCTCCATATCCACTCTCCAGGCAGATACGTTCTTCCTTATAGCATCCGCTATGCCCTCGTAGCATCCGCTGTACTTGAAGTGTTTCCCGTCCTCCTGCTCGTTGCGCCCAAGAACCGATGCAAAATCCTCCATCGGAAGTTTTGTTCCGTCAGGCAGTATGTCAAAGCGCTTTGTAATGTACACAATCTCGCCTTTCGGCGTGAAGCAAAGACCGTTTTCAGCCGTCTTGATGCCATACACCTGAGAAGCAATCTGCATTGTCAGATGCTCATTGGCAGGAATCTGCTTTCTTTCTATCAGGGTTCTGTCCCACGGTGAGGGTTTAAGAATATATGTCGAGCGGTCATCGTCACCGGCAATCCGTATCCGGGAATCCTTCAGGACAGCAGGAAACTTCTCCTGAACTCCGGATACCGAAATTCTGTGCATAGCCTCCGCAACGGCTCCAGCCGTATGGAACTCATCAATGTTGAAGTCCAGCAGGTGACTTATCTTCCGGCCATCGAAAAGGGCCTTGCGTGCTTTGGGACTGTATGTTGAGAAGCCTTTTGAAAGGTTTGACGGACAATTGGCAATATCGATCATCACTGTATGGCTTTAACGTGAACGGCTCCTATGAAATCTTTTCCGGCCATAGCCGAAAGCATTCCGAAGAAGTCATTTTCATCAATTCTGAGATGTCGGCAGATTATGCTGCGGTTGGCTCCTTCAGGCAGCATGTTGGTAAAGAAAGGGAACAATGAGTCCGATTTGAATATCTCCCTGTTCCTGGGCAGGGTCACAGATATGGACTTTCCACCCGATAGAAGATATGTCGGGTCATAACGGAACTCATAGCCTCTTCCGGGAGTCTGCTCGGTCAGCACCCCGGCCTTTACATTATTATAATATACACCAAGTTGTCTCATAATTATTCAGCGACAGTATTTCTTACTCTGTATATGATTTCCATTCCGAGAACATCCATTATCTTTGAAACGGTTGCCATAGAAGGGTTGCCTTTTCCCCTTTCAATATCCTTTATGGTTGCAAGGCCCAACTCTGACATTTCCGCAAGATCATTCTGGGACAGGGAAAGAGTCTTGCGACGTTCTTTCATCGTATCTTGTAGGTTCATAAGTCTACTATCTTAAACTATCGTAGCAAAGTTAGGGTAAATTTTCAATTATTATCAAAATAAAGTTTATTAAAGTAAACTTATTCGCACTCGTGAACAGGGGACAGGTTCCGTTCATCCGTCCGGACGAGTGAATTGCAAAATATCTGACAAACCGCATTCCTGATCAGTATTTCTGTGATAGGGAGAAGGAAACGTAACATCTGCTGAAGAGTATTACAAATCAAGAAAATGCCGTCCTGACAGTGCAGAGACCATCAAACGGAATGAAACAGTTTCTTACTTCTGAATGTAATGTCTTCTCAGGAAAAATCCGGCAGACAGCAGCAATGCCACAACCACACCTATTGCAATACTGACACCATACGGCAGGGAGAATCCTATCTTCTCCATACAGATATAGCTCACTACGATTACTGTCAATAGGAATGCCGGAACAAACGCTATCAGATAAGACCGGTTGTTTCTTCTGGTCTTGAAATATATTGCGGCACACCAAAGTACCAATGCTGCCAATGACTGGTTGGCCCAACCGAAATAACGCCATATTACATTGAAGCCATTCTCATCGGCAATATTGTACCATAACAGCAGGCAGGCTGCGGCAAATACCGGCAGTGCCACCACAAGACGGTTACGTCTGTGTTTCTGGTCAAAATGCATACTGTCCGCTATTATCAGACGCGCACTGCGGAATGCCGTATCGCCACTTGTTATAGGAGCGGCCACCACTCCGAGTATCGCAAGCACACCTCCTGCAATGCCCAACCAGGCAGATGCCACTTTCATAACAACCTCCGGAGCCTGGGCAGACAGATTGCTGCCTACCTCCGCAGCCCCACCATCAAAGAAGAAGTACGATGATACCGCTGCCCATATCAAAGCTACAATACCCTCTGTAACCATTGCGCCATAGAACACAGGCTTGCCTAACTTCTCGTTTTTGAGACAACGGGCCATAATCGGAGTCTGCGTCGAGTGGAATCCGCTTACAGCTCCGCAGGCAATCGTGATGAACAGACAGGGTATTGTTCTCTGACCTTTCAGACCTACTGAAGGGCCGAGATTGTCAAGTCCGGCCCATAACTCAGGCAAGTCCGGCCACCTGACAAACAGGCAGACCATCAGACCGAAAGCCATGAAAAGCAATGCAAACGCGAATAAAGGATATATCCTGACTATTATCTTATCGACAGGCAGCAATGTTGCCAGAACATAATACGCGAATATTACCAACACCCACATCATTATGGCACCTTTGGAGCCGCCACCCACTATATCTCCCAAAATCAGGGCAGGACTGTATACGAACACCGTGCCCACAAGCAACAGCAGGATTAAGGAGAGCACAAGCACTATATGACGGGCTCCACGCCCCATAAGGTGTTCTACGACATTCGGCAGGGACAGTCCACCGCTGCGCATAGAGAACATTCCTGACATATAGTCGTGTACGCCACCGGCGAATATACAGCCCAGCACAATCCACAGATAAGCCGCCGGTCCGAACTTAGCTCCCATTATCGCTCCGAATATAGGCCCTGTTCCGGCAATGTTCAGGAACTGTATCATAAAGACTTTCCAGGTAGGAAGCGGCATGAAATCGACACCGTCCGCCTTGGTAACCGCCGGAGTCAGTATAGACGGATCCGGGCCATAAACTCTGTCAACAAATGTACCATACAGAAAATAGCCCAGAATTAGAGCAATTACGCTAATGACGAATGACCACATTTTCAGATACGATTTTTTCAAACTGCGAATTTAGTAATCTTCAAAAATAACTTGGTAAAAAAATTGCATAGCTTTGCACATTGGCACAGTTATTCCATACAGATGAGACTCTTACGCCTTTCAACATTATCCATAATGATATCAATGGCCGTCAACGTCATTGCCGGCAACAATTACGTAATATCCGGCTGTGTGATGCTGCGCGATACCATCGTTTCACCGGCGCAGTTCGCATCAGTCTTCATTCCAGGCACCGACATCGGCACCATTACCGACACGCACGGCAATTATACCCTGCATGTGCCGGAATCTGACAGAGCCATAAAAGACGGAAAGGCGAATGTGGAATACGCCTTTATCGGCTACACTACCGAGACAAGAAGTATATCGCTTGACACCCGGGAAATTTCACAGGACACAGTCATAATGAATTTCCAGCCGATAATGCTGCCTGCCACATACATCACGGACGATGGTCTTGACCCGGCCACATACATTCTGTCAAAAGTATGGGAACGGGCCGACGTGAACCGCAAACGTATGTCAACATACAATGCCTCCATCAATTACAATGTCTCCACCCACCAGCTGAACCTGCTGGCCGGGATGTTTCCCAAATCACTGCTCGGCATCATAAAAGCCGCCGTAGCAGTATCCACGCAATACGGGCCGGTATTCAACTACTGCATCAGCAACAATGACCTGGACGCTGCTGCCTCGCTTGAACGCAGCGTCATCAAGGGGAAAGTCCGTGACAAAGGTGTCATAACCGGCAGCAGTGTCAGACTGCCTGACAATGTTCAGAAGTCAATCATATCAGCATTTGACAACCACGACCTTTTCAACGTCCTGTATAGTCACAAACGTGACTGGAGCCGCAAGAACTCAAAACACTGCAAGTTCACCTTCGAAGGGACCTACCAGTACGGAGACTGGTTTGTCGATGTACTCAAATGGGAATACAACGGAATGACCGCTACCCTGCATATTGTGGAGGATGTGTGGGGCATACTTTCCGTACAGTACAACGATGGCGGGCTTACCATACGTTGTGAATCGCGATTCGTAAACGGAGATATCCTGATGCCTGTCAGTCTTGTATTTGACTGTTCAGACATTTTCGGATGCTCAGCAGAAGAACTGCTTGACAGTTACTTTGACGGGGCAGAGACTGACACCGGCGAAGAGGAGCTGAAGAAATGGGAAAAGCGTATGCGCCGTATCCTGACGGAACACAAGGACGACTTCCACCCCTACATCGTTGCAGGCTTCACAGTACAGTACGACATCTGAGTCAGGACCTGCCGACTTCAGACACGGCACTTGAAGTCACCGTAACCGAAGTGTTTCCATAACGTACATATATCAGGGGTCCGCCTGATGTAGATATCCGGAAGAGGCATACCATTGAATGTGTTGGTCTTCACCATAGAGTATATGGCCATATCCTCAAAGACAAGTTCTTCATTCTCTTCAAGCTCGTGATCAAACTGATAAAGTCCTATTACGTCACCCGAGAGACAGGTAGGGCCACCTATACGGTACACATTTTTCCCATTGGCAGAATTTTTCCAACCATCCGAAGATAATGCCCGGGCGTGCTGCAACGGCGGAGTATATGGCATTTCAATTACATCCGGCATATGGCACGCCGCAGATGTATCAATGATTACATTACGCACGCCCTGTTCATCTGCAGGCTGAATCTCAAGTATTATAGAATGCAATTCTCCCGCATTCAAGGCTACAGCTTCACCGGGTTCGATATAGACCTGCAGGGAAAACTCATTCCTCATCCGTACGATGCAACGCTCCAGCAAATCTATGTCGTAATCATCACGGGTGATATGATGCCCGCCACCGAAGTTTATCCATTTCATCTGCCCGAGATATTTGCCGAATCTATTGATGACTGCTTCCAATGTCGTTTCCAAATCATCCGAATTCTGTTCACATAGAGTATGGAAATGAAGTCCGTCAACAAGCGACAGCAATGACGGATTGCGGCTGACGCATTCCTCAAGGACACTCAGTCGCACCCCCAATCTGCTTCCGGGAGCGCACGGGTCATAAATGGGATGTCCGTGCTGTGTGGAACATTCGGGATTGATTCTAAGACCAGTCTGCAAACCGGACTCTCTAACCTTTCTTCCAAAACGTTCAAGCTGCTGCGGAGAATTGAATACGATATGGTCGCATATACTGCATATCTCAGCCATATCGTCCTCCCGGAAAGCCGGAGAAAAAATATGGTTCTCCTTCCCCGGCATTTCCTCATGGCCAAGACGGGCCTCATACAATCCCGAAGCGGCCGTACCTGCCAGATACTTTGATATTAGAGGATAAAGCCCATAGCAACTGAAACATTTCTGTGCCAGCAGTATCCTGCATCCTGTGTCGTCCATCACACGATGCAGGATTTTCAGATTCTTTTCTATCCGCTCTTCGTCTATCAGGAAATACGGTGTCCGCACGGATATCAATCTACGAGTATAGGATTCTCTTCAATCTTCCAGGGCAATCCCCACTTATTCAAAGCTTCCATATATGGATCAGGATCAAACTCCTCAACCGTGAAGACTCCCGGCTTTTGCCAAAGTCCGTTCATCACAAGTGATGTGCCAATCATTGCAGGTACACCTGTGGTATAAGATATTGCCTGAGACCCCACTTCCCTGTAACATTCCTGATGGTCACACACGTTATAGATATAGAGATTGCGCGGCTTGCCATCTTTGACTCCTGTGAAAATACATCCTATGTTGGTCTTGCCCACTGTACGCGGGCCCAATGAGGCCGGATCGGGAAGCAATGTACGCAAGAACTGGATAGGCACTATCTGCTGACCGTTGTATTCGACCGGTTCTGTGCTTAACATACCTACATTCTCAAGGCATTTCATGTGGGTGAGATAACTCTGTCCGAATGTCATGAAGAAGCGTATGCGCCTGACACCCGGGATATTCTGTGCAAGAGATTCAATCTCCTCGTGGTGAAGCAGATACATATCCTTCTCACCTACCCCGTCAAAATTATATGTACGGTGTATTGCCATCGGCTCCGTCTCTACCCAATGTCCGTTTTCCCAATAAGAGCCGTTTGCGCTTACCTCCCGCAGATTGATTTCAGGATTGAAGTTTGTGGCAAAAGGATAGCCGTGGTCTCCGCCATTGCAGTCAAGTATATCTATAGTATGGATTTCGTCAAAATAGTGCTTCAGGGCATAAGCGGTAAATACGCTTGTGACCCCGGGATCGAAGCCTGTACCAAGCAGGGCCGTTATTCCGGCATCCTCAAAACGCCTGCGGTATGCCCACTGCCAGGAATAGTCAAAATAGGCAGTAAAGCCTTTTTCCCTGCAGCGTTTCTCATAGACTGCACGCCATTCCGGGTTGTTTGTATCCTCACATTCATAATTGGCCGTATCCACATAATGGACTTTTGTCTGCAGGCAGGCATCCATAATCGTAAGATCCTGATAAGGCAATGCAAGGTTAAGTACGACATCGGGCTTAACCTCGTCAATCAAGGCAACCAATCCATTCACATTGTCTGCATCAACCTTGGCGGTTGTAATCACAGCATCTGTTTTTCCCTCCAGTTTCCTTTTCAGTGCATCGCACTTGCTGACCGTACGGCTGGCAATACATATCTCGTTGAATACCACAGAGTTCTGAGCACACTTCTGAATAGCGACTCCTGCCACGCCTCCGCAGCCGATAATCAAAACCTTTCCCATTTTATTCTTATTTTAACAATTCGTAAATATCCTGTTGTCCAATGCAAGCAGAAGTTCCCTTACAAACTTGCAGGCGACTGCCGTAGATGTACCGCTGGCATCAAGCATTGGAGCAAGTTCGTTCACATCGCATCCCACAACTTTCATTTTTCCGCATACCAATAGCATGGCACCGAGTAATTCCTTGAATGTGACCCCATCCGCTTCCGGAGTTCCGGTTCCCGGGAACACCGATGGGTCCAGTACATCAAGATCAACAGTCAGATATACCGGTGTCCCCTTGTTCAGACTCCCAATCACCTTATTTACATCATCAAGATTAAAAGGATGCAAGTCTGTATGACCGTCACGGGCGAACATCCATTCTGTCCTGTCTCCGGAACGGATACCGAACTGATGGATTCTACCATCGCCTACAATATCGTGACAACGGCGGATGACACAGGCGTGCGATAATTTTACTCCAAGGTAATTGTCACGCAAGTCAGTATGCGCATCGAAATGGATTATATGCAGATCAGGATATTTCTTCTGAACTGCACGGAACGCGCCCAAGGTCACGAGATGCTCGCCTCCAAGCATCAAAGGCAATTTTCCATCGGATAAAATCTCTGCCGTACGCTCAGAGATTGCATCAAGTGCCATCTCTGCCGAGCCCATCGGAAGTTCCAAGTCACCCGAATCAAAAACATCAATATCCTCCAGATCCCTGTCCTGATACGGAGAATAGGTCTCAAGTCCATACGACTCGTGTCTTATAGCCGCACTGCCGAACCTGGCTCCGGGACGATAGCTGACCGTTGAATCAAACGGTGCGCCGAATATTACAATTCCAGCGTCATCATACCCAGCATCACAGGCAATGAATGTCTCTATGTTTTTCCTCATTGTTCGTACTGTACCGGTTAATATTCAATCTCAACTTTTTCCAGCATTTTCTCTACGTACGCAGGCAAGGCAAAACATCCGCAATGAAGATTTGTAGTGTAATACCTCGTTTCTATCCCTCGGGCATTCCATTTGCAAAAATTGACATCGTTCACCGGATGATATTTCTTGGAAGCATAGCCGAAAAGCCAGTATCCCGATGGGTACGAAGGTATGTGCGCCTGATATACACGGCTTATCGGGAAACTCTCTATTATCCGCTTATGCGCCTTCTGGGTCTCCAGACGGTCATCATCATAGAATGGTGACTGGTGCTGGTTTACCATTATACCGTCATCTTTCAATGCTTTGTAACAGGAGCCATAGAATTCGCGCGAGAAAAGGCTCTCACCCGGCCCGTAGAAACCGGCAGAGTCCACTATTATTATATCGTATTCACCGACTATGTGACGGACGAAACGCAACGCATTCTGGAAATAGATTTTGACACGGGAATCATCAAGCCCGCTTGCAGAAAAAGGAAGGTACTTCTTTGCAGCTTCCACGACTCCGACATTCACCTCCACCAGATCAATGCGTTCCACTTCCGGGTATTTCAGAAGTTCACGCACCACCCCACCGTCACCGGCGCCGAACACAAGCACTTTCTGCGGATCAGGATGTACGGCCATCGGAATGTGAGTCATCATCTCGTGATAGATAAACTCATCTTTTTCCGTCATAATAATGTAACCGTCAACAGTAAGCACACGTCCATATTCCGGCGATTCAAAAATATCTATACGGTTATAGTCGTTTTCTTCTGAGAAGATATGCTTATCAACCCTGATTGAAAACTTGACATCCTTGGTATGTAATTCAGAAAACCAAAAGTCCATACTCCTATACTATTAATATACAGTAGCTTCCCTAATCACATTCAACCGTTCAATCTTAGAATCCTCCGGACCTGTCATAGAACAGCCCTTCTCTTTTGCGTACAAAATGTAGTCTATGATTTCCTGAGTTATACGTTCTCCCGGTGCAAGGATAGGGATGCCCGGAGGATAGCTCATCACGAACTCCGTACAAATCCTTCCCTCCGCTTCACGTATCGGAATCATCTCCTCCTTCGGTGCATAGAATGCTTCCTGCGGACTCATCACAACCGACGGGTTAATGTATTCGTGATCAAACATGCCGCTACGGTCACGCTTATACCTTCTGCGAATATCATACAGGGCACTTACCAACCGTTCTATCTCCCTCATCCTGTCTCCGATGGAAATATAGGCGAGTGTGTTGCCTATGTCACCCAATTCCATCTGAATATCGTACTCATCTCTCAACAAATCATACACCTCTATTCCTGCGAGCCCCACATCAAGTGTGAAAACCGTCAGTTTTGTCTTATCGAAGTCGTAGATGGAATCACCGTTGATAAGTTCTGAACCGTATGCATAGAAATCGCCGATTTTATTGATTTCCGTTCTGGCATATTCCGCCATATTTACAACGTCTGCAAATGCCTCCTTTCCACGGAGTGAAAGATTGCGGCGGGAAACATCAAGCGATGCCAGCAGCAGATATGACGCACTTGTCGTCTGAGTCAGATTAATAACCTGACGCACATAGCCGGCACTGACAGTGGAATTGGTCAGCAGTATACTGCTTTGTGTGAGACTTCCGCCGGATTTGTGCATTGACACGCAAGACATATCTGCACCTGCCGCCATAGCGGAGACCGGCATATTCTCCCCGAAATAGAAATGAGTACCGTGTGCCTCATCCACCAGCACCATCATCCCGTGAGCGTGCGCAAGTTCCACAATTTTCCTGAGGTTGGAACAGATACCGTAATATGTAGGATTATTCACAATGATAGCCACTGCATCCGGATTCTCCTCTATGGCCTTCTCGACCTGGGATATTTTCATACCGAGTGCAATGCCCAATCGCTTATCAACATCCGGATTCACGTATATCGGAGTCGCGCCATTGATTACCAGAGCATTGATAACGCTTCTATGTACATTTCTCGGAAGAATGATTTTCTCGCCCCTCTTGGAAGCTGTAAGGACCATCGTCTGCACGGCAGAAGTAGTACCGCCGACCATCAGGAAAGCGTGAGCTGCACCAAAAGCTTCTGCTGCCAGTTCCTCAGCATCCCTTATGACAGAAATAGGATGACACAGATTGTCCAACGGCTTCATTGAATTCACATCCAATTCCACACATTGTTTTCCGAGCAGATTCACCAATTCGGGATTTCCGCGACCACGTTTGTGTCCAGGGACATCGAAAGGAACTACACGATTCCTTCTGAACTCTACAAGAGCCTCATATATAGGCGCTAAAAACTGTTTTCCCAATTTCTTTATATTCCTCTCTGCGTTGTTATTAATTCAAGTTTCGCCGGATTCCATCATTATTAATCCGACACATACGCTTATGATTCCGCAATTGTAATAATTTTATATGAATGTGCCATCGCCAAACAGACGAAACTTTGGAATCTGTTTTGAAATGCCTTATTGTTTCAAGTTCCGCTCATTCACCACATCGTCCTGAATGGAGCGTGGAGTCGGCGTGTATTTATCAAACTCCATTGAATAGTTGGCACGGCCGGAAGTGATATTGCGCAAAGCGGTTGCATAGCCGAACATCTCCATCAGCGGAACGAAGCAGTCAAGTTTCTGCGAACCCTTGCGGAAACGGCGCATCGCCTCAATACGGCCGCGACGCTTGTTGACATCACCGGTCACAGCTCCGATAAAATCATCAGGGGTGTTAATCTCCACCTTCATGGAAGGTTCCAGAAGCAGAGGTCCGGCTTTCGGGAAGGCCTGTTTCAGGCAGAGCTGGGCACAGGTCTGGAATGCCATATCGCTTGAATCAACAGGATGGAAACTTCCGTCAACAAGTACGCAGCGCACATCAACAACAGGATATCCTGCAAGCGGGCCTTTCAACATAGCGGTCTGCAGACCTTTCTGTACCGACGGTATGAATTCCTTAGGTATGACACCGCCCTTGGTAATATCCACGAATTCAAAGCCGCCACCGGGATTCGGTTCAAAACGGATTACGGTATGCGCATACTGGCCGTGACCGCCTGTCTGCTTCACATATTTGTATGTACACTCAAACGGACTCGTTATAGTCTCGCGGAACGATACAGACGGTGCGCCTGTAGTTACGGGTATCTTGAATTCCTCCTTCAGACGATCCACGATAATCTCCAGATGAAGCTCACCCATACCGGCAATGATTGTCTCCTCGGTCTCCTCATCAAAATGGGCACGGAATGACGGGTCCTCATTGCAGAGCTTTGCCAGAGCCTCGCTCAGTTTGCTGCGGTTCTTGGTGTCGTCTATATTGACCTTCACCTCAATGACTGCCGGCGGGATATGTATTGACTCCAGCAGAACAGGGCTCTTCTCATCGCAGAGGGTGTCGCCGGTACGTGTCACCTTCATTCCTACCAGTGCCACAATCTCGCCCGGACCTGCCTCGGAAATCTCCTCGCGCTCCTTGGCCTTGATACGGAAAATACGGCCGATACGTTCCTCCTTTCCCTTATTTGCATTATATACGGTCATACCGTTCACCAGCTTGCCGCTGAATACGCGGATAAATGTCTGCTGGCCCACGAACGGGTCATTTATCAGCTTGAATGCCAATGCCGACAGAGGCTCGTTCTCCGAAGGATTACGGGTACAGGTCTTCTCCTCATCGTCCGGCTGATGAGCCACGACAGCTCCCAGATCGTTAGGTGATGGCAGATAATCGACAACCGCATCAAGCAACAGTTGGATTCCTTTGTTCTTATATGCCGCTCCGCATAGTACAGGAACCATCATAAGCTTGATGGTAGCCTTGCGGATAGCCGACATCAGCAGTTCTACCGGAACTTCGGCATCTTCCAGATACAGTTCGGCAACATCGTCATCGCAGTCTGCCACCTTCTCTATAAGATTGTGACGCATGTTCTCGGCCTGTGCCTTCAGATTCTCCGGAACAGGACCGACGATACGCTCTTTTTCCACAAACGTAATAGCCTGCATCTTCACGAGGTCTACCATACCCTCGAAATTTCCCTCCGCTCCGATAGGCATCTGAACAGGCACAGCATTGGCGCCAAGATAGCGGTTCATCTGCGATACCACCTCCAGGAAATCGGCGCCCATACGGTCCATCTTGTTCACGAACGCGATACGCGGCACCCGATATTTGTCCGCCTGATTCCATACAGTCTCGCTCTGCGGCTCAACTCCGCCAACAGCGCAGAACACGGCCACCATACCGTCAATGACGCGCAGCGAACGCTCAACCTCCACAGTAAAGTCAACGTGTCCCGGAGTATCAATAAGGTTAATCTGACAATCGTTCCAATGTGTCGTGATGGCTGCTGATGCAATGGTGATACCACGTTCCTGCTCCTGTTTCATAAAATCCATCGTAGCAGACCCGTCGTGTGTCTCACCGACCTTACGGTTCACTCCCGTAAAGAAAAGGATACGCTCTGACACTGTAGTTTTCCCGGCATCAATATGTGCGGCAATACCGATGTTTCTCAAATTTGAAATGTTCTGACTCATTATTTTTCCTCATTTTGGACCGGCTTTGAAAGCAGGTTTCCGTTTCGGGGCGCAAAGGTACAAATTTTCAAGCCAAGTTCTGTTTTTATGATGTCACAAAGTTACAGACGGACAAGGGTATCATCAAATATTTTTCATCAGATGCAATTTACTTGCTAACTTTACGGAGTCGTATCGGGATTGGATATGGAATACATTATTATGATAGTCGCAGCAGTTGCAATAGTGCTGACAGCATTCGTCACCACGAAAATCGCGAACGGGAAATCCGGGGCGAAGATATCGGCACTTGAGAAGGAGAACGAAATTCTGGAGAGGCAGCTCTGTGAAAGCAAAGAGCAGGAAGAGGCCCGGAAGGCGGAGGTCAAGGCGGACTTCCTGCGACAGCTCAACGAGAAGGATGCAGCATACAGACAGATGATGGCAGAGCAGGACGAGAGCTACCGCAAGCAGATGGAGCTGTTCCGCGACCAGCTGAAAAACGATACGCAGGAGATTCTGCAGAAGCGGCAGGATGAGCTGACAAAGACAGGCAGTTCGGCAATGGATGCCATAGTCAAACCACTCAACGAACGTCTGAAAGAAATGCGCGAGGCGTTGGACAAGACCAACAGCACGAGTCTGAGGAATACCACCGACATACAGACCAGCATCAGGCAGATGTTCGAGCATACCAACGCACTCGGCGACAAGACCGAAAAACTTTCAGAGGCGTTGCGCTCAAAGGGTAAGGTGCAGGGTGACTGGGGCGAGAACATACTTGAGGAAATTCTGCAGGCCAGCGGAATGCAACCGGGCATACATTACGAGACTCAGAAGAACTTTCAGGACGAAGAAGGACGGAATCTGCGTCCCGACGTGATTATACATTGTCCCGACCAGCGCGACATTGTGGTCGATTCAAAGGTATCGCTCACCGATTACTACAACTACACGATGGCGACATCGGACGATGAAGCCCATGCTGCGGCCAAAGCCAACTGCCAGTCCGTCAGGAGGCACGTAGAGGAGCTGTCGCGCAAGCAATACCCGACACTTGACGGCAATCTGCAGAAGATGGTGCTTATGTTCATTCCGAACGAAGGCAGCTATCTGCTGGCACTGCGCTATGACAACGACCTGCTGAACTGGGCATACGGCAAGAACGTCATCATTGTCAATCAGACGAGCCTGATGCTTACACTGCACCTGATTGACGCGCTGTGGAAGAACGCCAATCAGGAGAAGAACGCGCAGAAGATTTTCGACCTCGCCACGCTGCTCTACGACCGTATCAGCGACTTCACGAACGAATGCGGCAACATTGAGAAGAGCCTCAGGAACGCCTCCGAGGCATACTACAAGGCAAGGAACAAGCTCAGTGGCAATGGTGGGCACAACGTTTTCCACACACTAGGCGAACTGAAGGATCTCGGAAACAGGAAAGCCAAAAAAACGCTTAACACCGATGTAACAGACGAGCCGGATATGCCGCCGTCATTGACTGAACAGACGGAATAGACAAGCTGCAAAAACTACCGGATATGGACAAGGCAATAAAACTTACGTGGCACGAAAGAATAGGATACTGCACGGGTGAACTCGCGCAGAACCTGATATACCAGACAGTCAGCATCTGGCTGCTCTTCTACTACACCAATGTGTATGGCCTGCGTCCCGATGTGGCGGCGGTAATGTTCCTCATAGTACGTATAATAGATGTGCTTTGGGATCCGTTCGTCGGAACTATGGTAGACAAGTCGTACCCGCGCTGGGGCAAGTACCGCTCGTGGCTGGTAATAGGTGGAATTCCTTTGGCCGGGGCTGCAATACTGTGTTTCTGGAACGGATTCAACTCATCGCTGCTGTACGCATACGCCACATACATACTGCTGAGTATGTGCTTCACGCTGACCAGCGTACCGTACGGAGCTCTCGGCGACTCGCTCACGCGCGATGTCAATGAGCTTACCATTCTGACCAGCGTACGTATGCTGTTTGCCAATTTCGCAGGACTGCTTATCAAGACACTGCCTCTGATAATCGCGATATTCGCCCCGAAGGCGTTCAACAACGGCACGGGCCGCATGGAGGCAGTCTATAATACCCCCGATGCGGCATCAGCATGGCTGATAACGATGGGAATATTCGCCGTAGCAGGATTGTCGCTCCTGTTCTACAGTTTCTCGCAGACCCACGAGAAAATCGTGATGAACGCCACCCAGTCGGCAGGCGTGAGATTCAGTGACCTCTGGCACGAACTGGCCGCAAACCGTCCTATGCGCGTGCTGTCGCTGTTCTTCATCATTACATTCGCCACTATGAGCATCAGCAATGCCTCAGACTCGTATTTCCTGTCGTACGTGGTCAAGGCCAGTCCGATAGGGACATCCACGTTCATGTGGTTAGGGACAATCCCGGCATTTATCTTCATACCGCTCGTTCCAGTCATCAAGCGCAAGACAGGCAAGAACCCGCTGTTCTACATCTTTATAAGTATATCCATACTCGGAATGGTCCTGATGTACATCACATCGGTAATTCCGTCGCTCAGGTCGCACTTTGTACTGCTGTGCACCGCACAGTTCATCAAGAGCACCGGCATTCTGGTTGCCACAGGCTATATGTGGGCGCTTGTACCGGAGGTGGTCACGTTCGGTGAATATCTGAACGGCCGCCGGGTGGCAGCCATCGTCACCGCACTGATCTGCATATTCATGAAAGGCGGAATGGCTCTGGGCGGTGTCGTTCCCGGTTTGGTGCTGGAGCACACAGGTTTCGATGCCACATTGCAGGCACAGAGTCAGACCGCCCTGCAGGGCATAATCCAACTTGTTACTGTCATACCTGCCGTGCTGATGCTCATCGCCGCCTTCGTGATAAGCCGGTACGAACTCAGCGACAAGCGTATGGCCGAAATCAACAGCATTATCGAATCTGGAAACCGATAAAATATGTATCTGGGAGTATCATCGTCGTTAGAACACAGCACGCCCCGGGAATGGGCGGCAAAACACAAATCGCTGGGATTGCAGGCAGTAAACTTTCCTGTTGATTTCACAGCCGGAGAGGATAAATATATGGCTTACAAGGAAGCCGCCGATGAGGCCGGACTGATGATAGCCGAGGTCGGCGTATGGCGCAACACTCTGGCCGCCGATCCGCAGGAACGCGCCAGATGGACAGACTACGCCGTAGGACAGCTCAGGATGGCGGACAGGATAGGCGCACGCTGTTGTGTAAATGTCGTCGGCACCCCCTACGGCCCACGCTGGGACGGCGGATACCGCAGCAACTTCAGCAGAGAGCTGTGGACAATGGCAGTCAGAATGATACAGCAGATAATAGACACCGCACAGCCGGTCAACACAAGGTTCAGCATAGAGTCCATGCCCTGGATGATACCGTGCAGTCCCGATGAATATCTGCGTCTGCTGGAAGATGTGAACCGCCCACAGTTCGGAGTACATCTGGATGTTGTGAATATGATAACATCGCCGGAGCGGTATTTCTTCAATGAACGTTTCATTGACGAGTGTTTCGCCAAGCTGGACGGACAGATATGCAGCTGTCATCTGAAGGACATCCGTCTGAAGGAGGAATACACTTTCCAGCTTGAGGAATGTGCCTGCGGTGAGGGTAGTCTGGATATGCGCCGCTACATTGAAGCCGCCACGGCACAGGATGAGCGTATGCCGATGATAATCGAGCATCTCGGCTCAGACAGCGAGTACGAAGCCAGTGTACGATATGTAAAGGATCTATACCTCTGAAACAATTTACAATTTTCTTATTTTTGTATCGCAAAACGGACAATAAAAACAAATTTCTATATGAGAATCAGGACATTGATTATGGCAGGAATCATTTCATTATCAGGTATTCTGTCAGGCTGCAAGGCCAAGACCCAGAACACCGCAGTTGACGATGGTGCAGATGTCTTCACAACCAAGAACGGCACCGAAATCAGGATGTATTGCATCAAACACGGAAGCATACGTATGAAGATAGCCGACAAATGGCTCTATGTAGATCCCGTGACAAAGGGTGCAGCTCCGGAGACAGATTATACTGATCTGCCCAAGGCGGATTTCATTCTGGTGACGCACGATCATTATGACCATCTGGACAGCATAGCAATAAGCCAACTCTGGAAAGACGGCACACAGATTTTCTGCAATGGAAGCACACGCGACATTCTAGGCCTTGGCAATGCTATGTCAAACGGTGAGAGCGCTACGTTCGGCAACGGTTGGACAATCGATGCAGTACCTGCCTACAACAACTCTCCGGAAAAACTGCAGTTCCATCCGCAGGGTCGCGACAACGGCTATATTCTGACCATTGACGGATTCCGCATCTACATAGCAGGCGATACCGAGGACATACCGGAAATGGAAGCCGTAAAGGACATCAATGTGGCTTTCCTGCCGTGCAATCTGCCGTTCACTATGACTCCGGAACAGCTGCAGACCGTAGCCGGCATCATCAAGCCGGAAGTCCTGTTCCCGTACCATTACGGTGACACCGACATACAGCAGATCGTCACACTGCTCGAGGGTAGCGGCATAGACGTGAGAATCAGACAGTACCAATAAGTTCCGATAACAGAAACAACAGATATTATGATTGTACTTTTAATCGTTGTTATAGTACTTGCCGTCATCCTGATCGGTATGTACTTCAACTACAACAACCGCGAAGTGGCATTGCGCAAGGAATCCGCCGCACAGAATGACAAGATAACCACAGTACACGACACGATGTGGAAGGTTCTCCAGCAGGAGGCCGGTGTAGCCAAGGAGTACCGCGATGCATTTGAGAAAATTTACCCGGAACTCATCTCCGGCCGCTACAGCAACGACCAGGAGGGAATGATGAAATTCATCCACGAAGCGAATCCCGATTTCGACACATCGCTCTACAAACAGCTGATGCAGGCTATTGAGGTGCAGCGCAGCGAGTTCGCCGCAGCACAGCAGCGTATGCTCGACATCATACGTGAGCACGATACCCTGCTTGAGACGATGCCGGCCAAGTGGTTCATCAAGGACAAACGCCACATCACATACAAGGTTATCAGCTCTACCCGCACCAACCAGGTTCTCGAGACCCGTGTGGACGATGATGTGAAACTGTTCTGACCAGTACGGCAAATTGCATAAGCCTGCCTATCTCCTGCCCATCGTGGCGATACTCACCTGTTACCTTATTAACGGTAATGCTGAGTACTGGTGGCTCTACCCGACCCTCGCAATCGTATGCGAAGTGTTGCTGTATGTAGCCCTGCACCACGTATCGAAAGTCAGGGAGTACCTGAGCGGATATGTGGTGGCAGTAGAGCATCACTTCCCCTGGACAGAAATGCGTACATACACCGTAACTGTGACGCGCAATGGCAAGCCGCACACCGAAGTAAGGCATCAGTTCATCCGTCACCCCGATGAGTGGTACAATGTCCTGAACACAGGCAGATATATGAATGCAGGCTATCAGGAGTACCAGACAGCCATAGCAAGATGGGGCACCGCACCATTCCACATAGACCCGCCACACGTCAGCTGCGTAAGCGGAGGCGGAGGCGAGCGCTGCAACTGGAACGGTGTTGAGGACGACACCGTAACCGTTACATACACTGGGCGTTACAACAACTACATACTCAATTCAAACTCCATATTCCGTCAGACCACGATATCTGACAAGACCGCAGAACAGCTTGGGCTCATCAGATATCCGTCAATCAGCCACGATGAGCAGGAAGTAATATGCGTGAGCAGTCATCTCAAAGAAGATATCACCATAGACTGCACCACCCAGAACAGATTTCAGAGGATAAACGCCTTTTGCGGAGCTGAGCACCAGATTCACGTTTTCGTGCTGCTGTTCGATGCATCGCAAGGCGTTGGCATTGCCGACAAGCAGCGTGCCTACTGGAACGGCGGCAACAAGAACGAGTTCACCGTCTGTCTTGGCATAGACGGCAACACCGTCGCCTGGTGCAACCCTTTCTGCTGGATGGATGCCCCGTCCCTGGACGTTGCCGTACAGCAGTATTTCATTGACCACCCAGAGCTGGATCTGGACGCTTTCGCAGAATGGCTGCGCCCGAACCTGTCACTATGGAAGCGTAAGGAATTCAGCGACTTCAAATATCTGGGCATCCATCTCTCGAAGAAACAGGCCATCGGCTTCTACTCTATCGCCGCCGCCCTAAGCGCCCTAAGCGTTGTCATCATATACTGCACCACCACGCAGTCCTGAACAATCCGAGAATAGTTTACAGATTCTGTTCACGGTACGTAAACTCATAAAATTATTCCCAAACTCTATTACGGGGTTTGCCCGCAATGAAAGCTCTGACATTGTCCAATGCGACCTGCATCAGGCGCTTGCGGGCCTCGATTGTGGTCCAGGCGATATGCGGTGTGATGTAGCAGTTGTCCAGTCCGATGAGCGGTGAACCGTGACATGGAGGCTCTTCCTTGAGGACATCCAGCGCAGCCGCCATAATCCGATGCTCACGCAGAGCAGCGGCAAGCGCATCCTCATCGACCAGTCCGCCACGTCCTGTGTTTATAAGGATTCCCGTAGGCTTCATAAGCGCAAGAGTCCGCTCACATACCATATCGGCCGTACTCTCCGTAAGCGGGCAATGCAGTGTAACGACATCTGAGCTGCGGAATACATCGTCAATGCTGTCAGCACGGACTACACCTTCGGGAATCGCATCCGCGTGTTTCGATGTATACGCTATGACATTCATTCCAAATGCCATAGCTATCCGGGCTGTACGCATACCGATATTGCCAAGTCCGACAATGCCAAATGTCTTTCCCGCCAGCTCGTACTGCTGTGATACAGTATATGAGAAATCGCTGGCCACAGTCCATTCCCCGGCACGTACAGACATAGCGTGTCCGCCCACATTGTTCACAATGTTCAGCAGATGTGCAAATACCATCTGGGATACCGACATTGTGCTGTATGCCGGAATGTTCGTGACGACAATGCCGTGACGTGTTGCAGCCTCCATATCCACCACATTGTACCCCGTAGCAAGCACGCCGATATATTTGAGTTGTGGCAGCTGATCCATAATTGCAGATGTCAGCTCCACCTTATTCGTCAATACGGCATCAGCATCCCTGCCGCGCTCTACTGTCTCATCCGGCGCAGTACGGTCATATACCGTCACATCGCCCAGCCCGTTCCAGTCATCCCAGTTCAAATCAGCGGGAGAAGAGGTATAGCCGTCATAGATTACAATTTTCATATCCGGAATCAGAAACGGTGTATAGTCAATACTCCTGCCGAATACGGTTCGACAGCCAGAGAAACGGCATTGTCCCTAAGTTCCGGCTCCGCAGTCCTCAATACCACCGCATTCTTGTTCTCCATACTGTTGGCTGCCATAAGGTCACCGGGAGCATAGAACTCATATTCAGCCCCGAAAATACTCTCCCAGTTACCGTTCACTTTAAGGTCACAGGGCTGGTCGGTAGGATTGACAATCTTCACTATGACATCGCGTCCGTTCTCGGACATTGTCGTGGTAATGCTGACTTTGCCGGTTTCACCGGTATATGAGAGGCGGTATTTGGAGAAATGATTGTACCACAGTTCCGTAACCTGATAATTCGGGGCCACGAACAGGTCCTTGTAATCGAAATTGATGAAGGCATTATTCCAGTCAGGCGCATCGGTACGGCGGATGAAGAGTGCCGCAGCACCCATAGCCACCACATCCTTCTGCTCGCACATATTCAGGAAACCGCCCGCGAACAGTCCTGTACGCCAGTCAATGCTATTCAGATTCCACTCCGAGATAAACAGCCTGATATTCGGATTAGGCCCCTCCGCAATCATTCTGGCGTACCTGTCATACTGCTGACCGAGGCGTACAGGCCCTGTGGCATAACCGTTGGCCTGCTCATAATGATGAAGGCTCATGTAATCGAAATAGTTACCTGAACGTTTTATAAAGTCGGCATCCCCGTCAAATCCGCCACATACAATAATCTTGATGTCCGGATCAATCCCACGCATCGCCACCGAATATTCCCTGACAGCAGCCTCGTATTTCTCAATACCCATCTGCCACACCTCATTGTCAATCTCCCAGTACTTCACGTTATACGGTTCCGGATGACCGTTGGCGGCACGCCTTGCGCCCCACTCGTCCGTGGCAGGAGCATTGCAGTAACGCAGCCAGTTCAGCGCATTCTGGAGAATAGCATCGTGTTCCTCTTCCGGGCGTTCAAAACCGATGTTCACGACGATAATCGGTTCAGAGTTTATCTCACGGCAGAAACGTATGTACTCATCCGTGCCGAAAGCATTCTGGTCATAGTCCAGCCACATCCAATGATCCCAGCGCTGCCGCTTCTCCTGCGGGCCTACGCCCCAACGCCAGTCATACTGTGAAACATAGCCGCCACCCGGCCATCGCAGACAGGTAGGATGGAGATTCTCCACAGCCTTGAAGATGTCCGGACGGAAACCGCCGAGGTCTTTCCCGCTCTGTGTCGTCATACTGACCTCATCAACCTGTATGGTACCGCCCTCCACACAAATTGCGAAATCAGCATCACCCTGATACTCCGGCGACACCATCTCAAACTCGAACCTGCGCCATTCCGCTCCCGGCACACCGAGCCTGCACATTGCCACGGCATTGTCGCCGTTACGCAATTCAAGTGACAGCATACCATCACCCTTGGCATAGATATATCCAAGATACTTCTCGCCTTTCACCACATTCAGAGGTCCCTGGGCAAGTCCGCTTTTCTCCACGCTCTTTATCTTCTGGGAGTATTTCATATTGACAGCGTCACCCTTGACAAGAGAGAATCCGGCATTGCCGAAGCTTTTCCACTGCGGAGCGACATCGGGAATTCTGACATCGTCCGGAGTACCCTCAAAAAACACCTCCCTGCCGTCACGCGATGTCACCTGTATATTTCTGAAAAGGGCCTCGGTGTAATTGACCCAGAGTGTTATGTCGTTGTGACCATTCCGAGGCATATCCGAATATTTCAGAATCTGTTTGCCATCCCAATAGACCTTAGCCTCCTTGCCGTTGCAGGAAATACGCAACTTATGCCAATCGCGGTTCTCATTGACCTGTTTTTTGTCGGCAATCTTCGATACGAGGGCATCAAGAGCGCGTATTTTCCTCATTCTCCCGCCGAATCCGGCAGTTTCCTTCTCCGTCATCGCGGATATGGAGAACTCCGGAAGCAGTGAAGACCCCTGAGCAGCCTGACGTGCCTCAGCCTGAGCCGTAGCCAGAATCTGTGACTCTGTCTGAGCCATGCTGAGTATTCTGCTCTCGTACTTGGGATCATGCAGACGGAAATAATACGGTTCATCATCACCATCCCTGAATGCTATACGCATATCAAGCAGGCCGCCACACCAGGAACGCTGCGCCAGACGGTATGCACGCCAGTTCACATCCATGGTTATCTCATACTCGTCCGTATAGACCGATGCAATCTTCAATGGCTGCTCATAGCGTGTCGGCGAATGAAGCACCTCATCGTCATCCATAAACCATCCGTCAAAATAGCCGTCACGCGGAGTGATGCCGGGATAATGTTCAGGCTCGAACGAACGCTCATAGACAAGTTCCTGCCAGACACCGTTGTTTGCGGAAAAATAAATATGCTCAAACAACTGACCATAGAGCATCGGGTCTATGGTACCTGAAGGAGCCTTTGCGTCAATATCTATACTGACACTGTTCTGCGCACCGATATTTAGCGCGATGCAGGATATTGCCAAAATGGCAAATGCAAGTTTTCTCATATTTGAATCTATTGTAATTGACTATTATTCAAGAACATACCTGTCTGTAACCATCAAGCCGTCATCTATAAGCTCATATCCCAGCCCTACAGAGTCGCATTCCCTCAGGAAAGCTTCCAGATACACTTTTTCCTTCCATTCCTGAAGCCAGGTGACCATAAAGCACTCATCCACTGTCGATATTTCCAGTGTAAGTCCCGAACCCTGAATATATTGAAGCGGAGAATAGACATCAAGATGTCTGTCACATTCCCCGAATGAACTGTTTCTGGCATAGCTTATGAAAAATGTACAAGTCCTGAACGACAGCCAACGCCCTATCCTGCCTGCAAGTTTCTTAAGACACAGCAACGGAAGCAGGCTCAACGATTTATACACCCGCCTCATACAACACTGCTTGCGGAGCATAATCCCGTCATCCGACAGGACCATCAGCTTGCCACGGAATATCGTATTCTGGGCAGAAAACTCCATTTTATCCATCCTGTTATCATAACTGAGGCAAAACGGCCCGGCCAGACTGTGATGCGACAGCTTGGATTTGAGGGCCGGGCGCGGATCACAGAAAATACTCGGCACGACCGGAGACTTGACATCAGGATGAAGCTTGCGCACAGCCCTGCACACCAGTACCGACAATGCCGTATTAGGCGATGCATCACTGCTCTTGCAGAGTTTCATCAGTTCCGCCTCGTTTATCTTTATGCGGCAATAGTGCATCTGTGATGGTGTCACCAGGCCCATCCTTTCAAGCTTCAGGGCACATTTCAGCCTGTCAGGATTCCTCAGGGGTGCGACGGATTTTGGAAATGGGTATCTGTACGGATCGGCATACTCCGCAGGATTAATTGGAGTTCCAGCCAGATTCATATTCGGAACATCAATATCCTCCCCGTAACGATACAGGCAATAATAGTGCAGGAACGTGCTGGTAAAGGGATATGAGCCACGTCCGTCAAATATACCGTGAGTCTGGTTCAGATATATGGAATTGCCCCAGTAGGAAAAGGCGAACTGATGTCCGTTAGCCTCACGGCCTCCGAGCGTGACAGGCCCGTCCGTCTCAATGACTGCAACAGGCTCCCTGTTCTCCACCAGATAGTACCTGAAAAGTGACGATTTCAGCCTTTTGCCAAGATACGGATACCGGCTCATCGTAGTATCTACAGCCTTTCTCAAAGCATCACCGTCTATCGGCTCACGCATTTTCATTTCCACCCTGATTGTGACACAATATCCGCCGCTTATGGTATAGTACCACGGAAATGTACACAATATCTTTTCCTTACGCATATTTGGCAATTGACGTTAAACGGCACTAAATTACTCAATAACTGCATAGGCTGCAAGCAATTGGGTTATTTTAGTATCTTTGTGGCACAGAAACAGCCGATCCGATGGCAGGACAGACATCAGTAAAAATCCCCGGACACGTCCCAAGACCCTTCCTGAATGGAATGCGTGACGGAATTCCCATAGGTCTGGGATATTTTGCAGTAGCTTTTTCATTAGGCATCATTGCAAGGAAGGCCGGACTCACGTCATACGAAGGATTCGTATGCAGTCTGTTTACACGTGCCTCCGCAGGTGAATACGGAGCATACTCACTCATCGCAATCAATGCCACACTGCTGGAACTGACGCTGATGTGCGTAATCACTAACCTGAGATACCTTCTGATGGGTGCATCACTTACGCAGAAATTCAATCCTGACACCCCTTTGTGGAAACGCATACTCACGGCCTGCTGCATAACAGACGAGATATTCGGTATCTCAATAGCATACAAAGGCTATCTCGCGCCTTCCTATACATACGGGGCAATGCTTGTTGCAGGTGTCCTGTGGGCCTCAGGAACCGCAGCCGGCATAATTGCCGGCGGAACTCTCCCCGCAAGCCTTGTATCGGCACTGGGCGTCGCGCTTTACGGTATGTTTCTCGCCATTGTCATCCCCCCTTCCAGAAAAGACGCAAACGTACTGATGGCAGTCTCAGCAAGCTTCATTCTCAGTTGGCTCTGCTCCGTCCTTCCGCCATTGTCACATATTGATTCCGGCACACGTACAATAATACTCACCATAGCCATATCGGCCGTCATAGCCTGGTTGAGGCCGGTATCAACAAAACCGAAGGCGTTTGGACATATACAAATAGTCAAGAACGACAATACCGATGGAAAAGCATAGCATTATCATCTACATCATTGCAACCGTCATCGTTACGAACCTGATTCGGATTGTTCCGGTGACACTGATACGGAAGCGCATCAACAATCAGTACATCAGAAGCTTTCTGTATTATGTACCATACGTTACACTGGCAGTGATGACATTTCCGGCAATTATAGATGCCACGGACTCACCTCTCGCCGGAGCACTTGCATTCGCTATCGGAATAATCGGAGCATGGTACGGACTTGGGCTTATCTGGGAAGCCCTGTTGTGTTGCGTGATTGTATTGCTGACCGGAACCCTGTTGTGAGACAACAGGTTCATCTGTATCTGAAACGACGGATACTTCTCTTGGGAGTTTTCTCAAACTCTTCGTATTTCTGTTCCATCAGTGATATCTGACAATACTTGGGAAGATGTTTGTTGGCCACTTTCCTATAGTATTCCAACTGTCCGTCCACATCCTGACGCGACAGGCCGTTTGCATTCAGTGTAGCATCGGACACATAAACCAAAGCCACGAGCTTGTTTTCGCGCTGCAGTACTATGCATTCATCAAAAATAGTATAGCTGACCACCTGACTCTCAGCCTCCTCCGGATAGATATTCTGACCATCAGCCCCAAGAAGCATATTCTTCTTACGCCCGCGTATGTAAAGGAATCCGTCTTTGTCTATTGTACCGAGATCTCCGGTATGCAACCATCTGTCCTTGTCAATGACTTCCCGCGTAGCCTCCGGATTCTTGTAATATCCTATCATTACATTCATGCCACGGGTGACAATCTCACCAGGCACACGCTGGGGGTCGCTGCTGAGAACCTTGAGTTCCATCCGCGGTGCTACAGTACCGCAGGAACCAAGACGGATGACACTCTTGTCGGCGTATGATATTATCGGGCCGCATTCAGTCATTCCGAAACCCACAGTATATGGGAACCTGATTGTATGAAGAATCTGTTCAACCTCACTGTTCAATGCAGCACCGCCCATAATCACAGCATTGATATTGCCACCGAATGCCCGAAGAAGCTGGAGTCTTATCTTGGTCAGTATTATTTTCCTCATTACCGGAAGCCTCAGCAGAACTTTCATTCGGGTGGCAGCCAGCAACGGCCTGACTCTTCCGTTAATGATTTTCTCCATTACAAGCGGCACGCATAGCAGGAACACTGGCTTCACCTTGGCCATGGCTTCAAGCATTATGGACGGTACTGGAGGCTTGGTGAGAATATACATATGGACTCCCGCCACAACGCCATGCAGGAAATCGTAGGAGAACCCGAACATGTGCGCCATAGGGAGTATGAAAAGCAGATTATCTCCGCGTTTAAGAGGCAGAGCATCCATTGCATAGTCATTGTTTGACCACATTGAACGATATGGCAGCATCACGCCTTTCGGATTTCCCGTGGAACCGCTTGTATAGCTCAGCAGCATAAGGTCTTCCGGATTCTCTTCCTGATAGCACACATCATCACGTGTAATTCCGTCCGGGTACAGGGCTCTGAACTTTCTGACCAGGGCAGTCTCCACACCATCAACATCATCGGACATGATTTTCGGCATGATATTGGCAATGTCATACATATACATCGGCCTCTCATTCTCCGGCCAAAGACTGGCAAGACGTGCCCCGCATATCATAAACTTGGCATCGCAATGCTCGCAAAGCATCATCAGCTGTTCATCACTGTAATCAGGAAGCAGCGGAACAGCCACGGCACGATACGTTATAACAGAAAGTATGGCTACAGCCCAATTCGAACAGTTCCTGCTGCAAAGAGCTATTTTGTCACCCGGCTGTATGCCAAGTTCCTTGAACAGCAGGTGCATATATGCTATACGGTTCGCCACATCGGCATACGTATATGTCAAATCAGTCCCGTAGTCCGTGAAAGCCGGGTTGTTCCATCCTTCACGGAATGCAGTCTCCAATCTTTTGATAAGCGAATCCATCGGACTTAGAATCTGTTTTGACGGCGTAAAATTATACAAAATTCCGGAATACACGTCACATTTTGAAAGCAACGCCGAACTCCATCATCTCGGCTTGAGAAAAATGATGGGTTTTGCAACACAATGACAATGTAAATCCTGAAACTTTTGGAAAGCAGTATTTAACCCCTATTTTCTGATATAACATTCTCCTGCTGTTGCTTACTCCGGTGTGATTGTACAGATATGCGCCGACAAGACCCCATACGGCAAAATTCCCATAATGGAAATTCTGGACAAGAGACAATCCGCAGTTGAAGCGGTTGTATTCCGCATTATCCACAGCTTCATCGCCATACAGCACACGCTCACATTTCTCAAGGCTGTCCATATAGTCCTGAGTAGAGCAGAACATATCCACGCCGACACCCGAAGAAAACTTTGCGGCATAACGGCACGTAGTATGGAAACTGAAGAAAAATTTCGGATAGGCATTTATGGTTGACACCTTCCTGCTTACATCCGGCTCCATGGTGTTATATACATCCCACTCCTCCACACATCTCTCAACTCCGGCACCGCCATATATTTCATACGACAACATTTCCCTGAAACTGCTTTTTCCCTTAAATGTATCACTCACACAGACTGTGCCGCATACATTATCCGAAGAAACTGCATCGTTCAGATAATATCGCGCCGTAATCAAGCCCAAAACCTCATTGATACCGCTGTTCGGGTATGACAGCTTGCCGAATGAATGATGTCTGAATTCCAATGTCGCATCAAGTTCAAAACGTGAAGACAAGGGGAATCTGACATACGGCCCCATCCCTATATCGAACACTACAGGAGAGTTGATTGCCTCATTCAGATTATTGTCTCTCGGGTTATACCTGTTATCACTGAATCCGAGTCCGAACAGCAGCTCATATCCGAATGAGAAATGCCGCTTCCTTATCATGTCACGTTCAAAGAAAGCATACAGGTCAAATATGTCATTCAGATGTGATGACCCGGAGTATTCTATACTGTTCAGATTGGAATATGTGAATCCTATGCCATACGTGGGATAATTGTAGGCAGCCTCATACAAGCCACCATTTGCAGAGGATGTGGCACAGCAAGCACGCAAGTCAAACACAGGATATGTATGAGAGTTCATCATCTTCCTCATCTCCTCGTTGGTAAGAAGCATATAGCTTGCGCCTCCGGTCGCCGAAAAGGACCAGCCTTGATTATACACCGGTCTTTCCGATGCATACACACCCAAGACCGATGCCAGTAATATCACACAGGACAGGACTTTTTTCATACCATTCCTTTTATCCCAGCACAAGCTCTACGGGACAGTGATCCGAGCCATACACCCCATTGTGTATCTCCGTAGAGAGAATACGCTCCTTCAATTGTTCCGACACGAGGAAATAGTCAATGCGCCACCCCACATTGCGCTCACGGGCATTCATCCTGTATGACCACCAGGAGTATTTTGCCTCCGACGGATGCTGCATTCTCCAGCTGTCAATGAATCCGGACGACAACAACTCGCTCATCTTTTCCCTCTCCTCGTCAGAGAAACCCGCATTGAAATGATTTGTGGCAGGATTCTTCAGGTCTATCTCCTGATGCGCCACATTCATATCTCCACATACCACAACGCCCTTGCGGCCGGCAAGTCCTGACAGATATGTTCTGAAATCGTCCTCCCAGCGCATACGGTAATCCAAACGGCGCAATCCGTCCTGCGAGTTCGGTGTATATACGCAGACAAGGTAGAAATCTTCCATTTCCAGAGTTATCACACGCCCTTCATGATCGTGTTCATCCTTGCCGATTCCATAGCTTACGGATAACGGTGATTTCCGCGTGTATATTGCCGTGCCGGAATAGCCCTTCTTATCTGCGTAATTCCAGAATGAGGTATATCCTATAAACTCCAAATCAAGCTGTCCCTGCTGCAGCTTAGTCTCCTGAAGGCATACGAAATCCGCGTCAAATCCATCGAAAATATCAGGAAAGCCCTTACCGCAGACAGCCCTGAGACCATTTACATTCCAACTGACAAACTTCATAATTTGTGTATTACGAATGACAAATATAAACAACATCAGCCTATTTTTTTATTTTTGCACTACGAAACAAATATGTGATTATGAAAAAGTCAATTTTATCAATAGCTATAACATTGCTTATATCATTCCTGTCATTTACAGCGTGTGACATAAATAATGAACCGTCCGGTGACTCAAAACAGGATGCAGTCATAGCGATATTAAAGAACAGCAGCATAGATTACTGGCAGCAGATAGCCACGTCCATCACAAGTGAATGTGAAAGACACGGAGTAAAGCCCATTATCTCATTCATCAATAACGACAGCGATATCGACGGACAGCTTGCCATAGTGGGCGGCCTTTCAAAACTGCATAACTATTACAACATAAAGGGTGTGATAATAGCTCCAGTCTATACGGAAGACGACCACCACGTAGAAGGCACGCTTGCCAAATTCGCAGGACACGATATTCCTGTCATTATCATAGATTCGCCTATTGACAACAGTTCAAGTCCATTGAACGATGTTTACAAGGCATACGTCGGAACTGACAACAGAGCCGCAGGGCGCCAGCTGGCTTCAATAATCGGATCTGAGAAGGCATCCAGCATACTGGCTGCAAGGGTAAAGGCAAGCACTCCCACCCCTGAGCGTTACGCCGGTTTCTGCGAAATAATGAAAAAGGATATTCCGATATGGGAGACTGCGGATATTGAATCGCCGGAGAATCTCAAGGCTCAATTGAAGACATTCCCCCAAACAGAGAATCTCGTGTTCTTCAACGGAAATCTGTGCAATTCCGTAAAGGCTGCATTCGGAGATTTGGATGTATATACATTTGACGTTTATGAGCAATTCCTTCTTGACCTGCAGAATCCTTCAACCAGTTCCATCAAGGGAATCATAGCCCAGAACACTTTTGATATGGGACGTCGGGCTGTAGCTGCCATCTTCGAGCCTGTCAATGAGAGGAACATCTATATTCCAACCATTTACATCACGTCCGACAATCTGTATTCAGATGATGTAATGCCATTCCTAAACTATTACAATATCCGCAAGGAAGAGAAAGGCAGCATACTTATGCTTCTGGGCGACAACACCCCTTACTGGCAACAGGTTCTTGAAGGCGCACAGCAGGAGGCAAAGGGGCTTGGATTCAACATCCAGTACGAATTCCGTGACGATGAGACACACTACGACAAGCTTCTGGACAGAATAGACCACCTTGACACCATCAGCAACCTGAAAGGTGTGGTACTTGCAGAGTGCAATATCGGGATTGACGAAAAGCTTGCAGAAAAGAAGACCAATGCACTACCTGTCATTGCCATTGACGCAACACCTATGATAAACAGTCCGCTCAGGCAGAGTTTCTCTTCCTGCGTTGTCCCTGACAATTTCAATCTCGGTAAGGAACTGGCCGCAAAGGTAGAGGGAGAGAAAGTTATCGCCATCAGTTTCACTATCGGAGGCTCATCGGACCGTGCAGACGGAGTGATAATCGGTAGAGGTGCCGAAAATGTGAAAGTATTCAAGTGCAACACCATAAACGAAAGCGTTGAAAGCCTGAAAAAATGTCTTGCCGACAATCCTTCAGTATATGGCGATGTCATTCTGACCTCAGGCAATTTCGTGACACCGGCCTTGATGAATGTGGCAAAGGAAAACGGGATAAACGTATGCTGCGTTGATTACAACTCTGTGATTGAAGGTTATCTGGCAAGTGGCGACCTCCTGTTCACCGCAGTTCCCGACACCTACGGAATGGGTGCCGAATCCATAAAGTGCATTGCCAGAGACAGGTCCGACTACCACATCCACAACATCGCAGTCAGATACATCTATCCCAAAGTAGAAGAGCGGGAATGAACAGGGGACAGGTTCCGAATGAACAGGGGACAGGTTCCGTTCATCCGTCTGTATGAAGAATGAACAGGGGACAGGTTCCGTTCATCCGTCTGTATGAATGACAGTAACGTGCCCACAAACTTCGTGTGAGTATGTCCACTCTGGACGGCCGCTGCAATTTGTTTCAACGATATTTGGATAAACGGACAGAAAGCCCCATATCTGTATGGAAAAAACGGACAAAATTATGCTGAAACGTAAGCTGGATGCCTTTCTGGATGCCTTTTACAAGGCTGACAACAATAAAGCCTTATTGCTGACCGGAGCACGTCAGGTAGGTAAGACCGTTGCCTTCCGTAACCTGGCGGCCCGTGCATTCAAGCATTTTATTGAAATCAATTTCATAAACACTCCGCAGGCTGTTGACATCTTCAGGGATGTTCAGGATGCAGACCAGATACTTTTGAGATTGTCTGCTTTCACAAAGGAGAAGATGGTGCC
>JAKSIX010000089.1 GCA_024398595.1 Bacteroidaceae bacterium | reverse complement strand
AAGTCAAGCATAGGCCCTTATGCGCTTTTCAAAGGAGGCACAAGCCTGAGCAAGGTTTGTCCGGCACCGTGGACCATGACAAGGATCCTTCTGCTCTGTTCGTGATATATCCTTCGTTGTATGGGTCTGACAGGAGTTATGCCAAGCCTGTGGTTAAAATCGAAATCAGCTGTCTTTCAATGGCCGAGCCTTTTGAGATGAAAACAATTTCGTCTCTTGTGCAGCAGGTCAACTCCGTGAAATACGGTGAGGACATTGACAATGACTATCAGCTGACCATAAAGACTGTCTCTCCTGCAAGGACATTCCTTGAGAAGGCGTTTCTTCTGAATGAGGAATTCCAGAAGGACCATCCGAGAACTGGAAGGATGTCAAGACATCTATATGATTTGGAGAAGCTTTCCAAGACTGCTTACGGAGCTCAGGCTCTCTCTGACGGCAAGCTCTATAAGGAAATCGTAAATCACAGGGAGAAATGCTGGAGAAGCTAAAAGCAATTCAGGAACTATTCAGGCAAGTGAAGGTATAAGTCGCTGATTTCAATCTTTATGGAGCCGATTTTGGACAGGAACATACTGGCGGAAGGGAGTGAGGAGTGCGGGAGGATTGCGCGAAAGTTGAGGAGGGTGAGCGAGGCGTTTCTGGACTCTTTCCGGGTACTGCGGACGGAGGCGCTTATTCTGGATGACTGTTGCCTTGACAATAGGAAAAAGACAACATCCGCGCTGGCACTACGGTTGCTTTCATCAACTAACATCACCTACAGAAACTATAACATCAACATCCACAACGGCAGCACGATGACCGGCGCCAGCCGGTAGTCGGCCAGACGGGAATGTCTGCCGGCTGGAACCAAGCCTTTCTTCTGGAGCGTCAAGCGGAGGAAGAAGGGCTTGACCGCAGCACCATGAAACATCTGAGTACCTCCGTCCACCACCATCTACCTATTTATCCATCTCATACAACGGATTTGTCAGAGAAGAAAGATTTTGAGCCACTTTTGCAATTATTTCGATATTTTGCCGTAACTTTACGCATCTTTATGCGAAAGTTGAGCAGTAATATATCGAATCACGCTTCCTTCTTTAATCTGGGGGGGTAACTTCACATATATCAACAACTTGAAGAGAACGAGACGCGACTGGCCCGGAGAAGGACTGCCGCGTCTTTCTTGTTTTACAGTAGTCACAACAGTATCGGAAGGCAAAATCAAATAAAAAAATATCGAAGATGAGTCAAGACATCAAAAACAAAGAACCACAGGAGCGTAAGGCTTACGTTCCTGCGAGCGTGAAGGTCATAGAGACCTCGGTGCAGAGGGTCATCTGCGTCAGCGGAGACGGAACTCAACAGTACGGAAATGAAACCCCTGACTGGTTTTAAACTTTGGAGGACAAGGAAATGAAAAAGAACATCATCATCGCGGCTATAGCCGCTGCATCAGCGCTCCTTCTCTCTGTATCCTGCCAGAAGGAAAGCCTTCCCGAGTTACAGAACGGAATCAATGGCGGAGCCAATACCTTCACTGCTACCATCGAACAGAGCCTCACAAAGACCACTCTTACCGATGGGGTTAAGGTAAACTGGACGTCAGCAGACAAAATCAGCATCAACGGAAAGACTTACACTGCAACTCCTAAGGACGATGCCACAAAGGCGAGCTTTACGGCAGAGGACGGGGAAGCAACTGCCGTGGGCGGCAAATTCAAGGCAATTTACCCGTCAACCCTTTATGTGACTGACCACTTCGAACTTCCCGGCACCCAGACATATTCTGCAGGTGGGTTTAATGCCCCTATGTATGCAGAGAGCACAACGCAGGTCCTTACATTCAAGAACATCTGTGCCGTTCTGGCAATAAAGGTCACGAAAGAGGATATCGCCACCCTTAAGTCAATCAAGGTCAAGTCGGACAAGAAGTTGAATGGAACGATCTCGGTTTACAGCACATCTTATGGCTACTATGCAACGATATCAACTGGCGGAACAGAAGAAGTAGTTTTATCTTTGTCAGATGCAATCAGCCTTACTTCTGATGGCACAACTTTCTATATCGCGATTCCGGCGGAACAGAAATATTCATACCTGAAGATTTATCTCTCCGAAGACGGCACTCTCTACAAGAGGGCGATGATTACGAAGAAGGCAGCCGGCCTCGGCATCATAAAATGCAACAAGATATACAACATCGACTACCAGACCAACGCCGTCCAGTTGTATGCAAACGGTCCGTACTGGTCAACGATGAATATCGGTGCGACAACCCCGACAGACTATGGTTGGTATTTCTCTTGGGGCAACACCACAGGATATCTCGGCACTGACGGTTCATATTCATTCACTCCAGGTAATTATAAGGACACCAATGGATACAAATTAAAAAATAGCATACCTGTTAATGCCGAATATGATGCGGCCTATGCAAACTGGGGCGCAGCTTGGAAGATGCCTACCGGAGGCGAATTTGGACAGTTCACGGCTCTGAAAGACAACACCACTAATGTTTACTCTACAGGAGTAAAAGGAAAAACATTCACTGGTAAAAATTCATATTCCGACATCACGTTGTTCTTCCCCGCTGCGGGCTACCGCACTGCTACCAACCTCATGGTTGCGGGTAGCGACGGCTACTATTGGTCGGGTTCTCTTCGTAAGTACCCAGGCGCCTATGCATACCAAGCGTTTCACTTGTACTTCATTCCGGGCGGGAACGCTGTCTTTACGGGTGAAGACTATTACACCGACTGTTTCTACGGCTACCCGGTGCGTCCCGTCTCAGATTAATAAAAGTCAACTTTTCCAAGGCCTCCGGCCTCAGGAAAGTTGACTGCTTGAAAATACTCAAAAGCACTTTCGCGCTGGCCCGGGCCAGCGCGTGGTGCATATGGGCGGTGGGGGGCCGCAAACTTAGTTCGTTTACGCCTATGCTCACCGATGCTCCCTCTGTCAGCGGTGGGGCTGTATCGATTTCCCTTGCCGGACAGAGTGGAGAGAAGACTCCTTTCGTGGCATACGCGACATTGGATTACAAGGGAGAG
>JAKSIX010000088.1 GCA_024398595.1 Bacteroidaceae bacterium | reverse complement strand
GCCGACACCTCCGAGCCCGCCTGTGTGAAACGGAAGATATTGTCTATAAAGAACAGTATATCGCTATATGCACCGTCGCTGCCTGCACCGTCACGGAAGGACTCCGCTACGGTAAGCCCCGACAACGCGACAGACGAACGCGCTCCCGGCGGTTCATTCATCTGCCCATAGACCAGTGTGGCCTGCGACTTGGCGACCTCGTCGTAATCAACCTTCGACAGGTCCCACTCGCCTTTAGCCATACTCTCCTTGAAAGCCTCACCGTATTTTATTACGCCGGACTCTATCATCTCACGCAGCAGGTCATTACCCTCACGTGTACGCTCGCCCACTCCGGCAAATACGGAGAAACCGTTGTTCTTCTTGGCTATATTGTTGATAAGCTCCATTATGAGCACGGTCTTGCCTACACCGGCACCGCCGAAAAGTCCGATCTTACCGCCCTTGCAATAAGGTTCAAGCAGATCTATCACCTTGATACCAGTGAACAGTACCTCTTCGACTGTGGAAAGCTCCTCAAATTTAGGCGGCTCGCGATGTATCGGGAACGAGCCCTGCATATCCAAGGCCTTCAGGTCATCGATAGGCTCACCTACCACATTCATCATACGGCCCTTTATCTGCTTGCCGACAGGCATCGTTATAGGACTGCCTACCAGGCGCACCTCCATACCGCGACGGAGTCCGGTAGTCAGATCCATAGCCACCGTGCGTACCATATCCTCTCCGATATGCTGCTGGACTTCGACAAGAAGATGGCGACCGTCATCGCGTGTAATCTCCAGAGCATCGTGGATATTCGGCAGATCAGTCCCTACGGCATCAAATGCCACATCAATGACCGGTCCGATAATCTGAGCTATATGTCCTTTGATTTCTGACATACGATATTATATTTTTCACAAAAATACTCTATTTTTTTCTAAGCACCGTACGAACAACCCATAGAATCAACAGCAGGTACATAAGCAATGACAGCCATTCAGCCCACGGTGTGCCAAGCCATCCTGTCATCGTCAGGTCAAGTCCTGCAAAACGCAAAGCTGCGCTGACCACGCCCATAAGTGCGCCACCAGCTATGAAGCCGGAGGCAATGAGCGTACCATGCTCTACCCTCGCCGTATTCAAGGCTGTGTCGGAAGACCTGCTTCCTACATACCAGTTGACAAGTCCGCCGACTACCAATGGGATATTCAGATTGAACGGAATGAACATTCCAAGTGCAAATGCAAGTGCCGGAACGTGGCAGAAATTCAATATCAGTGCTATGACAGCCCCTGTAGCGTAAAGCCACCACGGAGCGCCTGTACCTGACATCAGCGGGTCAATCACAGCCGCCATGGCATTGGCCTGAGGAGCAACCAGAGCGTTATCACCTACAAAGCCGTATGTCTTGTTCAATATAATCAGCACGCCGCCTACAGTAAGTGCGGAAACCAGTGTTCCGAGGAACTTCCAGCCCTGCTGTACCGCTGGAGTAGAGCCTAGCCAATACCCTATCTTCAAGTCAGTTATGAATCCTCCGGCCATTGACAGCGCGGTACAGACCACACCTCCCATAATCAATGCGGACACGATACCGGCAGAGCCCTTGAGACCTACTGCGACCATTATCACAGACGCGAGAATCAGCGTCATCAGTGTCATTCCTGATACCGGATTTGTACCGACTATCGCTATTGCATTGGCTGCCACAGTCGTGAACAGGAATGCTATTATGCCTACCACCAGAATGCCCACGACGGCGTGCAGCAGATTGAATTCCATTACTCCAAAATAGAAGAATACGAACACAGCCAGAAGAGCTGCGATTATGCCTGTTATGACAATCTTCATAGACAAATCCCGCTGTGTACGCGGTATTTCATTCCTGGCGGCATCACTGTTACCCTTCAGCTCACGTCCTGCCAGACCGACAGCACTCTTTATCACAGACCACGACTTGATTATTCCGAGAATACCGGCCATCGCTATGCCGCCTATGCCGATGTGACGCGCATAGCTGGTAAATATCACCTCCGGTTCCATATCTGCCACGGATGCGGTAACGGCCGGATTGATTGTCTGCAGGAATGTGTCACCCAATGCCGGAAGCAGAGGAACTATCACAAACCATACCACAGCAGAGCCCGCCGTTATTATGCAGGCATATTTCAGTCCTACGATATATCCGAGTCCGAGTACTGCGGCACCGGTGTTGATACTGAACACTATCTTTGCCTTCGATGCAAGCGCCACGCCCCATTTGCACACACGGGTCGAGAACACCTCGGTCCAGGTTCCCAATGTAGCTACCAGAAAATCATAGATACCACCTATCAGACCTGCCACGACAAGAGGCTTTGCCTGTCCGGCACCCTTCTCACCCGAGATAAGCACCTGAGTAGTGGCCGTAGCCTCCGGGAAAGGATACTTGCCGTGCATATCCTTCACGAAATACTTGCGGAAAGGTATCAGGAACAGGATTCCGAGTATGCCACCCAACAATGACGACAGAAAGACCTGCATGAAATTGACAGTCATATCGGGATACTTTGCCTGAAGGATATACAGAGCCGGCAATGTAAATATGGCACCGGCCACGATAACACCGGAACAGGCTCCGATGGACTGAATAATGACATTCTCACCAAGTGCGTTCTTGCGTCGTGCCACGCTGGACACGCCCACAGCAATGATGGCGATAGGAATAGCGGCCTCGAACACCTGTCCGACCTTCAGGCCCAGATAGGCTGCAGCCGCCGAAAACAGCACTGCCATCAGAATACCCCACCCGACAGACCACAGATTAGCCTCGGGATATTTTCTCTGCGGTGACATCAGAGGCTGATATTCCTCGCCCTCACGCAGTTCACGGCCGGCATTTTCCGGCAATTCCGTCATTTTTTTCTCTTCTTCCATATAGACTGTATTTCAATTCAAGTTCACAAACTACAAACTTATACAAAATTTACCGGCTAATCAAAAAACGTCATGACAAAATATGTGGTTGTATTGCCCTTCCCACTTATTTTGACAAACACGTTCTTAAGAAGTTGTTTAAATTTGTTCGATTAAGAATCTGTTTTACGTTGATTCTTAGAGCATTTCCCAAGCAGCAACATCGGCAAGGTTTTTCTCCTATGGTCGTAGGCACGCAAGCGGGATGACGTGAACTCCATCATTTCTGGTATATCCATACTTGCCGCCGGTCAGCACGATTTTCAAATCCGGTTCACGTATAGGCATTTGTCTCTCGGTTTTATTATGCTCCTTGATAAGATTATGAAGTTGAATAAGATGGCTTGAACCTTCCTCAATTTCATTGCTGCCGAGTTTGCATTCAATCAGGGCATAGCGACCGTCATCCAGATGGAGCACGACATCTGCCTCCAGACCATAACGATCCCGATAGTACATGAACAAGGGACAGGTTCCGTTCATCCGTCTGTGCGGATGAAATGTAGCGCCGCAGGTGTAAATAGCTGTATAAAAATGGGCTACAAA
>JAKSIX010000087.1 GCA_024398595.1 Bacteroidaceae bacterium | reverse complement strand
TATCCGAACTTCCATTTCCATCTTGCTCTGGACCGTCCGGATCCGAAGGCCGATGCAATGGGTGTCAAATATACCGCAGGTTTCATAGCTCCAGTTATGGGCGACACCTATCTGAAGCAGCATGAGGCTCCGGAAGACATCGAGTACTACCTGTGCGGACCTCCAATGATGGCCAAGACCGTGCTGGATCTTCTCGATTCTCTCGGCGTAGAACCGAAAGACATCATGTTCGACAACTTCGGCGCATAACCGGTTTCAATGTGGAATTATCCCCACTAATAAATCAGCGGCTCGGTAACGGGCCGCTGTTTTTGTCCGATGTGGTCAGATGCCATTGGATACAGTAGTGCGCAATGTTTCGATGTTGGCTTTGGATACGGGAATGGTACGGTCGATGCTGAACATGTGCAGATGACAACCTGCAGAATTGCCGTCAACATGGGTGATGAAATGGATATTTACCAGAAATGCGCGGTGGCAGTGTAATAGGAATCTGTAATCTGACAGCGTTTTTTCGACATTCTTCAAAGTGCTTCTGATTCTCTTCTGCTTGAGTTCTTCATTGTTGAAATACCAGATATTCAGATAGTTCGCAACAGATTCGATGAAAATTATGTCTGACGGGGATACAGTCAGAGACTCCTTGGATTCGCCTGAGAGTGTGATAACATCGGCTTTTTCATTGATAGTACTATTATTGCTGTCAATCATCTCGTTCAGAGCAAGCAATTCCTGAATCCTGTACTCCTTCATACGGCTGTTTGTCAGAAATGCCCAATACCCTGCGATGAATACGCATATCATCAGGTCCTGTTTGAAGTTGTTCATATACCATTTCAGACTGAAATTGCCGTCATAGTCAATCCAGAAATAATACCATTTGTTCCAACCCCAATCGATAATGGTGAAATATTGTCCTATTGCTCCGGAAAGCAAAGTGATGGCAATGGCATAGAGTGGAATTTTGCGCCTGATCTGATATTCCCAGTCTTTGGAGTAATCGCACGGCAGATTCAGAATATAAGTCGTAATCACTTCGCTCAGAACGAAAAAGAAAAAGATAACCACGCCTTCTCCTAAAATCTGGAATGTCTGACAAATCGGCATTGTCGGATTGCTCACATAGTTTTCTACATTGAAGGGATCCAGCAGGAAGAACAGGGAAAATCCTGCTCCTAACATTGCGTAGTCCTTGAGAAGTCTTGGTGGAATGGTTTTCATATCGTCAACAAAAATAATCATAAATGAATATGTTTCATGCATTCAGGGATGAATGTAAAGATACGGGGACATATGGAAAAATTACCGAATATCCCGATAATGTCAGTAACTGTCCCGGCGTTTCTTCGTCATTATATAGGGACTTACCTTTGCATTGCAAAAAATGAACGAATAAAAACCCAGAAAATCTGCTGGAAAATAACCTATAATAATTTTCGTCAACCATTTCAAAACAGGTTCTAATGAAAAATCTTGTATTTACAATTGTACTTGGCGTTACTGTCATCTCTCAAGCCGTTGCACAAACTGGTAATAACGCGAATCTTTCGCGTATTGTCAAGGGATGTGTTGTTGACGAAAATGAAAATCCGATGGGATTTGCAACGGTTGCGTTCCTGTCTGATTCCGTTGTGATTGGTGGCGGCATCACAGACATAAATGGTACTTTTGACCTGATTCTACCTGAAGGAGCGCAGCGCGTGCAGGTGTCGATGATGGGTTACCGGATGAGGGAACTTCCTACAGACTCTTTCCCATGTACGGTATGTCTGCAACCGGACAACGTGATGCTGGATGGGGTGGTTATCACAGCCAGCCTTCCGAAGACCGAGATAAAGGGTGATGCGGTAGTGACGCACATTTCCGGCACCGTTCTGGAGCATTCCGGCAATGCGAATGACGTGCTCGCCAAGGTTCCGGGCATGATAAGTACGAAGGACGGAATTGAAGTGATAGGGCGAGGTACTCCCGAATACTACATCAACGGTCGCAAGGTGACAGATGACTCCGAATTGCGCAATCTCATGTCGGAGGATATAAAGTCTGTCGATGTGGTGAGCAATCCGGGAGCACTGTATGGCGGCGATGTGCGCTGTGTGGTCCGCATCAGTACAGTAAAGCGCCAGGGCGACGGTTTCAGTTTCGCTCTGACCAGTCAGGCCAAGCAGCATATCTATGGTTGCCGCGACTTTGAACCGTCATGGTCGGTACTTGACCTGAACTACAGAACCGGCGGTCTGGATTTCTTCGGGAAGGTAGTTTATTGGAACCAGCGCAATTATCAGTATTCTGATATGTACGACGGTACACACACTTTGAAAGACGGAGTTACTGTCTCGCATTTTGAGGACGGTATCATCAATCACGTGTCCCATTACGGAGGTATGCAGTATGTCTTCGGTGCCAACTGGCAGATAAATGAAAAGCATTCGCTGGGATTTAAAATAAACCGTGATCATAATTATATTGGTGAATCTGAGACATGGTTCGATACGGATGTCATAATTAACGGCGAGATTGAGGACCACATCAAATCTTACGGTCTGGCAAAGTATCCGACCAACTTGCAGTGGAACGGCAATCTGTACTATGACGGGAACATTGGCAAACTCAATGTGAATCTTAATCTTGATTTTGTGGACGGCAATACCGATTCGAAAACTGAGACAGAAGAATACAGCTGGCAGGCACCTGTTAAACTGTTCTCCTATTCGGAATCGAATCTGGGCCTTGGAGCCGGCAAACTGGTGCTTTCCTATCCGATAGGAAAAGGAATGCTTCAGGCTGGAGCTGAGGAGACGTACGTCAAGGCTGATCAGAAATATCGTATCACAAAGGTGGAGATTCCTTCGTCCGATGCGTCGCTCAAGGAAAACACCATCGCCGGTTTCGCACAGTACTCTCTGTCCCTCCCTTTCGGACAGATAAGTGCCGGTCTGCGCTATGAGCATGCCGATATGAATTATGACGATTATCTGGTGGCTGCCAACAGTGTCGAACGGCATCAGGACAACTGGTTTCCGGCATTAAGCCTGGCTACGAAACTGGGCCCGGTCAATTGCTCTCTGTCATATACGGGAAAGACAGTCCGTCCTGCATACAATATGCTCACTACAGAAATAGAGTACAATAACCGTTACGCATATCAGAGCGGTGACCCGAAGCTCCATAACGAGAAGCGGACAACTTTATCCTTGAATGCCAATTGGAAATGGCTTACATTCAGCTCGAATTACGAAAGGGTTGACAACCGGTTCGTGGAGTGGGGCTCTCCATATGGCGATGATGGGGTGGTGATGCTGAAGGCTGCAAATCTCGATGAGCCTGTCAGACAACTCAATTTCTTTATCAATGCATCGCCTACGATTGGACTGTGGAGTCTGCGATATACTGTCGGACTGCAGAAACAGTTTCTGAACATGACTGTCTTGGATCCTGTAGCAGAGGATGGCAAGCGGGAACTGTCCTTGAACAAGCCGCTGTGTTATCTGCAGCTGAACAATTCTTTCCGCTTCGCTCACAGTCTGACGGCAGAACTGAATTACCAATATACCTGTCCGATGCATCAGGACATATACTACATCAGCAATTCTCTCCATACATTGGAAGTAAGCATTCAAAAATCATTCTTCAAGGACGATGCCCTGACCGTCAGACTTACCGGTACGGACCTGCTGAATACCAACATACAGCGCGTTCTGGTAGATTACGGCAGTTTCGTGGTTGACCAGACTAATGACCGCTGTACTCCAAGTCTGGTCCTACGGGTTTCGTACCGCTTCAACAGCGCCAATGACAAGTACAAGGGTACCGGTGCCGGTCAGGATGCGAAGAGTAGAATGTAAAATGCGTGAAACCCGCTAATTATATGTAAGTTTGCAGAAAACAGGTTCAATGTAAGTCCGCTTCTGCATGAAACAGTCGGACTGACATTCATCAACGGAATCAACTGCGAGGACTGGGAACCGAGCGTTGATGCCGTCACACGCACACAGCGTATTCTGGAACAGGCCAAGGACGGTGATGTTATCCTGATGCATGATATGGCCGACAATGTTCAGACAGTTGAGGCTGTCCGCACTCTGATACCGGCCAACAAATCCGTATGGCATATTTCCGGACAATCTGAAAACCGTCCTGACAAT
>JAKSIX010000086.1 GCA_024398595.1 Bacteroidaceae bacterium | reverse complement strand
AAACAGATTCTTAAAAACTTCTATATTTGTGAAATTTTTGAATCATGTGCAGGCATTTTCATCTTATAGTCACGGTCACATTCCTCCTGTCGGGAATTGTCATTTCCTGTCAGAAGCCCTCAGAGTTTCCGACACAACCCGAATTGGATTATGAACAGCTGACAGAGAATTCTGTCAGAGAGTTCCTGAAATTCGCGAAGACTCCTCGCCCCGGTTTCCATCTGGACAAGGCCCGTGAGTATCTTAAGGATTTTGCGGAAGAGAACGGCTGGCAATGGGTCAGGGATTCCTATGGCAACTGCTGGTTCGATGTGCCTGCCACAAAAGGTTATGAAAATTACCCGAATTTCATTTTGCAGGGTCATATGGATATGGTTTGCGATGCTGCCCCGGGGGAAACGCTGGATTTCCGGAAAGATGTCGGTACTCCTCATCGTGAGGGAAATCTCATCTGGGGAGAACATATGAATCTTGGAGCCGATAACGGTATCGGCATCGGAATGATACTCGCCATCGTCACGTCTGACGTAGGGCACGGACCTCTTCGGTGTCTTTTCACGGCTGATGAAGAAGTGGGCATGTACGGGGCCTCAAGTCTGGAGCCGGGTACACTCAATTCCAAATATTTGATAAGCCTTGACGGCGAACAGAAAGGAATGCTGTACAGAGGATGCGCGGGAAGTATCACGGTACATTTCTCAAGCTCATTCGTGAGCGCAGACGTGAGGGATGGCCTAAGTAAGGTAACTGTCAAAATTTCCGGCTTGAAAGGTGGACACAGCGGTCGCGAGATTCAGAATCATCGCTTAAGCGCAAGCGTGGTGACTATAAAAATACTTGACAGACTTTCCGAATTGTTCGGCGCACGTGTCATGAATATCAACTGCGGTTCCGTAGACAACGGAATAGCTGCCAATACCGAACTGTCCGTCGCCGTGAAATCTTCCGACTCTCAAGCCGCTCTCTCTCAGATACAGGAAATAATCGATGCATTTGCCGAAGAATACCCGGAGGAGACGATAGAGCGGAAACTTGACATAAGCGACATCGGATTCTGGGAGCATGTATGCCTGTCGTCGGAAACGGAAACGATTATTCATATCCTGAAAGAACTGAAATACGGTGTTCTGGAAAAAGATGGAGACCACGTGACCAAATCCAGCAACATAGCGCCGATATTGCTGAAAGACGGCAGTCTCATTGCAAACAGCATGATGCGTTCCGACTATAACGAGTGGCTCGTACAGCAGATGGCCTATTACCTCTCTATCGGTGATGAATCGGAAGTGACGTGTGACATAAAGTCGGGTAATCCTGCCTGGTATAGTCCTACCATATATCCTATGGTTGCAATGCTGAAGGGATTCTATGCTGAAGCCTTGGGGCACAACATTGTTGATTACAGATCACAGGGAGGTGTCGAACCATCGTATTTCTGCCAGTTGAGACCGGATTTGCAGGTCACTTGTTTCGGACCAGAGATAAACAACGCGCACACTTCAAAGGAGACATTGCACGTAGAAGATGTACCGGCAGTTCTGAAAGCTACGGTTCTAACATTGCAGCACATCAACGAGCTCGGAGAGTAACAGGAGAAACGGAATATAGTTCAGTGCAAAAGTGGTGAACGGAACCTGTCCCCTGTTCACTCTGAAGAGCCTACCGAAGAATCCACGTTCATAGAGAAGTGGGCGTACTACGTGGGCAATATGAGCAGGATGGCGGAGAAGCCTCAGGGACTGGAGCCTTATTTCGACCGTCTGTTCGATGCCGCCAGCAGACGGAACATAGAGAAGGGTAAACTGTCAATATACGATAATATGGTACGTGATTCAATCCAGATAGAGGCGGAGAAGGAACTCGCCATTGAGGAGGCCACAGCCGAGGCGTTGGAGCGAGGCCTGCTGGAAGGCCTTGCAAAAGGAAAAGCAGAGGGAAAAGCAGAAGGAAAAGCAGAGGGTGCGCTTGCTGCTAATCTTGAGGCTGCCAGAAGATTCAAGAGTGCCGGTGTGGCCCTTGACATTATCTGCCAGTGTACAGGACTGACTTTTGAGCAGGTACAGGAATTGTAAGCAGAGGACAGGTCCCGTTCATCCGTATGCGCGGATGTACACAACTCTATTGGTTCGACGGCGTAAACAGATTACGTTTTGTATTCATTCGTCTGGACGAATGTCGTCGAGCCGATTACCTCACTCGTAATACAGGTACAATCACTTCAAAACGGGACGAACTGATGAACCCCAACGGCGATTGAAAATACTATTGGAATCTATATTGGTCTCACTGAAGAATAAAATGTGCGCATTCGTCGGACTATTAAGATTGAGTGAAGATGATAAATAACGGGCGCTTTTGTTGACATAGCCAAGTTCTGCATTGTGGCGATAGCCTGACGCAGGCAGAAAAATCCATTGTTCAGTATAACCGGTTTTTCTGCTTGTAAACTTTCTGCCAACTACATTATTTAAAGTTGTCCATTCTACATCACAATTATCTATCAGTTCTTGCCACTCTTCTTTTGTAGGCATACGCCATCTGCCTCCGAAAGCGATGTACGCGGCATCATCTTCAGGGTCGAGGACTGTCTTGTCGTCAGGATTTCCCGCGCCGGACCAATATGACGGCATACTTAAAGGAATATACTTCGTCCATCCGGTGGATTCGTCTGAACCTGTATGGAAAGGACAATTGTTCCAATTAATATTAATGCTGGTACTTCTAACATCTCTTGTGCCAGCCCACTGGTAATAGCCCCCGGACTCCTCGGGATGGGTTGCGCCAAGGTTGAATTGTGCCCATTTTACACTCAGTCCCAAATCAACACTCTCTGGTTCCAAAATGTCCATATTCGTCACTGATACGCTGCAGATGGCGGTAAACCCGCCATTGGTTGTCTTTACAGTAATAGTAGCATTGCCGGGCTTCACTGCCGCCACCGTGCCGTTTTGGTCAACCGTGGCAACGGCTGTGTTATTGCTCGACCAGATGACACTCTTCACTGAAGCGTTGGACGGCGTGATGGTTGCATCAAGGGTGCATTTCTCTCTTGTAAACATATTGAGACTTGTCGTATTCAGGCTGACTCCCGTCACGTTTACAATATAAATAGGACGAACTGATCGCCCGTAGAAACGGTAGCTGTCATTCGCGCGCACTTCGTCCGAGCCGAAAGAGAAGTAGTACGCATGGTCGGGAGCTTCCGTATGGAGCGATGATGACCAATAACTTCCGGAAGAACCAACGTTGTTGGAGTATTTATCGTAACGATAACCGGCAGCAGGCAAAAATATTCTGTTGCCGTTCTTCCGGCTTGTGAATCTTCTGCCGTAAACGCCGTTCAACGTTGTCCATTCCGCATCACAATTGTCCTGCAATTCTTTGAAATCTTCCGATGTAGGCATATACCAATTGCCGCCGAGGGAGGCGTGTGCCGCATCATCTTCGGGGTCGAGGGCCGTCTTGTTGTCGGGTTCTCCTGCAGGGTACCAATATGATGGATTGTCTGATGGAATATACTTTGTCCAACCGCTCGTATTACTTGAACCATTATGGTAAGGACAATTACTAATGCCAAGATAGATTTCTGTACTGGTTACATCCTCTATCCCTGCCCATTGGTAGTATCCACCGTATTCCTCCGGTTTGAATGCACCGAGATTGCAGGTCGCCCATTTTACCCTGAGGCCGAGATCAATGGCACCGGGTTCACCCGGCTCTTCACCTTTTTTCGTAAAAGTGAGGTACTCATCGAAATTGTCTAACTGACCGAAGATGCTTCGCTTGATGGAGACGCTTTTGCTTGAAGAAAACTCAGCATAGTGGGTCTGGGTTTCCAAGCGCATTGTGAATCCACCTGAAAGTGTACTGGGCAGAGCGCAGATATAGTACCACTTCCCTGTTTCGAAGGCTCCGCTGTTGGGCATAGTTAGAGCGACGCTGTCCTTTCCATCGAGGATTTCACTGACAACCGGTATTCCACCATCAAACGTTGTCTTGAATTTTCCGGAAACTGCTTCGCCGCCATTGGCCGTGAATACGACCTTATTTATTCCTTCTCTGGAGAGGCGAAAGCGCACACCGCCGCAAACATTGTAGAAACCCAGGTCAAAGGAATTGGCCTTGGCAAGGGTGATGTTCATACCTTGAGAGAATGAGCCGTCTCTGACTGTCTGCTTTGTGGGCAGAACTGTTGTTATTGCACCGTTTGCAAAGGAGGCATCATCGCGGTAAGGATAGAGAGCCCAGAGAGTTGTTGAAGTTGACTGACCTTCGCTAGAGCCTATTATAATGGGGAAACTGCCTGAGAATGTCGCTACCGCTTCAGGAGTTTCAACTGTAGTCTCCAGACACGAACTTACGCCCATAGCAAACAGTTTGATTTTATCTCCGGGTTCCCAATATACTTTGGTTCCGCCATCGATAAGGGTGGACTTGGTGTCCTTCGCTTCGGCGGAATAAGCGGTGATTGTCACATTCTGTTCTTGGTTGATGGTGTCCTCTACTCCTTTTGCACACGAAGCGGCAAGAATAGCAACCGCCACAACGAGGATATAATTGTACTTTTTCATAGTCAAAATTTAATTCAAATTCCAATCTTCGTAGTTGATATCCTCTGA
>JAKSIX010000085.1 GCA_024398595.1 Bacteroidaceae bacterium | reverse complement strand
GAGAACCAATAGGTGTTCTTGGCCATATAGTCGTAGTACCAGTTGTCGGAGCCTCCGTTTTCAGCAAACTGCGGGTGATAAAGAATAGTTTTTCCTTGAATATATGACTCTCTCATTTCCTGCAACGAAAGCAGGTTGCCGTCCTCGTCAGTCGCATAAAATCCTCCTGAATCGGAGTCTATCATCACCCACTTGCCAAGTTCAGGGAGCCATACCTGATTGACTACGTGGCAGTCGGTGTCATTGCAGTCTTCGGGCATACAGGTGATATATGTGGCTTCTATCCCCACGGATGAAAGCAGTTCGAACATCATTATGCTGTGCAGCCTGCAATTGAATGCCGACTCGGTATTCTTCGTGTATTCCCACAGGTAGATGGCATTTCTCTTCTCGGGCTGGATTGTCTGATTGGCGTGTGGGATATTGGTTGCGACAAACCGGGCAATCGCCAATGTCTTCTCCCAGGTGGAAGCCGTTTCATCATACAGGGTGTCAAGCTTGAAGTATTCCCTGATTTCGGCCGCCCTCTCTGAGTCGATGACAGGGTGGATGTTGAATTTGATCTTGTCCCTGCCGTATGACCCGGACAGTTTCAGAGCCTCAATATGACTGACCTGCCCCTTGTCAACGCCTCTTCCGGGAATATACCTGCCACTGCACAGCACATATACCAGAAGTATCGTAAAGGCCAGACCTATAACAGCAAAGATGTTCCTTAAAATATAAAATGCTTTTTTCATATTTTTTTGTTTTCAATCAATTCGTGTATCTGGCCGATATGAAGTCCCAGATGCTCGGAATATCCTCTGACCATTTGAGACAGGCTGCATTTGTTGCCCTGATAATCAACCCAGTAATTGTCAAGTTTCGAAACATCGATATTCCTGATGATATATGCGATATGCAGATTTGTGTATTTCCACAACTGTACCAATTGCTTCCAGTCATAATGACTGTAGTCCTGCAGCGAAATCCACAGGTCATTGTCCTGCGTGTAATCCGGGAACGCCAGCATCCCCACCGCATATTGAAGCCTTACGATTCTTTGCTGATTATTGCTTGCGGAATCCACAAGATGACCGAGAATCATCCTGATGTTCCTTTTCTGGACGTTATACCTTTCGCTGATTACTTCATCATTGAGAGTACATAAAATCTTTTCCTCACGTTCAATCACAGAGATGATTTCATCCGCGACATCATCCAGTTCTGTTCCGTCAGAAAGAGGCATCATTATAGTGTAGTTGTTATTTCATTCTGCTCTTTACGTCAGCCCCGGCTCCGGTTCCCTTGTACTTGCTCTGCGCTGTGTTGAAGTTATACCTGATGGAGAACTTTATTCTCTGGTTGTCCATCCGGTTTGTCTGCCTGATGATATGGCTTCCACAGTCGGACATCACGTCATATACGCCAAGACCTGCAAGGTCGGAACCTTCCAGCCTGAGGACGAGAGTGTTGTCAAGAAAAGATTTCTGAACGGCGGCAGCCAGGTCAAGATAATTATTGCAAATCATCATATTCTGGGAATAGGCCTTGCTGTGGAATTCTCCTCCAAGCTCTATCTGCCAGTCATTCTTGAATCTGAAAGTGTTGAACAACTGCGCAATGAACATTGGCTTGTCGCTGAAAGAAACTTCCCTGCGAGTGGTGATTTCACGTGGATCCGGCATATTGAGCTTGAGCCATTGCTGCTGTACTCCGACTGTATAATTAATTGTCCAGATGCCTATTGTCGGAGCGGCGTTTACGAACCAGGCAAGCGTCCTTACCGGTCTGTCCAGGTTGATAGGATGAGCCAGCACAACGCCCTTGTCATTGTACAGTTCAGACCACTGTGATATGGCGTCATTCATGCGGGAATACTGAGTCACCATTGTGAGCCATTTCCAATTGACGTTCAGCCCGAGGTCGTGATCGGTCTGCGGCTGGAGTTTGGCATTACCGCTCTGATATACGTACCGGCTATGATACCTGACCGCACTGCTGAGTGACTGGAAATCAGGCCTATGGGTCTTTGCGGAGTAACTCAGTTGCATCTGGACCGGGCCGAAGGCATTGGCGTAGGAAAGTGTCGGGAATACATTGTCATATTTCCTGTTCAAGTCATCGGAACCTTTCAGATCATCATACGAATAGTTCACGTGTTCATAACGGACGCCAGCGCTTAACTGACCGACTTTTTTGATATGGAGCCCGTAACTTGCGAAAAGTGCGATATTGTCTTCGCTTACCTTCGATGCAGAAGAAGGTACTGAGACACTGTTGATGGTGTAATCGTCATCCCTGCGGGAGAATACGTCTTCCGTGCCTGCCTGCAGCATACCCTGCCATATCGGGTAAGAGAGCACAAGTTTTGCCGCATACATCCTGCTACCGCTGTGTGAAAGGTATTTGACATCATCGTCCTGTCCCATGTCACTCTTTTCAGCAGTATGCGCGTCCTGCGAGGTCTTCATTCTGTAATAATCAGCATTGAAATCCATTTCCAGTTTTCCGATCTTGCCATTATAATAGGTATTGGCAGATAATCCGAAAGGCATATTGTCATTATGGTGGTTGCCTTCTGCAAGAAGGTGGTCTGTTTTGAAGCCTCCTTCAAATACATTCTCATCAATCAGCTGATGGACATCCACTTTAGGATTCATCTCAGTTTCTACGCGGAAGCCCAGTGAATGGTTGTCTGAAATCTGCCAGTTCAGCCCTCCGTTCACGCCTGCGTTCGTCATCTTCTGAACGAAATCCAAAGTCCCTTCCTGCTTGAACTCTGGAGTTCCGAATGTCTGCTGAAGCATGTCGCTCTCCTGGCGGGAAGTGTATTTCAGAGCATTTATGCCGGCGAAAACATCCAGTCCGTTGTGACGGTAGTTCACATTCAGAAATCCTGACGGATCATTGTAGCCATTGTGCAAAGACTGCTCGTCGGTAAGACCCGCATTGAATCCGAAGCCATCGCCTTGATGTTTTACGGTACGTATCCGTACTACACTCCGCACGCTCGCGCTATACTGGGAGCCGGGGTTCGTGATGACTTCGACACTCTGTATTTCATTGCTCTGCAGACGGTCCAGTTCCGTCATGTCGGTGACTTTTCTGCCGTTGATATACACAAGAGGTGCACCCTTGCCCACGACCTGCAGGCCGTCCTGACTCTTTATCATTCCGGGAGTGCGGGCGAGGACGTCATTTGCAGTTCCTACCGTCTCCAGGACGCTACCGCTTACCAAGGTCTGCAAGCCCTCCCCTGAAAGTACGGTTTTTGGGAGGATGGCGCGCACGACAACATCTTCAAGATATTGCGTATCAGTGACCAGTGTGACGATGATGTTGTCGGCCGAATTCAGATACTCAGTCTTGAATCCTATCATCGACACCATCAGCAATTGATTCTTTCCATCTGCCGCTATCCTGAATGAGCCGTCTTCGGCCGTTATCACCCCCGTCACTATTGAGGAATCAGCTTTTGAAAGAGCCACCACATTGACAAATGGTATCGGCTCGCCATTTTCATCCACCACTTTTCCACTCCAGTCACCGGCAGCGAATGCCACAACCGACAGCAAAGCCGTCATTAAAGTCATTGGAATCTTCCTTCTCATTTTTAGAAGCTGTTTTCTCGGTTTTCAGTCACAAAACACAAAATACGATTGCAAAAATACAACATTTTCGTAACGTAACACCCGTTATCGTACATTTGTTATTTTATTTGATGATTATGTTGTATCTTTGCACCGTGTAACATAACGTTTGTTTGATTTATGCCAAGACAACCGCGTTTTTCCAAGGACGATATCGTTGCAGCAGGTCTCAGGATAGTGAGGGCCTGTGGATTTGAAGCAATCAGTGCCAGAACTTTGGGAAAGGAGCTGGGTACCTCTTCCAGCCCCATGTTCACGATGTTCAAGGATATGAACGAGGTGACGGAAGCCGTTCGCATAGCGGCTGAGAAAATTCTCATTGCCAAAATGGATGGTTTGACGGACTATTTCCCAGCTTTCAAGGAATTCGGGCTACGGCTTGTATCCTTCGCAAAGGAGGAAACGAATATATTTCAGATGCTTTTTCTCAGAAATGATGCCAGCCTTGAGATTGTGGAAAACTTTGCAAGGGAGTGTCTGAGTTCGACCGAGCAGGGTTATGGTCTAACCCCGGAACAAGCCGAAGTGCTATTCCGCCAGATGTGGCCTGTTGTCTGCGGTATAGCAGCCCTATGTATAAAGCACCCCGAGGACTTCCCCGAAGAGGAGGTAAGCAAAACGCTCAGTTACCATTTCTCCGGAATAATGTCAATAATCAAATCAGGCAGGGAAGTCGAGGATGTAAAGCCTCATATACGATAGAACTGTTTGAAAAGCGCAAGAACCGGTAAACAAGCATCTACATCAGCGAATCAACTCCATCGCATCGGTCTTCCTGTAACCGAGCGATGTGCCGGATGCTATGAGTTCACCTTGTACATTCATCTTTAGTTCAGCGCAAAAGTAGCGCTACAGCGACTAGGCCGCAGGGGTACGATTGCTAAATGGTTGATTTTTAATAAAATTACGTTTAAAATGGTTGCTATTGTCAGAAAAGTTTCTTAAATTTGTAGTGCTACTTAATACTACAATACAAGACATTCTGGCATGGCATTT
>JAKSIX010000084.1 GCA_024398595.1 Bacteroidaceae bacterium | reverse complement strand
TCCTCCGGTGGAGTAAAAGTGCTGTCGTGCAGATAACGGTGGAAGAACAGCATCCAGTTGAAATAGTAGGGAGCGGTCTCACACATCAGGGTACCGTCAACGTCGAACGTGGCTATCCTGTCCTGCGGAGGTACATAACCCTTACAGTTCGGATCGGTGACTGTTGCCACAAATGCCTTAAGTTCCCTCAGGGCAGGGGAATCCCGGTTCCAGTAGTGGAAATCCCCTCTCTTGTCCACACGGATTTGAGAAAGGAATTCACGGGTCACCTCGTCTTGCAGGGCTACCGGCTCATCAGGCTTGATATTGTTCTTCTGGCAGGATACAAGTAGAAGGGCGAAAAGAAGGGAAAAGAGATGTTCGCGTTTCATTGTTTGTAAATGACTTTTAATATTTCAAAACAGATTCTTAAACAGCTTCTGAACATATTCCTATTTGACTTTGGCATATAAACGTCCGTCCGTCTCTTCCAGAACGGATGTGTAGCCGCGTAGCAGGGTAATGCTCAGGTCATCTTCCCTGCCTGAATCGGAAAGTATCTGCGGCAGCTTGTCTGAATACGACAAGATTATTTCCGTACTCTGACTCTGCTCGATGTACTGGACTGTAAGACCGGCACCGGCCTCTATCCTTGCCACGCAGCCGTTTCCGCTTTGGAACAGCTGGAGCAGTTCTTCCATAGCCGCCATTGTGTGGTCAACGACGGACTGCGGAATCATACGGCGCAGAAGGAACTGTTCCAGACAATTGCTCAGGTCTATGTAATCATAATCCTTGACAATGCTGTAGTCAAACTTGCTGATGCCCTGGATAAAGCGCTTGGTTTCTTCGCGCTCTGGTTCGGAGAATATCTGCTGTGGCGTTCCCTCTTCGTAAATTATTCCCTGATTCATAAAGAACACGCGGTTGCTGACATTACGGGCGAATTTCATTTCGTGGGTCACTATCAGCATAGTCATACCGCGTGCTGCGAGTTCGCGGATAACGGTAAGAACCTCGTTTATCATGGTAGGGTCAAGGGCTGACGTGGGTTCATCGAATAGAACAATTTCGGGCTCCATTGACAGGCAGCGGGCTATGGCAACACGCTGTTTCTGACCGCCGGACAACTGACACGGCATATATGTAGCCTTGTTTGCCAGACCGACAGCTGACAGGAGTTCCATTCCGCGCATTTCCGCTTCTGCGCGGCTTTTGTGCAGAAGTTTCATCGGTCCGATGCAGACATTTTCCAGTACTGTGAGATGTTCAAACAGATTGAAGGACTGGAATACCATTCCCATACGGTGACGCATTTCATCTTCGCTGATGCCATGCATCGTGACTGTTCCTTCCGTTGACGTTTCCAGCTTGTTCAGGCATCGCAGGAAGGTGCTCTTCCCTGTTCCGGAAGGGCCAATAATTGACACAACATCGCCCTTGTGAATATCTGTGGTTATGTTCTTCAGTACCACCACTCCGTCATCAAAGACCTTGCGCAGTCCGCTTATGGAAAGAACAACTTCCTTATTCTGAATGGAATGGTCCAAAGTAACAGGCGCAACCGTTTTCTTCGCAGGTTTGATTACCAGTTCGGGAGCGGCGGCACTGCCCTTCTTGGGAAGAGTCATATCAAGCAGCCAACCGATCAGTTTGACGAAGACAACGGTGATGAGGTAATATATGAATGCTGCGGCTATGAATGGGAAGAAGGCATCGAACGTGCGGCTGCGGATAATATCCATAGCCTTTGTCAAATCCATAACCGCGATATAGCCTATTATTGATGTTGCCTTTATCATTGCAATAACCTGCCCGTTATATACGGATTGGGCATTGCGGGCTGCCTGCGGCAATATTATGTTGAAGAAGGTCTGTTTCTTTGAAAAACCGAGTGCGTAGCCGGCTTCGCGCTGACCGCAGTCAATGCCCTGTATGGCCATACAGAACACATCGCCTACAAAAGCGGCCATACTCATGGCAAGAGCTATTACGGATACGATTTCGCCGCTTACTCCCATTGAAGAGAAGACAGCATAATACATAATCATAAGGAACACCAGGATGGGGACTACGCGCATAATCTCTATGTAGACCTTTGCCGTTCCGGATATGAAACGTCTGCGGCTCATCCGCATTGCACAGATCAGTGCGCCCAACAGTGTTCCGAAGACAAGTGCATAGAAGGAAATTCTGACAGTAAGCCACAATCCGCCGGCAATCATCTGCCAACGGTCTTCTTCAATGAATGTGCGGCGGAAGGCATCGGCTATGTTGGAAAAGAAATCCGTTTCCTGATACAGCCCCGCCTCTTTCATCTGCTGTATGGCAAGTTCCTCGCTGTAGCCTACCAGAGCGTGCGATGCCCTGTTGTATGGGTCTGAAATCAGCATATTCTCATTTATGCTTCCGTCCGGTCTCAGGGAAAAGCCAGATATACCCATATCAATCTGCCCGGTCTGTACTGCCGCAAGAATACTGAGTGTCGGCATATTCAGGAGCTCCACAGGCCGACCGGCATATTTTGCGAATCCATACAGTACATCAATATCGACACCGGCAGGCTTGCCATTGGATATATATGTCGTACCTACAATCGTAAATGAACTGGCTATACGGATCGGGTCTCCTTCAGTCGGAACATCATAGTCTTTTGCGACAGGGTCAGGGGCACCGTATGGCCTGAGCCAGTACTCCTTTGAATCCTGCATCATCTGTCGGGTTTCCGGAAGTTTGAGCCATTCGTTGAAATGTTCCTTCAGTTCATTGTTTTTCAGACTTATCAGGACGAGCTGGTCATCCACCAGGAGTGAATCCCAGACCAGATACAATCCGGGCATGGAATGCATATATGCCTTGAATTCTGGAAAACGTACTGTCATCAGGTCAATGGAACCGTTTTTCAGTCCTTGAATGATGGAAGCCGGCTCGGTATGATACTCCACCCGGTATCCACACTCCTCTGCATGGGATGATAGGATTGTTTCTACTGTCGCACCCTGATATGTTCCTATCACAGTGCCTTTGAGTTCTTCGTATGAATGTGCGGTTATTATTTTTGCCGGCTTGGAGCAGCTTACTGACAGCAGGGCCGCCAGTGTGAGGAGGAGTGTACCTCTCCCTGTTAAGTGTATGTAATTCTGACTATGAAAATGTTTCATAGATAAATGATACAAGTGTGTTATCTGAACTTCTGTTCGTCTATGATGTTTCCGTTGATGTCAACAATGCGCCAGTGAATGATGTTGCGCTGCCCGCTTGAGATGCAGACTCCGCACTTTGTGACAGTTCGCCCTTCTGCCTCGTATGGAATGGCATAGCCCTTACTGTCAATCTGTGCGAGGGCATTCTCCGCGCTGTCATCAACTTTCAGTTCCAGCACAAAGATGTCGGTGCCGGTCTTTATGACAACATCGGCACGTCCGAGGATGCTCTTCACTTCGGTATCGACAGTGGAGTTGAGCAGGGAGAACACCATATAGAAAAGGAGCTTGTAGAACGACTCGCGCTTTTCCTTGTCCTCCCAGTCTTCTTTTGTTATGATGTCGTAAGGAATCTTGGCGATGTAGGAACGAAGGGCTGCGAGGGCATCTGACAGGTTGCCGTCAAATATGGCCTTAGCGATTGCAACTACCACACTGTTGTTGTCAGCTACCGGGCGTTTCAGGATAATCGGCATCAGGCAGTCAATGAGTCCCTTGCGAACTTCATTGTTGGGAATCTTCAGTTCATAACGCTGAAGCAGTCTGTCGTATGAGGCAATGGTGAGGTAGCCACTCTGGTAAAGCAGCGGCATTGGTGTATCGGCATCCTCGCATGGGATGCTGAACTCGTTCTCACTCACTGCGACACCGTCATAATCCAAGGCACGGGTTATCGGGAAATGCCTGAGATGCTCCAATAATGAACTTGATGTTCCCGACTCGAACCAATAGTGTCTTGCGTCATTGGCATCAAGTGCTCGGAGCAGACTGAACGGTGCATAGACATCCTTACTCTTCGGAGAGAAATGATAGCCGTCGTAATTCTTCTTCAGCAAGGCGTAGGCTTCATCGGTAGTGATGCCTGAGTCCACCGCATATTCCTCGATGCAGGGACGGAGCACCGTGTCGAGTTCCTCCTGCGTAATGCCGCAAAGACCGGAATAATCATCGTCCATGGAAATCTGCCGGAGGTTGTTCAGTTCCGAGAAGATACTGAGCTGTGAGAACTTCGTCACGCCGGTGATGAAGACGAAACGGAGATATGCACCCTCGTCTTTAAGCACCTGATAGAACTCACGCAGCATGGAGCGCATCTGCTCAAGATGTTCCTTCTCATACATGAGACGCATGATAGGGGAATCGTATTCGTCAAGAATGACAACAACCTTCTCGCCGGTCCGGTTTGCCGCATTGTGAATCAAATCACGAAAACGCGCATTTAGAGTAACCGACAGAGGGTCTCTTCCGTATGCTTCCTCATATCTCCGCAGAAAACCTTCAAGATTACTCTTGGCATCAGGGATTGTGCAGTTCTTCAGTCCGCTCATGATGAAGTGTAATACAGGGAATGTCTTCCATTCTTTCTCCAGTTCCATCACCTTCAGTCCCTCGAACAGTTCCTTCTGTCCGAGGAAATAAGCTTTGAATGTATTGCAAAGCAGAGACTTGCCGAATCGGCGGGGACGGGCAAGGAAGACGTACTTATACTCGTTGACAAGATTATACACCATATCAGTCTTGTCAATATAAACCTTTCCCTGTTCCCTTATTTCCTGGAACTGGTCAGTATCTACCGGGTATCTGAATCTGCTCATTTTTATC
>JAKSIX010000083.1 GCA_024398595.1 Bacteroidaceae bacterium | reverse complement strand
AAGCGGGTGCTGGAAGAACTTCCTGCCCTGCAGAAGAATATGCCAAGCGATATTAAGCTGGGTATAATCAATGACGGTTCCGAGAATATCATCCAGACAGTGAATTCTCTGTCCGAGACAATTCTCTATGCTTTGCTGTTCGTCGTGCTGGTGGTGTATTTCTTCACTGGCCGTTGGCGTGCTACGGTTGTGGTGTCAGTCACGATACCGCTTTCGCTTGTCGCTTCGTTCATCTATCTGGCCGTGACGGACGGCTCGCTGAATGTCATATCATTGTCCTCGCTTACCATAGCAATCGGTATGGTCGTAGATGATACCATTGTGGTGCTTGAAAACATTACAACACATATTGAGCGTGGTGCAGATCCCAAACAGGCTTCAATCCACGGTACCAATGAGGTTGCTGTATCTGTTATGGCTTCAACATTGACCATATTCGCAGTGTTCTTCCCGATGACTATGATATCTGGTATGACCGGTGTGATGTTCAAGCAGCTCGGTTGGATGATGTGTATTATCATAGGTATATCACTTGTCACATCCCTGACACTGACACCTATGCTCTGCTCGCGTATGCTCAAGCTTGAGAAGAAACCGGGCAAGCTGCATACTTTCCTGTACAGTCCTATACAGAAACTTCTGGATGGCCTGGACGGCTGGTACGAGGGTCTGATAAACAAGGCCGTGCGTCATCGTAAGCTGGTTATATCTCTCTGCCTCGGCCTGTTTGCCTTGTCACTTCTGTTTGCCAGGTCAATCAAGAGTGAGTTCTTCCCATCTGATGATGACGGGCGTATATCCGTTACTATATATATGCCTATGGGTACAAATACCGATCGTTCCAAGGAGGTTGCGGCGAGACTTGCATCTACCTGGCTTGAGCGCTATGGAAAGGATATGCGCGTGTGCAACTACCGCGTAGGTGCCGCAGGCGATGACAATGCTTTCGCATCAATGCAGGCTAACGGTACTCACGTCATATCATTCAATATCACGATGACGAAGATGACGGAGCGTGATTTCCCGATTACCCGGGCTATTGATGAAATGCGTGCCGATTTGAACGCGAGTCCGGAGATAGACCGTTTTATGGTGAAGCAGGGAAGCGGTATGAGTATGGGTGGCCAGTCAAGTGCAAGCTTCGAGATATATGGATATGATTTCGATGCTACGGATAAGGTCGCGAACGACTTTATGGCGGCAATGAAGCAGATTGAGGGAGTAGGTGAGGCATACGTGAGCCGTGACAAATATCAACCGGAGTACCGTGTGGAGTTTGACAGGGAGAAACTTGCCCAGCACGGATTGAACCTGACCACTGCCGCTACATACCTCAGAAACCGTATTTATGGTGCGAGCGCATCGTATTTCCGTGAGGATGGCGAGGAGTATGATATCAAGGTGCGCTATGCTCCTGAATACCGTACCGAACTTTCGGATATTGAGAACATCGTCCTGTACGGAAGTTCCGGTAACGCAATCCGTGTCAAGGATGTCGGCAAGGTGGTGGAGATGTTCACTCCGCCAACCATTGAGCGTAAAGACCGTCAGAGAATCAATACCGTGACGTGTGTCGTAGCCGGCGGGTCTGCATTGAGTGACGTTGTTGATGCCGGTAAAACGATAATTGCCGGAATGGATATGCCGGAAGGTGTAACCATCCAGATATCGGGTGATTATGAGGAACAGCAGGAATCCTTCCACGATATGGGTCTGCTTGGTATACTGATACTGCTGCTCGTGTTCATTGTAATGGCAGGACAGTTCGAGTCTCTCAAGTTGCCGTTCATAATAATGTTCTCTATACCGTTTGCCGTGAGTGGCGTGCTCATAGCGCTTGAGCTGACGGGAACGACACTCAATATTATGAGCCTTCTCGGAGCGATAATGCTGATAGGTATCGTAGTCAAGAACGGTATCGTGCTGATTGACTACACAAATCTCTGTCGTGAACGCGGTTTGTCGGCTATATCTGCAACGGTCAAGGCTGCCCGCAGCCGTCTGCGTCCTGTGCTGATGACAACGCTGACAACTATTCTCGGTATGATTCCGATGGCTGTAAGTCAAGGAGAAGGCTCCGCCATGTGGCGCCCGTTGGGTGTCTCTGTAATCGGAGGTCTGACTGTCTCAACCATACTGACACTTGTCCTGGTACCTACACTGTACTGTGTGTTCCAGGGCGTTGAGATTAAGAAAAACCGCCGCCGTCATCGCCGTCAGCTTGAGCTGGCCGCGTATTGGGCGGAAAACAAGAATAAAATGATTCGCGACAAGACCGCGAGAACAAATTGAACGGAATAATTATGAAATCGGTTTTTATAGCTTTTGATCAGGCGTTTACAGAGCGCGTCATTGATATACTGACAAGATTTAACTGCAGGGGTTTCTCTATGGTTGAGCAGCTTCAAGGCCGTGGCTCAAAAAAAGGGATACCGCATTACGGAACTCACGCATGGCCGTCAATGTGCTCCGGCATCATTTCTATCGTGAATGATGATGTGGTGGATTTGCTGCTTGAAGAACTGCATAAACTTGATATGACAAGGGAAAAGCTCGGTCTTAGGGCTTTTGTGTGGAATATCGAGAAAGCAATCTGACAGCATAGTGATACTGAAAAAGGTTCTGGAAATCTCCGGAACCTTTTTTGTGTCTGGTGGGCTACAGCCTATTCGTCAAGGTGGCTTTGCCATCCTTGGGCCTTCAGTTCTATTTCCTGTCCTGAATCAGTTACAAGCATACGGCCAAGCTCCGGTTTTGTCATATGTCCGATCAGGCGCACGTCCTTCAGCGTCATTATCCTTTCGTGGCATTCTAGCGGAACCGTGAACAGCAGCTCATAGTCTTCACCGCCATTCAGTGCGCAGGTATATACGTCCATATTCATTTCCTCGGCCATTACAGCAGTCTGGTAATCAATTGGAATGCGGTTCTGATAGACCTGACATCCTGTACCGCTTTGCCTGCATATATGAATGAGTTCAGAGGATAGGCCATCTGATATGTCCATCATTGATGTGGGCTTGATGCCGGCCTCGGCCAGCTCCTTTATTATATCTCCGCGTGCCTCCGGTTTCAACTGCCTTTCCAGAAGATATTCCTTGCCTGAAAAATCCGGTGAGAATGGTTCACCGTCATCGTGGCCGGTGCTGTTGAATACTGCTTTCTCCCGTTCCAGCAACTGTAGGCCCATATATGCTGCTCCAAGATTGCCGGATACGCATATCAGGTCATTCTGTTTTGCCCCATTACGGTAGACAATGTCCTCTTTCCTTGCCTCGCCGATGCAGGTGATGCTTATTGCGAGGCCTGTCAGCGATGATGTTGTGTCTCCTCCTACCAGATCCACACCGTGTTTGCGGCAGGCCAGCATTACTCCGTCATAGAAATCTTCCATATCCTCAACAGAGAAACGCTTGCTCAGGGCAACGGACAGGGTCATCTGACACGGCTTTCCGTTCATCGCGTATATGTCAGATATGTTGACTGATGCGGCTTTGTAGCCGAGGTGCTTCAAAGGAGTGTAGGTGAGGTCAAAGTGAACGCCTTCCATCAGCATGTCCGTAGTGACCAGAGTCTCACGGTCACCGTATTCAAGTACGGCGGCATCATCGCCAATGCCATATATGGTACTTTTGTTTACGGGCTGAATGTCTTTTGTAAGATGATCAATGAGCCCGAACTCTCCTAATTCTGATATTTCTGTCTCTTTCATTATCTTTTGTTGAAATTTTCAATGTGTCCGATAATAATGTTGTCAAATTCGTCTTTGTCCGTGATGAATTCTGTCTCAACAGGAAGAATATGAAGATTTTCGGCAAGATTCTGTCCTATGTGCAGATTCCTCATCTTTACGGAGTCTTTCTCGGTTATGATGACAATTCTGTCGTTGTTCCCGGATTTGCCGGATATTTCAGTGATGCGTGATATGTCTTTGTCCGTAAACTTATGATGATCCGGGAATGCGATGTGCGATATGTTGCCGCTTTTCTTTTTCAGCATGTCAATTATCGGCTGTGGTGAAGCTATGCCTGTCGCAATGGTGACGGCTGTTGACTGCGATATGCCGTTTATCGTTCTGGGAACTGTGCTGTTGTTCCAGGGAATGAGCTCTCCGTAGCGTATTCTCGAAAAGAACACTTTCTGGCCTTTATCGGGAGATATCCTTGCAGTAAATTCCGTCATCTGGATTTCGCTGATGGAATCCGGGCATTTCGTTACGATTATGATGTCGGCCCTCTTTTTGTTGGACGCTTTCTCCCGCAGCAGTCCGGCAGGAATGGGCAGATCCGAATGTATGTCCCTGTTCCAGTTGATGAGAAGTATGTTCAATGACGGTCTGACGGCTCTGTGCTGAAAGGCATCATCCAATATTACCACATCCGGGTGCGTTGTACGTTCAAGTTCCTTGAGTCCTTTTGCCCTGTCCCCGCATACGGCTATGCTTGCGGATGTGAACTTGCGGCTCATCTGGAACGGCTCATCTCCAATCATCTCAGGGGTTGAGTTGTCTGATGAAAGAATGTATCCCTTTGTGGCTCTGCCATATCCTCTGCTCAGCAGTGCGGTATTGAACTTGTCCTGCAGCAGTTTTAGCAAATATTCAGCCTGAGGTGTCTTGCCGGTGCCTCCTGCCGTGATGTTTCCTATGCATATTACCGGGAATGGGGCAGAATATACGGCAAGCACTTTTCTGTCGTACAATGTATTACGCAGGTCTGTAGCCAGTCCGTAAATGTACGCTGCGGGCTTCAGCCATCTGTATGTCTTGAAATGATTGCCGGACATCGTTTCCTTTTTCATCGCAAAAGTACTAAGAATCTGTTTTGAAATGTTCCAATTAATCTTTTATAAAGTCTTTCCGGCTGAAAACCCGTTTCTTTTCAGTCATGATGGAACCCCATCACTCCTTCAAACAAGCGGATTTTCATCTCGAAAATCCTTCATAAAATTTTTAATCGAACATTTCAAAACAGATT
>JAKSIX010000082.1 GCA_024398595.1 Bacteroidaceae bacterium | reverse complement strand
TGTTTAACAGAACTGCCTCTAGGGGTGGTTCACATATAACTACTTTACGAATGAATGGATTGTTTAAATTGTATGTGGAGGGTAGTGCAGGTTATATGACACTTGTGACTCTGGCTCTTGTAGGAGTCCTCATTGCCGCCTGGAAAGCACCCAACTGGGTGCGGGAAATCGGGATAATCGGTCTGGTGTTGGGTTTCCTTGCCTGTCTGCTTGGCCTCAGCCAGGCCTGCAAGCATATTCAACTGGCTGGCGGTATCAGTCCGACAGTGTTCTGCGGCGGAATGAAAGTGGTCCTTATAGCACCTTTGTACGGAGTATTGGTTTATGTCATTTCTCTGGTAATAAGTCTGGCTCAGAAACCAAGGAAGTGATTGTTGTATAACAGATTAATAAAAACAATATGTGGAAAGAATTTTTGACTGAAGGGTATAGTTTTCCCCATGCTGTCGGTAGCATATTCGAACCGGTAGTATTTGTTTATACAATATTGGTGATTCTGCTTCTGGCAGGTCTGATAATCGCTGCATTCAAAGCTAAGAAGTGGGTCAGACTGTTGGGGCATTCGGTACTTGCCGTTACATTGTTCGAATGTATAGAAAACATCCGTATGGTGTGTGATGTGGCGCAACGGGTCGGCCTGGAAGAGGGGGAATGGGCTGCTTTCCTTGCAAAGGGTTTCTATCCGGTAATCAACGTGGCAATCCTTGGACTTGTTGTCTATCTGGTCTCACTGGTTATCCGCATTACTCTGAAACCCAGGATATGAGCTGCGGAGGATGGTTATTTGCGGAGCAGGTCCAGCATCAGCATGAAATCTGTCTGCTGAATGCCGTGTGATAGGAGAATCGGCCTGTCTGCCTGAAGTAGTTTGAGGAATTCTTCTTCGCCGGTCATTTTCTTTGCGCAACTGTAAAGTGATATGGCTAATACCAAATTCCCTGAACACCATTCCAAATGGCCGGAATTCAGGTAGTCTGCAGCTTTGAGATTGTCTTTTGATTCGCTTAACAGCTGTGACCAGTATTTGTGAGACTGTTCATATCTGTTACAGAGGAAATAGCACCAGGCTATATCGCGTTTTGCCTGTATGGATTGGGGCTGTTGGTATTCGACTTTGAAGAAGCGGTTCAAGGCCTCGTCGTATCTTTCTATGCTCATCAGGCATTCTCCTGTAAGTAATGACAGTTGAATATCGTCCGGCTGTATTTTTTCCAGCTGTAACAGATATTCGACTGCCTTGTATGAGTTCCCGGAATCACGCCAGGCCAGTGCTATGTGCTTCAATGTCCAGGTGTTGTCCGGCTCCAGAATATCGGCTTTCAGATACGCCTCTATACTGTCGGCATATTTTCCAGTCTTTTGCAGTGAATAGCCCATCTTCTGCCATATCTGCCAATCCGTGCTCTCCGGACCATTGTGTGAGAGCAACATATCAAACAGCACGGAAGACTCGGCATAATGTTTCTTCTTCAACAAGAATTCAGCCGCAGTCCTTTCAAATTGCGGTGCTGATACGAATGGCTTGAGGCTGTCGATATTGAACAGGTTGGTCTGGCTGGGAAACGGGTCCCAGAACTCGTGTCTGCGGGGATAGAGCTTTACGAACCTATAGATGTCCTGAATATACTGGCGCACGCATTTGTCATATTGCACAGGAGTCTTCGGACGATTCTCCAGTGATTCCTCAATGTCCTCGTTCTGACTTATTATCTGGTCAATGATACTCTTGCGCTGCGATTCTGGTATCTGCTGGAATGTAAAACACAGCGAATATTTGTCGGAATTGCAGAATACATCGGATGACAGCAGGTGGTGACCGATGTTTGTCTTCAGCAATTCAGTGCCTGTAAACGAGGCGCGTACGTCCGGCTGGTTCGCATCGAATGCTCTGAACCAGCCTGACAGTTGCTTGAAGAAGGGATAATTCTTCAGATTGGAGAATGTGCTCATATAGATGTCGGCACCTTCCAACTGCATTTCCGTCATCTCCATAAGTCTTTTCTGGATGTCGGATTTGTCCATCCATTTATCCCAATCAGGATTGATGTCCTCGGTAGCGGTATTGTCATTCGCAGGATTGTTCGGAATGTTCCTGATCATTGCGGGAATGATTTCATCGCGCATCTTGCGGTCAGTCTCGTCAGTCTCGCGTGAGAGGAACAGGGCCAATTGAATGCTCTGTATTCCTGTCTGTATGTCAATGGAGTCTGACATCAGCTGCAAAAGAGAGGTTATACCCGGGAAATATGGTATAATCCTGTCGTATCTGATTATTCCGAAAACGAATCCTGTAAGTGAACGGATTGAGATACCAATGTCAGGGTTTGAACTGAACTGGCCTAAGAGGGAGATTTTGCCTGGGTCAAACCTTTCCATCAATGCGAGTGCAATAGCACTGATAATGAGTGATTTATCCTGTGCAAGCACTTCGTTTGAATTTAAAATGTCTGTAATCTGCTCAATTTCGTTTCTGCTCCATAGTCCGCTTATCCAAATGCTGGTGAAGATGTTGGAGAGAAGTGTTTCGTGATCTGACAGAATACGTATCAACTCAGGCGTGTCATTGCCGGATGCCGGTAATGGCTGCATTGCCGCAAAGCGTTCCAATGCCGATTGGGATTGCGGGTAGTCAATCGGGTGATTGATGCTCTGGCGTCTGGCCTGAAAATAAAGTAGCGTTGAAGATGGTAGCAGGGATTGTATATAGGCATCGTCGTTCAGCAGTATTGCCCTGCCTGTCAGCTGTTTGAACAGGTTTGAGCGTTCATCGTCCGGTACGCCCTGACCGAAATACTGAAGCATATAATTGTATGATGTGCTCAGATTTTCAAATTCGGATGTCACGTGCCAGTCTGTGACATCATTGATCTGCACACCTATGAGTTGCAAAGCCTCGCCAAGTCTGCCTTCCAGTAACAGGCCCAGTATCTGCCGGCGGGTGTCTGAATGATTGGGCGTTTTGCTCATCTGACCGGATCTGTTAAAAAATATGGGGCTTCCGCATAATGTGCCGGCAGCCCCATATCTATCGTGTGAATAATTATCCCTGAATAGCAGCTATGCCAGGCAGTATCTTGCCCTCGATAGCCTCAAGCAGTGCACCGCCGCCTGTCGATACGTATGATACCTTATCTGCGAAACCGAACTGCTTGACAGCGCTTACTGAGTCACCTCCACCGACGAGTGAGAATGCTCCGTTCTTTGAAGTGGCGTTGGCAACAGCTGTTGCGATAGCCTTCGTACCTGCCTGGAAATTGCTGAACTCGAATACGCCTGCAGGACCGTTCCAGAGGATGGTCTTGGATGATTCGATGATTCCGGCCATTGCCTTTGCTGATGCAGGACCTATATCCATACCTTCCCAACCGTCGGGAACGTTGTTGTTGTCAACAACCTGAGTATTGGCTTCGTTGTCGAACTTGTCAGCTGCAAGACAGTCTGTCGGCAGAACAATCTTCACACCGAGCTCTTCAGCCTTCTTCAGGACTGCGAGTGCTACATCAACCTGATCCGGCTCACAGAGTGAGTTGCCGACCTTGCCGCCCTTTGCCAGAACGAATGTGTAGGCCATACCACCGATGATTACCAGATTGTCAACCTTCTGAAGCAGGTTCTCGATGATGGTGATTTTTGATGATACCTTTGAACCGCCGATGATTGCGGTTACAGGCTTTGTGGAACTCTTCAGAACCTTCTCGACTGCAACGACTTCCTTCTCCATCAGGAAACCGAACATCTTGTGGTCAGCATCGAAGTAGTCAGCCATAACAGCTGTGGTGGCGTGCTTGCGGTGTGCGGTACCGAATGCGTCGTTGACATAAACGTCTGCGTATGATGCGAGAGTCTTTGCAAACTCCTTCTGAGCGGCCTTGAGCTCTTTCTTGGCTGCATCGTATGCCGGATCTTCCTTGTCAATGCCACGTGGCTTGCCTTCCTCCTCAGCGTAGAAACGTACGTTCTCAAGCAGCAGAGCCTCGCCGTCCTTCAGAGCTGCAACAGCCTCCTGAGCCTTTGCGCAGTCCTCTGCGAACTTGACATCAACACCCAGACATTCGCTTACGTGAGCGAGGATATGCTTGAGTGAGAAGTTCGGATCCGGGTTCTTCTTGGGACGGCCCATATGTGAGGCTATGATCAGACGGCCACCGTCAGCGATAATTTTCTTCAGTGTAGGCATTGCGGCGACGATACGGGTATCATCGGTAATGTTAAAATTCTCATCAACGGGAACGTTGAAATCTACGCGTACGAAAGTCTTCTTTCCAGCGAAGTTGAATTTGTCAATTGTCATAATATCAATGTATTAAAAGTTCTATCCGTTTATGATACGCAAATTTAGCAATTTACTTGACATCTGTAATCAAAAGAGGTCAAGTTTCTGCAAGATAATACTAAGTTCATCTCTCTGTCCGTTGGTGTGTAGCTTATTTGTGAGGCTTTTGGTTTCAAAATCCAGGAAACCGGTTAAGTTGGTCAGTAAATCTAGCTGAAAAAGATAGAACAATGTTTGTTATGATAAACAATTGTGCCTAATTTTGTGCGTGATAAACAACAAGTGCATGAGTAAGGATACATTCGGTAAGATGATGCCGAGGGCTTTGGATCAGGCTATGAGGCAGATGGGCGAGCAGTTCAAGCTGGCTCGCAAGCGCAGGCATCTTTCAATGCAGGACATAGCGGAAAGGGCTACGGTTACAAGGCTTACTGTCTCGAAAGTCGAGCATGGCGACCCTGCAGTTTCTATGGGTATCTATGCCCGTGTGCTGTATGCTCTCAATCTTGAGAATGACATCACCCTCCTGGCCGCTGACGATGCGCTTGGAAGACAGTTGCAGGACGCAGATTTGCTGAGGAAATGAAAGAGATTACTATGAAAGAACATTTCCTAGTATTGGCTTTATTTCTTATGAAGACAAATTCTTTAAAGGTATTCTTGGTTATAATAAGCTGATGCTTTCGGCAGCATTTTATGATGGATTATCCAACTACGAATACATGCTAATCGCTCAGCCAGATGCTTGTATCTGGTATGAGAAGAATATGCTTGATCACTTTATGGATGTTGGCTATGACTATTATGGTGCTCCTTGGATTCCAGCTAGACGCATATGGGAATGGGCTAGAGTTCCAAAGGAAAATGGAAAAGGTGCAAGACTGGTATGTCTAAAAAAAGAGGGCAATGGTATCACTATGGGTAATGGTGGTTTTTCGCTTAGGAGGACAAGTC
>JAKSIX010000081.1 GCA_024398595.1 Bacteroidaceae bacterium | reverse complement strand
CGGACAGCCTGCACTTCATATATGTGGAGCTGCCTGCATTCAACAAAGGCTGGGAAGAGATAAACAACGACAAGGACAGGTTTCTGTACTGCATAAAGCATCTGCACGAGATGGACGAGCTGCCGGAGGGTTTCACCGACGGTATATGGGAGAGGTTCACGAGGCAGTGCGAGCTGGCGGAGATGCCTGCGGAAATAAAGGAAGAATACATCAGCACTATGACAACAGAAATAGACAGAAGGGCGCAGGATTTATACGCAAAAAGAGAAGCACGTAAGCTTCGCGAAGAAATACGTAAGGAACGCGAAGAAATGCTCAAAGAAAAAAGTCAGCTTCGTGAGGAGAAAAGTCAGCTTCGTGAGGAGAAAAGTCAGCTTCGTGAGGAGAAAAGCCAGCTTCGTGAGGAGAAAAGCCAGCTTAGCGAAGAGAGAAGCCAGCTTAGCGAAGAGAGAAGCCAGCTTAGCGAAGAGAAAAAAGCAGCACGGGCAGGTGGCCGCGAAGAAGGCCGCGAAGAAGGCCGGGCAGAAGGCCGGGCAGAAGGTGAGCTCAAAGCTAAGCATGATGCTGCCGGCAAACTGAAAGCTGCCGGCATTCCAATTGATATAATCTGCCAGTGTACAGGCCTCTGTTACGAACAGATTGACAAATTATAACTGTATCTGTTTGCGGATACGCCACTGCTGGGGATAGAGATTGTTCGCTCTGTTGCCGACATTATTGGCAAAGCCAAGCGGTATCCCCGAATACGTGACAAGCACATACCCGCGTGGGGCATCAGACAATGTGACTGACTCCCCGTGCAGATAAGCGAGAGCCTTTTCGCGGCTCAAATCACATACGGGGAATGCGTACTTACGGATATTCCTGCTCATTGCAAGCGAATGTGCAGGAGTCCGGTTACGACCTTTCCTGACAGCAAGTTCAAGGCCGCACGAAACAGTATTCAGACTACGTGCAATCCGTAACATATCATCTGCTATACATTCAGGCAAAGCCATCACGCTGCCGCCATTTTCGGCAAAGCGGAAACTTTCAGACTCCGCAAGCCATTCCGTAAACTGGCCTTCGCACTTGTTGGTCTTTGTCTTTACCGATAGCGGAATATCGGTATACAAACCGGGCTTACGCAACAGCGACAGGAAGAATCCCTCTCCGCGCGTAAGATGCGGCATAAAATGATATACAGGAAGCCCTCTTCCTGTCATATCGCCTTTTATGTTCCAGTCATCACTGACCTCAATCCCAATAGCCTCAGCACCGAAATGCCCAATCATCCAGGCCACATTGTCCTCATCCTCAAAACGGTTGAAGGTACAGGTGCTGTAGATAATATGGCCGCCCGGCTTCAGCCCTGGCCATACGGCCTCAAGTATCTCACGCTGTCTTGCAGCGCACATCTGTACATTGTCCGGACTCCATTCACTTACAGCCACATCGTCTTTGCGGAACATACCCTCGCCGGAACAGGGTGCATCAACCAGAATCAGGTCATACATAAGCGGACTCCCGCCTATATGCGCCGGAGTGTCATTTGTGACAACCACATTTGCCCTGCCCCACTTCACGATATTCTCACGCAGGATATTGGCTCTGGAACGGATTATCTCATTCGCCACCAGAAGACTGCCATCTGGAAGCAACGACAGCAGATGCGTGGATTTGCCACCCGGAGCGGCACAAAGATCCAGCACCCTGACCGGTCCGCCGACACATTTCCTTACAGCCTGCTCCACGAACATAGACGATGCCTCCTGAACATAGAAAGCTCCTGAATGGAACAGCGGGTTCATTGTGAACGATGGTCTTTCCGTCAGATACCAACCGTTTTCACACCACGGGACTCTATGCCCCTGATTAATTCCTAAATCCTGACATACAGAATTCCTTGCAGCCTCACTCTTATCGTTCAGGCGTATGCTTACCACGGGGTCAGAGCATAACGCACCGCACAATGCGTCCACCTCTTGCCGAGGCATCTGATCAAGCATCTGATCAATAAATCCGGACGGCAGTTCCATAGCTGTTCACAAATGTGTGGCGAAGATAAAAATAAATGAGTAAATTCGCCCTTATAACACGAAGCATATATGAAACAATATTTGGATTTACTGGACAAGATACTGAAGGAAGGTGTGGAGAAAGGAGACCGCACAGGGACCGGCACCATAAGTATATTCGGTCATCAGATGAGATTCAATCTGGAAGACGGCTTTCCGCTATTGACAACCAAAAAGCTACACCTCAAATCCATAATCTACGAGCTGTTGTGGTTTCTGAACGGCGACACCAATGCCAAGTGGCTGCAGGAACGCGGTGTCCGCATCTGGAACGAATGGGCTGACCCGGACGGCAATCTCGGACATATCTACGGTTACCAGTGGCGTTCCTGGCCCGACTATGACGGCGGTTTCATAGACCAGATTTCCGAGGTGGCAGATACAATAAAGAACAATCCTGATTCACGCCGTATCATTGTCAGCGCGTGGAACGTGGCTGACCTCAAGAACATGAACCTGCCGCCCTGCCACGCATTCTTCCAGTTCTATGTGGCAAATGGCAGACTGAGCCTCCAGCTCTACCAGCGTTCAGCCGACTGTTTTCTGGGCGTGCCGTTCAACATAGCATCGTATGCCCTGTTGCTGCAGATGATGGCACAGGTCACAGGGCTTAAAGCCGGAGATTTTGTACATACTACAGGTGACACGCATCTGTATCTCAACCATCTTGATCAGGCCAGACTGCAGCTCACGCGCGAACCCCGTCCGCTGCCAAAGATGATTATTAACCCGGATGTCAAGAGTATATTCGACTTCAAATACGAGGACTTTGAACTTGTCGGATACAACCCGCACCCGCACATCAAAGCCGATGTTTCAGTATAACATATCAGGACCGATGACATCAATCATAGTAGCAATAGCAGAGAACAACGCTATCGGCAACAAAGGAGAACTTGTCTATCACATCCCAGCCGACTTGAAGCGTTTCAAGGCTCTCACTATCGGTCATACCGTACTGATGGGAAGGAAGACATTCCAGTCACTACCTAAGGGAGCTTTGCCAAACAGACGCAACATTGTATTGACACGTAACGAAGGCCTGGAGTTTCCCGGAGCCGAGCGATTCAGTTCAATGGAAGAAGCACTCTCGCATTGCGCAGACAACGAACATATATTTGTAATAGGCGGCGCAGAGATATACCGTCAGGCCCTGCCATTTGCAGACGAGCTGTTATTGACCAGAATTCACGCCACACCGGAATGCGCTGACACCTTCTTCCCGGAAATCAGACAGTCCGAATGGAAGCAGACATCCATACAGACGTTTCCTGCCGATGACAGCAACCCGATAGCATATTCCTTCATATCACTAATCAGAAAACGTTGGGATAAAGAGACATAAAAAGCAGGAGTCCCGATTATCAGAACTCCTGCTTCTTTATTGAGAATTATCCAATTACTGGTTCTTCTTCTGTTTTGCAGATGCCGAATATACAATATTCAAAGCATACGCCTTACGCAATGCCTGCTTGACATCTGTGACAATACCCATCTGAGTATTCTTATCAATCTTCATAGAGACCTTCATAAAAGGCTTGTCGTACTCGTGCATACTTTCACGCTCCTGAGCGACATAGTCGTGGATAGCGTCAACCTCTGCAAACTTGTCATTCAGCTGAATACGGGTACCGGTACCTATCTTACCACGCCACTGTGGTGTAGGCTGACCGATATAGATGAATGACACGAGAGACTTCTTCACCAGCTTCTCTATTTCAGTACCCTGCGGTGTGGTAAACTGGACCTTCAGTTCAACTTCACGCATAGATGTTACCATCATAAAGAAGAACAATACAGAGAAAATAAGGTCTGGGAGTGAAGAGGTGTTCAATTCCGGCATTTCCCTCTTGCCGTTACTTCTAAACTTACTCATAACTTATATTCTTTATTTACCATACTGTTTTGGCTCAGCCTCTGAGATTTTTGAAGGATACATACCGCTTCGTGCATATATCTTTCTGTCGTCATCCTCCTCAAGCTTGGTGTACGATACACCGAACTGCTGTTTGCACCATTCGTCACGAAGCTCATTGTAAGCCCTGCTCAACTCATTCTGGACCTGAAAATAGATATCATAATTGGTATCACGGTCAGTCTGCAGTGAGATACAATGCTTGGTTGTGGTAATGACAGTTCCAAAACCTTTTATCTCATATTCCTCCTTAGCCGGAAGATTTGCCTTGTCATCCGGATTTGCAATGAACTCCTTGGCAATATCCTTGAGCTCACTGATGTCAATAACCTCACCACGGCAGAGAATTTCATTATTTCTGTTGACGAGAACAGTCATAATGTTACGCTCCTTAATCTTTACCTCCTGCTCCTGTGCATTGGGATCCCACTCCGGAAGACGACGGGTCAGACCCGTATCCGTATCCATAGAAGTAGTCACCAGAAAGAAAATCAACAGGATAAAGGAGATATCCGCAGTTGAAGACTGATTCAATCCAGGAACTTTTCTGCTACTTTTTCCCATAACTCAGAAAAATCAGGATTTCACTTCTTAACCTTAGCCTTGAACACACCAATCATAGAGCACAATGCAGCAATAATGGCAACAAGCAGCAATGCATACATTGAATAAAGGCAGGTATCCGAAAGTTTCAAATCAAATACATCTTCACATATCTTTCCACCGCCAAGAATGACAGAGTCAGTGCTTGCGGTAAAATATGATATCACGACAGCAGCCAGCATGAACAGGAACACGAAGCCGACCAGACCCGTACGGGCAGCTTTCTTTGACTTCTTTCTGAATGCCTTGGCAATACCGAATCCGAACACGACACCGGCGCAGATGACCACCAATGCATACAGCCAGACAATAAGGAGTCCGGTATATATTGGTGCAGTCAGCGGTTCGCCGCTAACGCTAAAACTTTCCTGATGGTCGTATCCAACGCCAAAGAACATCACGAGAACTATGGCTGAAAGGATAAAGAGCACCCACAGGACTATTTGTGAAGCACTTAATTTCTTTTCCATCGTAAGCGGTTTTTATTACTTCTGGAACTTGAGGTTATACTTCATAATGATGTCAAGCAGACTTACAGAAGCATCCTCCATATCTGTATTAAGACCCTCAACCTTGCTCAGGATGTAGTTGTAGAACACCTGAAGAACAAGAGCTACGATAATACCGAAGATTGTCGTGATAAGAGCGACCTTCATACCGCCGGCAACAACTGTCGGAGAAATATCACCAG
>JAKSIX010000080.1 GCA_024398595.1 Bacteroidaceae bacterium | reverse complement strand
TGTGGTTACATTACCTGCCATGACATTCGATGCCGAATCGCCGACCAGTATCACATCAATCCCGGCTCCATCGACAATTTTTGCCATTGTGTAATCGTAAGAGGTCAGCATAGAGATCTTTTCCCCGCGCTGTTTCATCTCCCTAAGTCTCTGAGTAGTGACTTTTCTCTTTTCTTCTGCCAAATATCCCATAAGAATCTATATTCCGCCTATGAGGGCGTGTTAAATACGTGGCAAATTTACAATATTTCTCTCATCATTTGGTATATTTACAAAGCAATTAGCCACAATGATATGAATGTATATTCACCATTGACATTATACAAGGCCTCCGCGGGTTCAGGCAAGACTTTCACGCTGGCTGTACGCTATATATCGTACCTTATAAAGGATCCGACGGCATACCGTCATATTCTGGCCGTGACTTTCACCAACAAAGCCACGGCGGAAATGAAGCAGCGCATAATGAGCCAGCTATACGGAATCAGCAGGAATCTCAAAGAATCCGACAGCTATTTCAATGCCATCCGCAAACTTGTCCCGGCATCATATACCGATGAAAAGATACGCGGGAATGCAGGAAGAGCACTGTCCCTTATGCTTCAGGATTACGGCCACTTCCGCGTAGAGACCATTGACAGCTTCTTTCAATCGGTACTCCGAGGACTCGCCCGCGAACTGCAGCTCGGAACCAATCTCAGCATTGAGCTGGATCAGGATGCCGTAATAAGCGATGCCGTTGACAATCTTCTGGCGAACTTGGACCAGGAATCCAAGGAAAGACGGTATGTTCTTGATTTCGTGCAGGACAACATAGACAATGAAAAGAACTGGCACATCAACACCCAGCTGAAAAAGTTCTCACGCCAGCTGTTCAGCGAGACGTTTATGGACAAGGAGACATTGCTGCACGATGTGGCCGGGAAGCCGGACAATATCAGGGAATATTACAGCAGATTAAGAGACAAAAGAAAGGAAATATCCGATAAATCGGTACAGAAACTGATTAAATGGGGGGAAAACATAAGTTCCCTGCTGAATCAGAGAGGATACGCACTTGATACGGTCAAAAGCACATACAGGAATCTTGTACAGTCTTGCATAGACGGTACATATCTGTCCGGGACAAAGGGCACTGCAATAGAAAAGGCCGCCCGGAATCCTTCGGACATATTCTACGCCAGGCAGTTGTCCAAAGATTCAGGACTTGAGTCTTTCTCTTCGGGCACACTATTGCCGTTATTCCAGAATGCGCTTGAAATACGCGATGAATACGACAGGAACATCAACTCCTACAATGCTGCGCTGAAGCATCTGAATGAGTTGGCGTTGCTTCTTGCTGTAAGGCGGGAGATAAACAGGCAGAATGCCGAGGAAGGACGTTTTGTCCTGGCGGACACTGCACATCTGCTGAGCAGTCTTACAGAAGATGACACGAATTTCGTATTCGAGAAAACCGGCAGCATTATCCGCCATCTGATGATTGATGAATTTCAGGACACATCACTGATGCAGTGGAAGAATATGGGTATGCTCATGCACGAATGCCTGTCGCAGAATGAGGAATGTCTTGTCGTGGGAGATGTGAAGCAGTCAATCTACCGTTGGCGCAACGGAGACTGGAACATACTGAATACCGGCATTGAACAGAAATTCGCATCCTATCGTCCCCATACCACGGAATTACGGTCAAACCGGCGCAGTCACAAGGAAATCATTGACTTCAACAACAGGCTTCTTCCTATCGTCACCGACAGAATGGCCACATACTATGAGAGTGTCTATGGCAAGTCCCATCCGTCCCTAAAGAAAGCCTATAGTGATGTTACTCAGGAATGTCCCCACAAGGAATCTGACAAACAGCCGTACAAGCCCGGAGGCAGTGTGAAAGTCCTGCTGATGAGAGACGGTCAGAAATGTGCAGACAGAGAGGAACTGGCATTCAAGATGATAGAAGACGAGTTGGACAGGCTGACTGAGGCCGGGATAAGGCAGTCCGATATTACAATGCTGCTGCGTGACAACAAAGAGATTGCCTCCATCGCAAGTCATTTTGCCGCTTTCAGACCTGAATACAGAATGGTATCGGGTGACGCTTTTCAGATAGACACATCCGTATCAGTAAGGATTATTGTCAATTCACTGCGCTGGATTGCCGATGAAACCGACAGCACAGCGGCTGCAGCAATGATATACGAATGGAATCGGGCTGTCCGGGACAGACAGATAGAGTTTCACGATATATCCGGCAAAAACATTGCCTCCCTGTTGCCGGAAGAATTCTGCAGGCAACATGAATCACTGAAAGGCCTGCCGTTATTTGAGCTTGCACAACGTATATTACTGTTATTGGAATTGGAAAAGGTTCAGGGACAGGATGCCTACATTCTGACATTTCTGGATATAGTAAAGGAATTCTCATTGAAAAAATCGTCTGACATATCCGTTTTCATCAGGGAATGGGACGAGAGGCTGTATAAGAAAAAGATTCCGTCAGAAAGCACAGACAGCATACGTCTGATGACCATACACTCATCCAAAGGATTGGAGTTCCATACAGTCATCATACCGTTCTGTGACTGGGAGATATGCAAATACGGCGACAAGCTGTGGGTTGAGCCGCAGTCAGAACCTTTCAACGGTATAAGTTTGTTGCCCATAGAGTTCAGTAAGGCACTCGGCAACTCAATATTCTCCGATGAATACGTGGAGGAGAGCAGCAAACAGCTGATTGACAATCTGAATCTGCTATATGTCGCCGTAACCCGTCCAAAATGCAATATGGTGATTATGAGTCCGAATCCGCCAGCCAAAAGCACAGACCATTCGTGGCATATCTGCGACTTCATAGCCGAGGCTCTCGGTGACGGACAGTTCGGATGCAATGTAGATGACGACGGAATGCTGGCATACGAATCCGGGAATCTGATTCCAAGCACCGATGATGGGAAATCCACGTCAAAAAATCCGTTTGATTCAATTCCGGAGACTGAAATAATCACCATGAAGCCGTTTGGTACCAGAGCACGTTTCAGGCAATCCGGAGAATCGCAGAAATTTGTACATTCCCTTTCCTCGGACGATGCGGATAACGATATCGCACAGCAGGATTTCATAGACAAAGGCAAACTCCTGCACCAGCTTATGTCCGCAATCGTCACACCGGACGATATTGACGGTCAGGTTGAGGCAATGGTTTCACAGGGACTTATAGAAAGTACCGCCAAGGCATCTGAAATAAGCAGACTCATACATCAGGCTGTATCAGGCGAGGGCGTCAGATACTGGTTTGACGGACACTGGACTGTATTCAACGAGACATCGGTACTATTCCGTCGCAACGGCATTATGCAAACCCGGCGTCCGGACAGGGTAATAACCGATGGAAACGAGACTATCGTGATTGATTTCAAATTCGGACGCGAGAAAGAGGATTACCTGCATCAGATTCAGGAGTATATGGAACTGCTGGACAAAATGGGATTCAGGAATGTGAAAGGCTATATCTGGTATGTATTTCCCAATAAAACGGTAAGGGCATAGATGGAACATTTCTTATCATTGGCAGCGGAGGATTTAATCAGGAACTGGCTCAGTCCGACAGACGGGTTGTCACACGTGACAATAATCTTCCCGAACAAAAGAGCCAGACTTTTTTTCGATGATTACCTTTCCTGCTACAGTTCAAAGCCTCTGTGGTCACCATCGTATATGACCATCACGGAATTGTTCCAGTCCCATTCAGTTCTGAGAATCGCCGACCAGTACAAGCTGGTATCACTCCTATACGATATATATTGTGATATTCTGCACAGCAAAGAGACAATAGACAGTTTCTGGAGCTGGGGAGAACTTATGTTGAAGGATTTTGACGACATTGACCGCAATATGGCCGATGCGGACAAACTCTTCTCATGTCTTGACAGCCACAAGGAAATGGCGGTGAAACCGTTCCTGAGTGATGAGCAGGTACAGATACTGAAGACTTTTTTTGAAGGATTCAAGGGAGGCGACACAGAACTTCGTCAGAAATACACACTAATCTGGAACTCGCTGGGGCCTATATATCACAAGTTCCGTGACGCATTGCAGACAAACGGACTGGCATACGAAGGAATGCTGCAGCGCAATGTGGCATCGGACTTTGATGCCGGCCGTTCCGGCGACAGGATATACGCATTTGTCGGTTTCAACAGCCTTAATATGGCAGAGAAGACGCTGTTCCGGAATCTGAGAGACAATGGTAAAGCCATATTCTACTGGGATTACGACAAAAGCTACATCGAAGACCCGAATCATGAGGCCGGGCTATTCCTGCGCGACAATCTGAAGGAATTTCCAAACAGATTGCCGGAGGAGCACTTTGCAAGCCTGAGTCAGAAAAAACAGTTCACCATAATAGAAACATCATCGGACAATGCGCAGGCACTCTATATTCCGAAATGGATTGACAGCATCGCCAAAAGCGGGAATCCGGACAAGGATACAGCCATAATACTGTGCGACAGCGGTTTGCTGCAGCCTGTCATTCATTCGATACCGGATGTTGTCGGCGAGGGTATCAACATCACAATGGGCTTTCCCGTTAGTGCCACCCCACTCTATGGCTATGTCTCGGCAATAATAGACATTCAGCGCGTGATATTTAAAAATGGAGGCCGCATTACCACTGACCAACTGTCACGATACCTGAACAATCCGCTGACAGGACTCATCTCAGCGAATGCCCCGGAAATCTACAAGGATGCGGTTAAATCCAGACGATTCCATATCAGGGCAGAAGACTTGAATGCCGACGATTCCATCAGATCCGTGATGATTCCATCGGCAGATAACCTGGAGCTCATAGACAAGATACTGGAATCATTGCGCATTCTCGCTCCACGGATGAACGATGATTCTATTGAGGACGTATATCGTCCGCTGTATAATGAGGCACTCTATAAGATTCACACACAGATTACCAGAATACGCACCCTCACAGAAGAAGGTTCTTTGGACATCAATGCCGACATGCTGTGCAGACTTCTGCGTAAGATACTGTCAACGATGACAGTACCATTCCACGGTGAACCTGTTGTCGGAATGCAGGTAATGGGAATGATTGAGACACGCAATCTGGATTTCAGGCACATATTGCTTCTGTCTGCCACGGAAGGCTCGCTTCCATCGGGCAATACAGAGGCATCTTTTCTGCCATACAGCCTGAGGATGGCATTCGGTCTGACAACGATGAAAGAGAAAAGCGCCGTGGCATCCTACAATTTCTATCACCTGCTGCAAAGAGCCGGGAGCGTCACTATGATATACAACAGCAATGCAGACCAGTCCGGTATAGGCAAAGGCCAGATTTCCAGATATCTGCTGCAGCTTATGGTCAGCGGACGTTCGATACACCGAATCTCGCTGCAGACAGGTTCCGGTATTTTCAACGATTCATACATTATGAGCGTTGATAAAAACGGCGATGTAATGCGGAAATTATACGATATGTATGATGTCCGTGACAAGAAGAAATACATATCCCCATCAGCCCTGAACAGTTACCTTGACTGTCAGTTCAAATATTATCTGCAATATGTAGCCGGAATAAAGGCCAGGCGCGATGAAGCCGCAGACATT
>JAKSIX010000008.1 GCA_024398595.1 Bacteroidaceae bacterium | reverse complement strand
CTGGCAAGCAGGGTGAGTTGGCTGGCAAGCAGGGCGAGTTGGCTGGCAAGCAGGGTGAGTTAGCTGGCAAGCAGGGCGAATTGGCTGGCAAGCAGGGCGAATTGGCTGGCAAGCAGGGTGAATTGGCTGGCAAGCAGGGCGAGTTGGCTGGCAAGATGGGTGGATTGGCTAGCAAGATGGGTGACCTGGCCAACAAACAGGGAAACCTAGCTAACAAAGCTGGTGACATCGCAAGCAAAATGGAAAACTTAGTATTCTAACCACCATAATCAGACATACTTTGAATAGTCAATGTAGGGGATTAACACGTATTGTGTTAGTTTGCATAGGGTTATGGGCCATCTCACTGGCTCATAACCTGTCTGTTTCAGCACAGACGATATATCAGTACAAGCAGTCCGATGCGACAATCTGCTTCTTTGATAAGGAACAGTCGCAGTATATCCCTCATCTGATGAGGAAGTATCAGTCAGGTAAAGCTCTGCATAAACAAATCTGGGGAATTTTACCAGACCAGCCACCTTTTATGATGCTGACTGATATTGAGGACGACAGTAATGCAGGCGTTACACCATTGCCTCATACAACAATATTAATTGGAATGGGGCCTACGAATAAATCATACTTCACATTTCCGTCAAACGAGCGGTACGATGATCTGTTCAAGCACGAATACACACACGTAGTTATGTCCGACAAATCGGACAGGCGGGACAATATGTGGCGCAAGTTTACGGGCAACAAGGTAATGCGCGAGTCAGAATACCCTCTCAGTGCAGTGTGGAGTTATCTTGACGCTCCCAGATGGTATGCTCCACGATGGTATCAGGAAGGTATAGCATGTCTTATGGAAACGTGGCTTGGCAATGGCAACGGCAGGGCATTGGGAGGCTATGACGAGACCTATTTCCGCACCCAAATTCAGGAAAACAAGGAGCTTTATTCTGTAGTGGGACTTGAGACTGAAGGAACAACCGCGGATTTCCAACAAGGAGCCACATCATATCTTTATGGTACGCGTTTCATCAACTATCTGGTGCTGACATACGGTTACGACAAAGTAATAGAATTCTATAACCGCACAGAGGGCAGCAGGACATTCTATGCCAGACAATTTGAGAAAGTCTATGGCAAGGGACTGCGACAAGTATGGAGTGAATGGCAGGAATATGAGAAGAAACATCAGCAGGATAACCTTGCCGCCATCAATGAATATCCGCTTACAACTACAGAAAACCTGATTGACTGCAACCTTGGAGCAACCTCACCGATGATTATTGATGAAGAGGCAGGAGTGGCATACATTGCTGTGTATCATCCCGGCGACTTTGCCCAAATTGACGCAATCAACCTGGATAAGGATGCCAAAGGCAAAAGAATAAAACGTCTTGCCTACATTGATGGAGTAATGATGTACCAGACAGCCTATCTGGCGTATGACAAGCATAACCGGCGCCTTATCTGGACGGATCGCAACGGAAAGATGCGTGGACTCGTAGTATATGACTTGAAAAAGGGTAGGGTTATAAAACATCTGAAATATCAGCGTACGTACGATATTGTTTATGACAATGTCAATGATTGTATGTACGGACTCTTAAGCAGTAACGGTATCTGCCATCTGGTGAAATATGATTCAGACCTGGAAAGTCGTGAAATATTATACAGTTTTCCGTTCGGAGTAAGTGTAAGTGACCTTGATGTGTCGCACGATGGTACTAAAATAGTGGCAGCACTTCTCGGTACACGCGGCCAGCACTCACTCATTATGTTCAACACAGCCGATTTTGAGGATGCCGCCGGCCAGTACGAAGTGTTATATACACTGGATGACTCAAACCTGAGTCAGTTCCGTTTCAGTGAAGACGATAGCAAACTGGTTGGTTTCAGCTATTATACCGGTGTACCTAACATCTGGGTTCTTGATCTGGCAAGCCGCGATTTCGACTTGCTCACAAATGTAGAAACCGGTATGTTCGCTCCTTATCTGACTAACGACAGCACTGTCTATGCGCTTTCGTTCAGCGCTGACGGTATGACACCTGTCACCTTCGATTATAGGATTCTCAACGATGCCAATAGCGTGGAATTCCTCGGTCAAAAGGCATTTATGAAGAATCCGGAACTGGCAGAACTGAGTACTGTACAGGAAAAGCTTCCTGAAATATCATTCGGCGAGGTTTATGACTCGATTACGGTTTATAATCCCTTCAAGGAAATGAAGTTCCAGGGTGCATATCCCGATATCAGCGGATTTACCGACCGACAGGCCTGGAACAATATGACACCTGTACTCGGGTACCATCTGGCTTTCTATGATCCGCTATCTATCTGTTCGGTAAACCTGTTCCTCGGCACATCTCCCTGGAGCAACAACGACTGGAAAAACCGTTTCCATGCCATGGCCGAGATAAAATACTGGAACTGGACATTGAACGCCTCGTGGAACAAAACCAGTTTCTATGACCTGTTCGGTCCGCGGCGTTCATCCAGAAAAGGCTACAGTGTTTCACTGGCATACGACGTAAACCGCTCACTACAATCTCCGTTTGTATGGGGGTGGGGTGGAAGTCTGGCACATTATGGTGATCTGGATGCGCTACCTATGTATCAGGAAATTGAGATTGACAATGACGTGACATCGTTCCAGACGTTGGATCTCCATATCAACGTCCAAAAAACGCGCAGATCCTTAGGTGCCATTGAACCTGAACAGGGATTCAAGGCCGAGGCAGATGCAAGCGTCTATCTGGTAGGCGGAAAACTGTTCCCTGCAGTATGTGCCACATTCGAGCAGGGCTTCCTGTTACCAATCGGCAAGCACAATTCATTCTGGCTGAGAGGAACTTTCGGACAGAATTTCGGTGACAGCAGCTCTTCGTTCGGCAATGATTACTTCGGTGGTTTCCGTAACAACTACGTGGATAACGGTGAAATAAACCGTTTCCGTACCACATTGTCAATGCCAGGCGCAAAAATTGATGACATCTGTGCGCACAGCTATGCAAAATTCAACGGTGAAATCAGCTTTTCGCCCATCAGACTGAATAATTTCGGAGCGTTGCAATGTTATCCGAACTACATCCAGTTCAATCTGTTCGCCAATGACCTGATGGCCGATTACTGGGGTAGCGAAAGCTGCAACAAGGCAAACTACATAAGTGTCGGCACCCAGATGAACATCCCACTGGTACTCTTCACACACATGAGCACTACGCTTTCCGCAGGATATGCCTACATTTGGGGAAACGGCAAGCAAAGCGGAGAATTTATGATATCCTTAAAACTGCTGTAACTATGATTCCATTCCTATCGCTCAAAGATGTAACCGCACTGCACGGGGCAGAAATAAACGAGGCTGTAAGCAGGGTAGTGAACAGCGGATGGTATCTGCAGGGGGAGGAGAACAGGAAATTCGAGGAACATTATGCTGAATATATCGGCAGCCGCTATGCGATAGGGTGCGCCAACGGTCTGGACGCACTTATCTGGATATTCCGCGCATACATTGAACTTGGTGTAATGAAGCCGGGGGACGAGGTGATAGTCCCTGCCAACACATACATCGCCACGATTCTGGCCATCACAGAGAACGGACTCGTTCCGGTTCTCTGTGAGCCAAAACTTGGCACACTGGAGATTGACGATGATAAGATAGAACAGCTTATAACACCACGTACAAAGGCCATAACCGTAGTGCATCTTTACGGAAGAATTGCCATTTCACCGAGGATTATTGCCCTGTGCAGGAAATACAGTCTGAAACTTGTCGAAGATAACGCGCAGGCTCACGGATGCGTATATGGCCCTACGGGACAGAGGACAGGAAGCATAGGCGATGCAGCCGGACACAGCTTCTATCCGGGCAAGAATCTGGGGGCTCTCGGCGACGGAGGGGCCGTCACCACAGATGACCCTGCACTGGCCGAAGCTGTACGCACATTGGCCAACTACGGCAGTCAGAAGAAATACGTATTCAGATATACCGGCAGGAACAGCAGACTGGACGAGATTCAGGCCGCCGTACTTGATGTGAAACTCAGGTATCTGGAGCAGGACAACAGTCACAGAAAGGAGGTGGCAAACTACTACTATGACAACATATCAAACCCTCTGGTCTCACTGCCTGAAAGGCTTCCCGACGCACAGAACGCATATCACCTGTTCCCCATACTTGTAGCTGAGGGCAAACGCGATGAGCTTCACGACTATCTGGCAGAGAATGGGGTAGGGACGATGATTCATTACCCTATAGCCCCGCACAGACAGGAATGTTACGCGAAAGCGGCATGGAACACACCACAGCTATCGCTTCCAGTCACGGAACAGATTGCGGCAGAGGAACTGAGCCTGCCAGTAGGCCCGACAATAACGCCGGAAGAAACCGCGACTGTTGTTGATTTAATCAATAGGTTCTGATTGGTTTTTCGTACATTTGCATTTCAGTTCAGACTGAACTGTGAATGCAGATATGGATTTCAGTTACGATGTAATAGTCATCGGAGCAGGACATGCCGGTTGTGAGGCTGCCGCTGCCGCCGCCAATATGGGTTCCAGAACTTGTCTTATCACTATAGATATGACAAAGATTGCCCAGATGAGTTGTAATCCAGCAATTGGTGGCATAGCTAAAGGACAGATAGTCAGAGAGATAGACGCTATGGGCGGCTATATGGGAATAGTCACAGACAAATCTGCCATCCAGTTCCGCATACTGAACCGCTCAAAGGGACCGGCCATGTGGAGCCCCCGGGCGCAATGCGACCGCGCCAGATTCGTACAGAACTGGAGACACATACTTGAGAATCTGCCGAACCTGAATATCTGGCAGGACATAGTCACAGAACTTATAGTCAATGAAGGTAAAGTACAGGGAATCAAGACTTTGCAGGGCGCTGAATTCAAGGCAAAGTGCGTGATTCTCACAGCCGGCACATTCCTGAACGGGCTGATGCACATCGGACACGTACAGATGCCGGGCGGACGCATATCCGAACCGGCCTCGTACGGTCTGACGGAATCCATAACAAGACACGGCATTCACAGTGGCAGGATGAAGACCGGTACGCCGGTCAGGATTGACTCACGCAGTGTCGATTTCAGCCTGATGGAGATACAGGAGGGCGAAAATGACTTCCACCGCTTCTCTTTTATGGAGACTGAGCGGAATCTCAAGCAGATGTGCTGTTGGACTTGCTTTACAAATGAGCGTGTCCACGAAATACTGCGCTCCGCACTTGCGGATTCTCCATTGTACAACGGCCAGATCAAGAGCATAGGACCGCGATATTGTCCGAGCATAGAGACCAAGCTGTTCACATTCCCGGACAAGGACAGACACCAGCTGTTTCTGGAACCTGAGGGCGAGAACACCAACGAAATGTATCTGAACGGATTCTCATCGTCCATGCCGATGGATGTGCAGATCCGTGCCCTGAAAGAGATTCCGGCATTCAGGAACCTGGTGGTTTACAGACCCGGATATGCCATTGAATACGATTATTTCGATCCTACCGAACTTAACCCAAGCCTTGAGTCAAAGATTATCAGCGGCCTGTATATGGCCGGTCAGGTAAACGGTACAACAGGATACGAAGAGGCTGGTGGACAGGGACTTATAGCCGGAATCAATGCCGCGCTCAACTGTCGTGGACAGGAGCCGCTGATTCTGGGGCGCGATGAATCATACATCGGAGTACTTATAGACGACCTTGTTACGAAAGGAGTGGATGAGCCTTATCGTATGTTCACATCAAGGGCCGAGTTCCGCATATTGCTGCGCCAGGATGACGCGGATATACGTCTGACTGAAAAAAGCCATAATCTGGGACTGGCTACAGACGAACGGTACTACAGAATGACCTCGAAGCGGGATACCATTGACAGTCTGATAGAATTTGCAAAGACATATTCAATAAAGCCGGCTATCATCAATCCTGTTCTGGAGGAACTCGGCACAACTCCGTTGCGCGAAGGATGCAAGCTGATTGATCTTATAAACAGGCCACAGATTACACTTCTGAACATAGCCCCGCACATCAAGGCCCTGGCAAGAGAACTTGACAGGATTGACAAGGAGAGAAAGGACGAAATAATTGAGGCGGCAGAGATAAAGATGAAATATAGCGGGTACATAGACAGGGAAAGACTTATTGCCGATAAAATGGTCAGGTTGGAAAGCATACGCATAAAAGGCCGCTTTGATTACAGCAGCCTGCAATCGCTCTCAACGGAGGCACGGCAGAAACTCTGCCGCATCAACCCGGAAACTTTGGCGCAGGCCAGTCGCATTCCAGGGGTATCTCCAAGCGACATTAACGTGCTATTGGTATTGTTAAACAGATAATGTTTCACGTGGAACATTCAAAACAGATTCTTAAAATGAGTAAGGAAACGCTGCTAAAGCATTTAAGGAACATTCCGGATTACCCGATGGCCGGAGTACAGTTCAAAGATGTCACATCGTGGTTCATGAACCCTGACGACTTAAGGGAAATTGCCGATACCCTTTATGAAAGATACAAGGATAAAGGCATAACCAAAGTGTGCGGAATTGAGTCTAGAGGTTTTGTAGTAGGCGCAATACTCGCAGAAAAACTGGGAGCAGGATTCGTTCCAATAAGGAAACCCGGTAAATTGCCATACGAGAAGGTAAGTATAGAGTATAGGAAAGAATACGGATTTGACCGCATAGAAATGCACAAGGATTCCATAAACGAGCGTGATATCGTACTTGTACACGATGACCTGCTTGCCACAGGAGGAACATCAAGCGCCGCCTGCCACATGGTAAAGCAGTTCAATCCCAGGAAAGTTATGGCTAACTTCATAATTGAACTGACCAATTTCAATGCACGCGAGCGTTTCCCAATGGATGTGGAGATAGACAGCCTCATTGCAATGGATGAACTGGACAACATAAATTGACCGAAAATACCACATACCCAAACCGGTTGAAGGCAATTGTCACAAATCTGCCGGAAAAACCCGGATGCTACCAGTATTTGGATGATAGCGGTAAGGTCATATATGTCGGCAAAGCCAAAAATCTGAAAAGAAGGGTAAGTTCGTATTTCAACAAGGAGCATGAGTCGGCCAAGACCAGAATACTCGTAAGCAGAATCAGGGACATCAAATATGTTGTCGTAGCAACTGAATGGGACGCACTGCTGTTGGAGAACAACCTGATAAAGAAGTACAAGCCAAGGTACAACATACTTCTGAAGGATGACAAGACTTATCCGTCCATCTGCATTACAAAAGAGGATTTTCCGAGGATATTCAAGACCCGCAACATAATACGCAACGGTTCAGAGTATTACGGTCCATACAGTCACATATCCACCCTCAATGGGCTGATGCAGCTTATAAAAAGCCTGTATAAGGTACGGAGCTGCCGTCAAGCCATTTCATCGGATAAAATCAAGGAAAAAAAATACAAGGATTGCATTGAGTTCCAGATAAAGAACTGTAACGCGCCGTGTATCGGGAACGAAAGCATCGAAGATTATAACCGTCAGATAGATGAGATACGTGAGATACTGAAAGGCCGTGCCAGGAATATTGAGCAGAAACTCAAGGAAAGGATGAAGGAACTGGCTTCATTGATGAAATTTGAAGAGGCACAGGTTATCAAGGAAAAACTGGCCATATTGACAGCCTTCCGCGAAAGAAGCCAGGTGATAGCAGAAATCAACGATGAAATTGATGTCTTCAGTATAGAGCAGGACAGCGACGATGTGGTCTTCATCAATTACATGCACGTATCGGAAGGTTGCATAAACCAGGCATTCACGTTCGAATTCAAGAACAAAGCCGATGATTCACTGGAGGATTTGCTGATGTCATCAATCGTAGAGATGCGACAGCGGTACGGAAGTAAATCCAGAGAAATCATAGTACCGTTCCTGCCGGAGACCAGACTTGACGGAATAAGCTGGACAGTACCTCAAAAGGGTGAGAGGAAAAAACTGCTGACACTATCTGAACTGAACGTAAAACAGTATCGTGCAGACAGATTGAAGAGAAACGACAAACTGAATCCTGAACAGAAACACGTAAGGATACTGAAAGAACTGCAGAATCTGCTGAAACTGGAAAAAATACCGTTGAGAATAGAATGTTTCGACAATTCCCACATCCAGGGTACCGATGCGGTGGCTGCGTGTGTGGTATATGATACAGGCAGGCCTGCCAAGAAAGAGTACAGGCTCTACAACATAAAGAGCGGAGCAGGCGGGGACGACTACGGTTCAATGAACGAGGTTCTGACCAGAAGATACGAGCGTATCATTGATGAGAATGGCAGAATGCCCGATTTGCTGATTGTAGATGGCGGAAAAGGACAGATGGGTATTGCAAAGGAAGTAGCTGATAATCTGCATATTACATTGAACATTGCCGGACTTGTGAAAAATTCGCACCACAAGACCGAGGCACTGCTGTACGGCTTTCCGCAAATGCAGGCCGGCATCAGGCCGGACAGCGAATTGTTCAGACTGCTGGAACAGATGCAGGAAGAGGTTCACAGGGTAGCGATAACGTTCCACAAAAAGAAAAGAAGTAAGAGACAGATAGCGGGCGAACTTACAGAAATAGACGGAATAGGAGAGAAAACCGCCGTTGAAATGCTGAAAAAGTTCAAGAGTGTAAAGAGAGTCTCTGAAACTGGAATGGAGGATCTGACATCCCTGATCGGCAAAAGCAAAGCCGAAAAAGTATATTCATACTTCCATAACTCCAAGAATCTTTTTTGAAATGAGAGCAGTTATACAGCGAGTGACGGGATGCAGCGTTACGATAGACGGGAGCGTCTTTTCCAGAATCGGAAAGGGTCTTCTGGTATTGGTCGGCATAGAGGATGCAGACACTGGGGAGGACATTGGGTGGCTGGCAGCAAAAATAGTCAATATGCGCATTTTCAACGATGAAAACGGGGTTATGAACCTTTCCGTGGCAGACATCAAGGGCGAATTGATGATAGTCAGCCAGTTCACACTGATGGCACAGACCAGAAAAGGCAACAGGCCATCGTACATCAGAGCGGCTAAAGGGGAGTTCTCCAAACCTATGTACGAGCTGTTCTGCAATACAGTACAGGAAAAGAGCGGAATCAGGGTTGAAAAAGGCGTTTTCGGAGCAGATATGAAAGTAGAACTTATAAATGACGGACCGGTAACAATAATTATTGACACTAAAAACAGAGAATGATGGAATACGGGGAAAATGACAGATACACAGAGGCATTCGGTAAGTACAACCTGATTGTAAGTGAGGAAAATGCAAGCACGACAGTTGAAAAAATCAGAAGCCGGAAATCAGAGCCGACAAAGGATGAACTCGCAAAATTACTGGGATGTATAGACTATACATCGTTGAAACCGACAGACAGCGATGAGACAATACTTGAAATGACTGGGAAAATCAACAGATTATTCAGTTCACACCCGGATATTCCGGCTTTCGCGGCAATATGCGTATACCCCTGCTACGCTGAAATTGTCAGCAAATCACTGGAAATAGAGGATATACACACAGCCTGCGTAAGTGGTGGATTCCCATCTTCACAGACTGCGACGGAAGTAAAGATAGCCGAGACTGCAATGGCCATACACGACGGTGCTGACGAGATTGACATTGTAATGCCTGTAGGACGCTTTCTGTCCGGGGAGTACGAGTATATTGCCGATGAAATGCAGGAATTGAAGGATGTATGCGGTGACAGGATTCTGAAAGTCATCCTGGAAACAAGCTTTCTCGGCGACCTTGCAAACGTGAAGAAAGCGGCGATTATGGCGATGTATTCCGGGGCCGATTTCATCAAGACATCCACAGGCAAGGAAAACTCCACAGCTACACCCGAAGCATTCCTTGTAATGTGTCAGGCAATAAAGGAATATGCCGCTGAAACCGGAAGAAAAGTCGGAATAAAGGCTGCCGGCGGAATCTCAACCATCAACGACGCATTCCTGTATTACCGGATAGTGAAGGAGATTCTCGGCAAGGAATGGCTCAACCGATTGCTGTTCAGAATAGGCACCAGCAGACTGGCCGGACAGCTGATTGCAGAAATATGCGGTGAAAAGGACGTTATTTAACGCTCCCGGCTGATTACCAGGTCAATATAATCGGAAAAGGCTCTACGGAGTGTATCAGGCATATCCCCTGGCAGAAACTCCAAAGCCTGCGATGCGAACTCCTGCATACGGCTTTCAGCATAGCGGATACCACCATGCCCGATAGTATATTCCGTCACAGCCTTTATCTGCTCGTCGGTAGCCACGCAGCCCCTGATATCACGTACCGTATCAGACCAGTCAAGACCTGACGCATTCAATGCATAGATAGCAGGCAGAGTAATCTTTCCCTCCCTCATATCAATGCCTGACGGCTTTCCCAGACACTCTGTGGGCAGATAATCAAAAATATCATCACGTATCTGGAAACACAGACCCGACATCCGTCCGAATCCGGAAAACGACAAGGCCTCCGATTCTGTGGCTCCGGACACGCGGGCTGCCAGATACGCGACGTTGGAGAAAAGACAGGCTGTCTTCCGCGATATGATATCAAAGTAACTGTCTTCCGACAGTTCCAAGCTTGAACGGACACTTAACTGAGCGATTTCACCGGAGGAAAGTGTCTTTGAAATGCCAGACAGAATGGATACATTCCCATCACCTGTTTTAGCCATCTCCTCCAATGACATCCCGACTACATAATCGCCGAACAGTATTGACATTTTATTGTCAAATATAGCATTGAAGGAGGCGTTGCCGCGACGGAGCATACTGTTGTCAACCACATCATCGTGTATCAGACTTGCTGTGTGCAGCAACTCTAAAGAAACGGCAACATTGTATATGCTGTCTGAGGGGAATCCGTAGTATTTACCGATGAGAAGGGCTAAGACCGGACGCAACATCTTTCCGTTACGCGCTTTCAGACAATCCAGCAATACGGCAAGATTGGCATCGTCTGTATCCAACAGTGAACTGAAATGCTCCTTGAACCGGCTCAGCTCACTGTCAATAGGCTCTGTAATTGATCTGAACAAATCCATTCCCCACATCATTCAGCGGGGCAAAGTTAGTAAAAATAACTATTTTTACGGAAAGTTTGAAAGAGCATTATGGAAAGACTGTTTCTTCTGGACGCATACGCACTGATATACCGCGCGTACTATGCGATGATAAAGACTCCAAGAATCAACTCAAAAGGGCTGAATACATCGGCCATTCTCGGGTTCGTAAACACGCTGCAGGAAATATTGACAAAGGAGAATCCCACGCACATAGGTATAGCATTCGACCCCAAAGGAGGTACATTCAGACACAAGCTGTTTGAGCAGTATAAGGCACAACGCGAGGAGACGCCCGAGGTAATAAGGCTGTCGGTTCCGATTATCAAGGATATAATCAGTGCCTACAATATTCCAATTCTTGAGGTGAAAGGATTTGAGGCAGACGATGTCATCGGCACTTTGGCGAAACAGGCCAATGAAAATGGAATTGTCACATATATGCTGACACCGGACAAGGACTACTGCCAGCTTGTGACCGACACATCACTCCTGTACAGGCCAAGATTCGGTGACAAGGGTTACGATGTTCTCGGACCCAAAGAGGTTCTTGAAAAATACGGTATCGTCAATACAAGCCAGATAATAGACCTGCTCGGACTGATGGGCGACAGTGCTGACAATATTCCGGGATGTCCGGGAGTAGGACCCAAGACGGCTCAGAAACTTATCTCGGATTTCGGAAGCATTGAGAATCTCATAGAGAATACAGACAAGCTGAAAGGCTCGTTAAAAGAGAAAATCGAGAGCAACGCGGAACAGATAAGATTCAGCAAAATGCTCGCAACAATAAGGACTGATGTCCCGATTAGCCTGAATATGGAATCACTCAAAAAGGAAAGACCCGATATGACAAGACTCGCGTCAATCCTTGGCGGCTTGGAAATGCACGGATTGCTCGGAAGAATAACGAAAGAGGAACGCAATTTCCCTGACATATTTGCGGGCAATGGTACAGCTGACGCAGAAAACCCGATTCTCAGAGGGTTTGACAGCAGCTATTTGCAGGTACAAGTTATTGATAACAAGAAGGATGTATGCGATTTGGCACGGCAATTGTCTGACACGGAAAACATATCATTCCAGATGGATACGACAGACGATGCCGCCGTTGATGCCAAAATCATAGGAATTGCAATATGCACCGAAACAACCCGGGCCTGGTACATTGATATACCGGAAGCCGGAATAGAAAGAGATACAATCTTACAGGCAGCAGCCACGCTGTTCAGCAATGACAGAATCGGAAAGACATGTCACAACCTGAAGCCACTCATTCTTGCTATGGCAAATTCCGGAATTGAACTGAAAGGCGAGCTTTTTGATACGATGGTAGCACACTACGTGATTCAGCCGGAACAACGGCACACTCTGGAACATCTGTCCGAGACCTATCTCCACGAGAGCGTGGATATCGAAGAAAATGAGCAGACGGCATCATCAGGAATGCTGTTCTTCAAGCCTGATATAGAAAGACTCAGCCGCACTTCCTGCATCAAGGCTCTGTTGGCACTGAGACTGCGTCCGATATTGGAAGACGAACTGGAGAAAGACAACACCACGGCCTTTTTCCGCGAAGTGGAGATGCCACTGGTAAGCACATTGGCAGATATGGAAAGGTGTGGCGTGAGTCTTGATACGGATGCACTCAAGGAAAGCAGCGGTCTGTTTACAGAAAGGCTTCACAGGATAGAAGATGAGGTATACACCCTTGCAGGACTGAACTTCAACATATTGTCACCAAAACAGGTTGGAGATGTACTGTTTGACAGACTGAAAGTAACAGACAAGGCAAAGAAGACCAAGAGCGGACAATACGTGACATCAGAGGAGGTGCTGGAAAGTCTGAGGGACAAAAGTCCGATAGTCGGGAAGATTCTTGAATACAGAGGTTTGAAGAAACTCATCGGCACATACGTGGATGCACTGCCACAACTGATAAACCCGCGCACGGGGAAAATTCATACATCGTTCAATCAGACAGTGACAGCCACAGGCCGTCTGAGCTCAAGCGGACCGAACCTGCAGAATATACCGATACGCGATGAGGATGGCAAAGAGGTGAGAAAAGCTTTCATTCCTGATCCGGGATGTAAGTTTTTCTCCGCAGATTATTCACAGATAGAACTGAGGATAATGGCACATCTGAGCCACGACAGGAATATGATAGAGGATTTTGAAAAGGGTGAGGACATACACGCGGCAACTGCGGCAAAGATTTTCCATAAGCCGATATCGGAAGTCACCAAAACAGAGAGAGCCAAAGCCAAGACCGCCAACTTCGGAATTATCTACGGTATTTCCGCATTCGGACTCGCTGAGAGGATGAAAGTCAGCAGGACAGAAGCAAAGGAACTGATTGACAACTATTTCCTGACATATCCCGATATAAGGACGTATATAACAGGCCAGATTGAGGAGGCGCGTCAGAAAGGATATGTGGAAACCATAATGCACCGCAAACGCTACCTGCCGGACATCACATCGCACAATGCCACGGTAAGAGGATATGCCGAAAGGAACGCTGTGAACGCCCCGATTCAGGGAAGCGCGGCAGACATCATAAAATATGCTATGGTGAATATAAGCCGCGAATTCAAAAAGGCCGGACTGAAATCAAGTATGATACTCCAGGTACACGATGAACTGAACTTCAATGTCATTCCCGGTGAGGAGGATATGGTACGCAACATTGTAACACAGCAGATGCAGGAAGCATACCGGATGTCGGTGAAACTGATTGCCGACTGCGGCTGGGGTGACAACTGGCTGGAAGCCCATTGAATATAGGTGAGGGTTAAGAAAAATAATGATTACCTTTGCATTTAGAAAAACTTGAATGATATGGCTTTGCAATGTGGTATAGTGGGACTTCCCAATGTGGGTAAATCAACACTTTTCAATTGTCTGTCATCGGCCAAGGCACAGGCGGCAAACTTCCCGTTCTGCACCATAGAACCGAACGTAGGTACGATTACCGTTCCGGATGAGCGCCTCAACAGGCTGGCGGAACTGGTGAACCCGGGAAGGATAGTACCGGCTACCGTTGAAATTGTCGATATTGCCGGACTCGTAAAAGGTGCAAGTAAGGGCGAGGGGCTTGGTAACAGATTTCTCGGCAACATCAGGGAATGCGATGCCATCATTCACGTACTGCGCTGCTTCGATGATGATAACGTGACACACGTTGACGGTTCAGTCAATCCTGTCCGCGACAAGGAAGTCATTGATCTGGAGCTGCAGATAAAGGATTTGGAGAGTATTGATACCCGCCTGCAGAAAATACAGAAACAGGCGGCCGTAGGCGATAAGCAGGCAAAGCAGGTATGCCAGGTGCTGACGGCCTACCGCGATGCACTGATGCAGGGTAAATCGGCGAGAACGGTCACTTTTGAATCGAAGGATGAGCAGAAAATCGCGGCAGAACAGTTTCTGCTGACATCCAAGCCTGTCCTATACGTGTGCAATGTGGATGATGCAAGTGTAAAGACCGGTAACAAATACGTGGAAATGGTCCGCGAAGCCATTAAGGATGAGAATGCTGAAATTCTGGTCATCGCCGCCAAAACAGAATCCGAGATTGCAGAACTGGAATCATACGAGGACAGGCAGATGTTCTTGGACGAGCTTGGACTGGAGGAATCCGGCGTAACAAGACTTATCAAATCCGCATTCAGACTTCTGAACCTGGAGACTTTCATCACTGCGGGACCTATGGAGGTCAAGGCGTGGACATACCGCAAAGGCTGGAAGGCTCCACAGTGTGCAGGCGTGATACATTCCGATTTCGAAAAAGGATTCATCCGGGCAGAAGTGATAAAGTATGAAGATTATGTATCGCTTGGTTCGGAGAGTGCCATCCGCGATGCCGGAAAACTGTATGTTGAAGGCAAGGACTATGTTGTTCAGGATGGTGATATAATGCACTTCAGATTTAATGTTTAAGGGGTAAAAAATATGAGCCGACTCTGCCATATAATCTGGAATCCCGACATAGATTTGTTTACTCTTGGCGGGTTTCCCATACGCTACTACTCACTTATGTGGGTCATCGGGCTTGCTGCCGCGTATCTGTTGGTAAAAAAATACTTCAAGGACATGAAGATAGAGCAGGAGCGCTTTGAGCCTCTGTTTCTGTACTGTTTTCTGAGCATACTCATCGGCGCAAGGCTCGGTCACTGCATCTTCTATGATCCGGGATACTATTTCAGCAGTCCGGCAACGATGGTTGAGATGATATTACCTGTCAGTTTTACGCCGTCGTTCCATTTTACAGGATACAGCGGACTGGCAAGTCACGGAGGTACAATAGGAATTTTTATCGGAATACTGCTGTATAGCCACAAATACAAGGTGAGACTTCTGACCGTTCTGGATCTGGTCTGCGTGGCCACTCCAGCTACAGCCTGCTGCATACGACTGGGTAATCTGATGAATTCGGAAATTGTCGGCAAGGCCACAGGAACTGATTTCGGATTCGTCTTTGCACAACTCGGGGAGGATTTTCCACGACATCCGGCACAGTTATATGAAGCCTTGGCATATCTGGTGATATTCGTGATAATATCCATTATCTACAAAAGGCACAAGGAGCTTGTAGGCAAGGGATTCTACATAGGATTCTGCCTCACGGCCATCTTTGCATTCAGATTCTTCGTTGAATTCTTCAAGGAAGTCCAATCACCATGGGAGGAAGCACTGCCCATTGATATGGGACAGATACTCAGCATACCTTTCGTAATAGCGGGAATCTGCCTTATAAAATATAGCCTGAGCATCAGACACCACTCTGTAAGGCATCAGACCGACAGCAAACGCTAACGCCGCCTGTTTTTCTGAAACTTCATACGGAGCTGCAGGGATATGTCTTCCTTGTGGAAGCTGTCTATCTCCTGCTGGGATGAACCTATTGACTCACGGTCAAAATATAAAGTGCTTCCGAATTTGGCCATCAGGGAGGCTTTTGCTGAAATCCGGCAACGCAGTACAACCGAGCCGCGCAGGCCGTGCCCGTACAGCGTCAGAAAATTATATGCATTCTGAAGGCCGTTTTCATAGACAGATATTGAAGTGTCATAATTGTCTGTGTCAAAGTAGCACAGCGATACAGAACCCGACAGACAGTGAATGTCCTGTTTCAATGACAGTGCTTCCATAATGGCAAAACCTTTGCTGAAACCTGTATCGGGAAAATAACAATGCACGGCGTTCAGCTGCGACTTTAACTCTATACCGGACATAAACGTATGGGTCCAGCGCAACCTTGCCCTGCCGGTATCCTTATAGGACAGACCGCCATAACTCTTGCAGTCCTGCTCTTTAGCCTTCAGCCTGTATCTGAAATCAAGGGCATCGGCAGCATTGCGGGGGGCATACGTCAGCATCATCTGGGAATCCATACAATACGATGGAAGCGAAGCCTTGCCCGTTGGTGCGGAAAAATATGCAAAGTCCGAATATACGTATATTTCTATGTCTCCGATATGGAAATCTGACGACAGGTACAGGCCGCGTTCGTTTGAGACATCATTTTCCGCCAGACTATTGCTGTGAAGGGCCCTGTAACCGGAACCATATTCCCTGTATGACAGAGACAGCCATCCGCTACGCCCCAAACGCAGCCTGAATGTGTTGATTGAGGCAATGGACAGGTTATCACACAAGGCTGTCTCCCCGTATATACTGAACTTTGTGCGGCGCACGGAGTAATCCAGACCGGCATTCCACATCATACTTGTAAAAATACCGTCCGCTCCGTAGCGGCAGGGGATTTTCTCAAACTCGCGATCAAAATTATCGGACAGGAACGTGGATCCTACATCAATGCCGTTTCCGTGCCAGTTCAGATGCAGCAGCGACAACAGTTCCTTTGTATTATGTCTCTTTGACAATTCAGAAGCTGTACGGTGATAACCGTCCTCAACAATAGACGTTATCTGCCCGGATTCATTCAGTGTGGCATCCCTGCCCGTATATGATACAAGAGCCGATACGGACAGATGTCCGAATCGCAGGGTGGAACCCGCACCTGTCACGTAACCGCTCTTGCTCAAGGAAGAACGCAGGCCGGACATAGGCCGGTCTATGGAGGCATAGACGGTGCTTTTGCCCATACCGAAACCGTCATTGACAATAAGACCCTGACCGAAAGAGGCTCTGATATTCCCGATGAGCAGATTCTCTATACGTCCTATATCGGAAAGGGAAATGTACGCAGATACGAAATCCATCCACAGCGGTTGCCTCTGAAACCACATTTCTCCAGGATCCTTGTCTGCCGATAACCCTATCCTCACGATATTGTGCCACGAGAAAGTATATTTCACATTGTTCTTTATGGCATCGCCGGCATACGCACGGTTAGGATAACGCAACAGTTCTTCGGGAGAATGGTACGCATAGCCTGAACGCTGGTACAGAGGTATCTCAGTGCGCGTCAGAAGCAGCCCGCGCCCGTATTTTGCAACATCCCTCAGGCTGAGCCCATCTTTCTCTTTTTTTCCTTCACCGGCATACACGAAATACGACAGATACCTGCGTGTATCATAATCCAGACTGCCTACCATCATCAGTTCTCCAAGAGACTTCATATTGCCGTAAATGTATATATACGCCTGAATATCCTCTATCTGCTGCGAAGAAAGGAAGGGCAATGAGGAAAGCTGGGACACAGTAGCGGAATTTATGTCTATCGGATTATCGTGCATTTCTACAAGCATATCGTACATATCTGCGTATTTTTCGCCTGAAAAATCCTCTTCCTGGAACAAGGTTGACAGAAAATGCTCAAAACCGGCATCCGAACCGGCTGTGTAATTTTGCGGATAAACGTAAATACCCGATGCTATAAATAGAAAGACTATGCACGTACGTGCGGAAAAAATGTGTTTCATGGTTTTCGATTTCTTCAAAATTAAACATTTCCACTGTCACCGGTTATAAACTCTGTTAAATGATCATACCTCTTCATAATCTTTAATATTTTTGTCACGATGAAGAGAATAATTGTCACGATTGCATTACTGATATCCGTGTCTTTCCAAATGATGGCGGATATTGATGATGAGAGACAGCAGAAGATTTTCTATGCACTCTCCACTGTTGTCAATGGAGATACCATACCGTCATTTGAACTGATGGAGGTCAATATCTACGGCAGGAAGAATTTTACAAAAAAAAGCAAGCAGAGAAAGTATGACAAGCTCGTGCGCGATGTCGTCAGGGTCTATCCTTATTCCAAGGAAATAAAAGCTGTTCTGGTGGAGACCTATCTCTACCTGCAGACATTACCTGATGAGGATGCACAGAAAAAACATCTGGAAGAGGTAGAGAAAGGTGTATGGAATCAGTATTTCCCCATTATGAAAAAACTTACACTGTCACAGGGAAAACTGCTGATAAAGCTCATAGACAGGGAATGCAATCAGACAAGCTATGAACTTATAAATGCTTTCATAGGCAAGTTCAGAGCCAATTTCTATCAGGTATTCGCCTCACTGTTCGGAGCCACACTTAAAAAGGAATACGATCCTACCGGCGCCGATGCAGATATTGAAGAAATCATTTATCTGCTTGAAAATGATATGCTGTAAGTTACTGAGAGAGTATCATATACATCCTTTCAATTGTCTTATGAATTCCCACAATACAACTCCGACGCTTACTGATACATTCAACGAATGTTTTGTGCCGTATTGGGGTATTTCAAGTGACATATCACACATATCAACCACTTCCTGCTGAACGCCTTTCACCTCATTTCCGAATATCAGAGCATACTTTGAAAAAGGTATTCTATATTCATCGAGTTTATTGCTGTTCTCTACCTGCTCGACAGCAACAGGTATGAAACCTATCGATTTCAATTTCTTCACGGCATCGGATGTTTTTTCATAATATTCCCATTCCACGGTCTGCTCTGCTCCGAGAGCTGTCTTGTGTATTTCCACCAATGAACTTGCCGGAGTGGCCGTAATACCGCACAACATTATCTTTTCTATTCTGAAGGCATCGGATGTTCTGAATACCGATCCTATGTTATACAGACTGCGTACATTGTCCAATACAACAATTACAGGTAATTTCATGCTTTTCCTGTATTCCTCTGCATCTATTCTGTTCAATTCCGATACTTCAAGTTTCCGCATATTGTATCCGCATGTAAGAAGCTTTTTTCACAATTTTTTCAACATAACCCATATTTCAGTTAATAAAACATATCTGCCCTGTTGTTAAACACTGCTGACTCTGTTAATAATATGTGAAATCAAAAAATTCCATAAACTTTGTCATTCCATAATTTCCTATAACAGAAAAACTATCAGTACAATACTGTTCATCAAACACAAAATTTCTACTGATTTAGAAACATCATATTAACATCAGATAATCAACAGATACCTGTGAATTATATTGTAAACATATTGTTGATAACAACATTTTTTATTATAAATCAGTTATTTATGCTGTTGATTAAAATGTTCATATACATAAATGTCATGTTAATAAACAGAACACATTTTTTTATCAACATTTTCAACAGCATAGAGATAACAGCATAAAAATATTCAATAAAAATAAAATATATAATATTTACCTTATTATCGTCACAGTTTTTGAAACGCCGGATCTGTTGTCTTCCGAAATGACCATTATATAATAGATTCCTGAAGGTACCTGGATTTCCGAGTTTCCGCAATTCCATGTAAAACCGCCTCCGTCTGATTTTCCTTCATATACAACCCGTCCAGATGAATTTAGAATTTTGACTGTGGAATTGTATGCCAGACCTTTTACATAGACCGTACAGTCAGTTTCGGGAGTTATGGGATTTGGAAAGACTGTAATATTTGATTTTTCAAGGTTTTCATTGGATTTGAAGGCATTTCCTCCAAATACGCATAAACCTTTGTCTGTAGCAATATAAACCTCTCCTGTGGCTTCCTTTATCTTTATATTGAGAATATTGTCAGAGAGCAGAGGACTGTTTTCTGTTGTGAAATGAAACAGTGTATTGTAATCAGTATTGTCTATAAGAAAAATGCCATGATTTTTTGTTCCTATCCATTTTCTGTTACCGGCATCAATACAGATGGCAGATGCATACACATTGTCCAACAGATAGTCAGCCAGACCGCTTCCGTCATTTCTGGGTATCTTGATTCTTTTGAATACAGTATTGGTTTCTTTAATGAAACTGTCGGGATTATCCAAAATGAATATACCCTGGTCAGTACCTATCCACATTATTCCGTTAAGGTCTTTTTCAAAGAAAAAAATATCATTTACAGTAACGGATACATTGTCCTGATTAGTAAAGAAACTACCGGAAAATCTGCATACATCATCCTTATCATCCAATACTGTTCCTTTTGTATCAATGCAGAAAAGTCCGGGACTGTATCTTGTAGCGGCTGTCCATATCAGATTGTTGTTGTCAAAAAGAATATGTTTGAAAGTGGGTTTGCCAGCAATTTCCTTATAATACAATCCTGTCCACGTTCCGTCACTTTTAAGAATCTTAATAATGGTATCAACTTCATTGTTGAGCATCCAGAGATTGCCTTCACCATCGTACTGCAATCCGTCAACACTTACGTATTCATAAGGATTTTTAGGAATAATGGTGGTAAGACCGCTATTGTTGAATGTGTGGAGTTTATAGAAATCATTTCCGTGAAACTCGTATAGCCCGTGTCTGGCCGATCCTGCAAAATAGTTTCCCGGTTTATTGACATTCTCAACGAGACAGGTAATATTTATATATTTCAACTTTGTAGCTTCCTCTATACCGTTTTCATTGAAATTATTCCACTTGCTGTCTTTGTAAATCATCAGTGTACCTGCGTAGTCAACACCGAAATAGTTCAATGATCCTCCGGCAACGAACAGTCTGCCGTCTTTGGAAAAATTCATGTAATCAAAGAAGTTTCTTTTGGGACTGTCGGGAAGAATACCGCTTCCTGATACGGTGATGGAATTGTCTGATACTGTACATTTCTGCAAACCGTTGTCCGCCGCACTTATCCACAAGGTGTTATTGCTTTCAAGTACGTGCCTGACGGTAAAGCCAACGGCATAACTGATAACATCGGTGTTTTCCGGCACGTAAACATATAATCTGCGGTTTTTATATACATACATTGATGAATTGCTTACGTTTACACTCTCTACACCGGAATCAATCCTTGTCAGTTTTCCGCTATAGACATCAATATAGAAAAGACCTTTGTCAGTCACATATACTACTACCTGACCGTCGTATTCAAGTAATTTCGGGAATATGCCTCTCTTTTCAATGCAATTCCATTTTGCCGGGTCTTTCAGATTATCCCTCAGATAGGCATAAAATATGCCGTCAGCCGATGAACATACAAGCACATCCCGATAAATGAGCGTGGAGTATACCATATCCGTAAAGGTATATGTATCCGATATTTCCCTTTTGGCCATATCAATGACTGCTATGCCCCCGTCAAATGAGATATATGCTGTTTTTCCATATACTTTTATTTCGTTGATACACTTGTCTGCTGATGAGCCGAGAACAATGTCAGGAATGTTGTATATGTCGTCATTTGCCGACAGAAGGTCAATATTTCCGTTTTTGTAGCCTATAATTAGAACCTTTCCGTCATTGCAATATTCTATATCGGCAATGTCATTATCATTCAATATATTTACTTTATCGTATGTCTGTATTGAATTGTCGTTGTAGTTATAGCTGTATAGAGCACCGTCACTGAGGACGAATATGCGTGAGAAGGCTTTGACGCTTTTCGTGGCATTGTGATACGCAGAATGCAGCAGCCATTCTCCAGGCGCAATCTGCTGTGCGTGAAGATAAAGGGAAACAAGTAACAGGAGTAGGAAAGAGAATGTCTTTCGTACCGGGCTACGGTTTATCATCTTGGCAGTCTGAGTTTAGAAATTCCACAAGCTTGGCTATGGCTCTGGCGCGGTGACTGATGGTGTTCTTTACATCATTGCCCAATTCCGCAAAAGAACAGTCATAGCCATCAGGAACAAAGACAGGGTCATAGCCGAATCCGTCAGATCCTTCTCTCTTATCCGTTATCCTACCATTTACAATGCCTTCGAAAAGGTATTCTCTTTCACCATTCAGCAGTGCAATGACAGTACGGAAACGTGCCGTACGGTCTTTCTTGTCTTTCAGTTCGCCCAGAAGTTTTGTAATATTGGCTTCAGAGTCGTGGTCTCCGGCATAACGTGCGGAATGTACTCCCGGCGCGCCGCTCAGGGACTTGACTTCCAAGCCGGTATCATCGGCAAAGCAATCCATGCCGAAATGTTCCTTTACGTATCTGGCTTTCTGGAGAGCATTGCCGCTGAGAGTATCAGAGGTCTCAGGAATATCCACATTACATCCTATGTCTGAAAGTGACAACAGTTCAAACCTGTCGCCCAGCATTGCGGACACCTCCTGCAGCTTATGCCTGTTGTTTGTGGCAAATACAAGTCTCATTTTTCCTTTATCTTGTCAAATCCCTGACCATATACGCCCACGACTCTGCTCATTGATACGAATGCGTTCGGATCAATCTGCTTGATGGCATGAAGCAGATTGGTAGCATCGTTCTTACGGGCCAGAACCACGAGAACCTTACTTTCGTGCTTGCTGTACCATCCCATTCCGTTCAGCACTGTCACACCACGGTTGATGACGTGGTTTATGTAGTCGGCAATCTCTTCGTATTTATAGGAGAATATCATCACCTGAACGGATTGTCTTGCACTGTTTACGTAGAAATCAAGAGATGCGCTCATAATCACCATAGTGACGTATCCGAACAGCATTCTCGTTATGTCGTGGAATACAAAATAAGAGCTTCCGATAATGAGTATGTCGGCAATGAGTATCACCCGTCCCAATGACATGTCCCTGTATTTGTTGATTATGGCGGCTATTATGTCAGTACCGCCTGTGCTGCCGTTTGCAGTGAAGCAGATGCCTACGCCTATACCGCAGAGAATGGCTCCTACGAACGATGCCATGAAGTTCTGTCCCTCGCCAAGGATAAGCTTGAACTCGCCGGTTTCATCGGTCATTATAATCTGACCTACTTTCAGGAAAATGGTCAGGAGTACTACGGCATATACTGTCTTGGCACAGAATTTCCACCCTAAAATCTTCAGTGCAAAGGCAAGAAGTACGACATTCACCAGAAAGTAGAACATCTGCATCTCAAATCCTGTTGCATAGAAAATAATTGCAGATATACCTGTCAGACCACCGGTCGTTATGCCATACGGCAGCATGAATGCTGTCCAGCTCATGGCATATACCGCAAGTCCGAAAGCGATGGCGATATAGTCCTTGATGTCGTGGACGAATTTCTTTTTTATTACCTGTGCTGTCATTACAAAACAATGTTGACAATCTTACGTGGTACGACAATCACCTTGCGTATAGTCTTGCCATCGATATAACTCTGTGTCCTGTCGTTTGCAAGCACTGCCTCCTGAACCTGTCCGGATGTGGCATCCATGGGGAAGTCCATTGTGAATCTGGTTTTTCCATTAAACGATATGGAGTAGGTTATGTTGTCCTCAACAAGATATTTCTCATCACATTCAGGCCAGTTGGAGTCACAAATCGTGCTGTTGTGACCCAGAATCTCCCATAATTCCTCTGATATGTGGGGTGCGAACGGAGATATCAGGCGTACCAGTATGCCGAGGATTTCCCTCTTGTTGCATTTCAATGCCGAAAGTTCGTTCACGCAAATCATGAATGCGCTGACTGATGTGTTGAACGAGAATCCTTCGATGTCGGACGTGACTTTCCTTATAAGCTTGTGTATGGACTTGAGCTCATCCTTGACAGGCTCTTCATCGGATATGCAGACATTGCCGTTGCGGTCGAAGAACATATTCCACAGCTTGCGGACAAACCGGTGACAGCCGTCAATACCGTTTGTATCCCAAGGCTTTGACTGCTCAAGCGGTCCCAGGAACATTTCGTACATACGCAGGGTATCGGCTCCGTATTTCTCTATGACGACATCCGGATTCACCACATTGAACATTGATTTGCTCATCTTCTCCACAGCCCATCCGCATACATATTTGCCGTCCTCAAGAATGAAATCGGCCGTGTTGTATTCCGGACGCCAGGCCTTGAATGCCTCCACATCGAGTATGTCATTGCTTACGATGTTCACGTCAACGTGTATAGGCGTGGTGTCGTAATTGTCCTTCAGTCCGAGTGATACGAATGTGTTGGTGTCCTTTATCCTATACACGAAATTGCTGCGTCCCTGTATCATTCCCTGGTTGATGAGCTTGCTGAACGGTTCTTCGACTGTGCTGTATCCGAAATCGTAAAGGAACTTGTTCCAGAAGCGTGAGTATATCAGGTGGCCGGTCGCGTGCTCGGAGCCTCCCAGATACAGGTCAACGCACTTCCAGTAGTTGTCGGCTTCAGGGCTGACCAGACATTTGCCGTTGTGCGGATCCATATAGCGCAGGTAATATGCAGAGGAACCTGCAAAGCCCGGCATTGTGTTGAGCTCCAGTGGGAATACGGTCTTGTTGTCAATAAGGCTCTTATCGACGATTTTATCTGATGCCGTATCGAACGCCCATTTCACAGCGTGTCCGAGTGGGGGTTCGCCGGTTGCGGTGGGCCGGTATTCCTTTATTTCCGGCAATTCAAGCGGCAGGCAGCTCTCCGGTATCATTTTCGGTATGCCGTTGTCGTAATAGACCGGGAACGGCTCGCCCCAGTAACGCTGGCGGCTGAATATGGCATCGCGCAGACGGTAGTTGACCTTGATTTTGCCGAGTTTGTGCTCCTTCACGTATTTCTTTGTGGCTGCAATGGCCTCCTTTACGGTCAGTCCGTTGAGTACAAGACCAGCGCTTCCTGCCTGATCCGGGCGCGGAGAGTTCATCATAATTCCCTCCTTTGCATCAAAGCTTTCTTCCGATACATCGCAGCCCTCAATCAACGGACGTATCTCAAGTCCGAAATGTTTGGCAAAGGCATAGTCGCGGCTGTCGTGTGCCGGCACTGCCATAATTGCGCCTGTGCCGTACCCTGCCAGTACGTAGTCACTTATCCAGATAGGGACATCCTCGCCGGTGAGCGGGTTGATGGCGTAGGATCCGCTGAACACGCCGGTTACCTTGCGGTCGGCTATACGCTCACGTTCCGTACGCTTCCTTACTTTGTCAATGTATTCATCAACCTCCTTCTTCCTGTCGCTTGCGGTAAGTGCGGCTACGAGTTCGCTCTCAGGAGCCAGTACCATAAACGTAACACCGAAAATAGTGTCGGCGCGGGTGGTGAAGATTGTGAACTTGAAATCGCTGTCCTTTACGTGGAATACCATCTCGGTACCTTCGGAACGGCCTATCCAGTTGCGTTGTGTCTCCTTGATGGACTCTGACCAGTCGATTGTGTCAAGACCGTCCAGCAGACGCTGTGAATATGCCGATACACGCAGACACCACTGACGCATTTTCTTCTGCTCCACAGGGAAACCGCCACGTACGGAAACTCCCTCAACCACCTCGTCATTTGCCAGAACGGTCCCAAGCTCCTGGCACCAGTTGACCATTGTCTCGCCCTGATAGGCTATGCGGTAGTTCATCAGTATGTCTGACTTTCTCCTTTCATCGTAGCTGTTCCATTCGCCGGCCGTAAAATCCAGTTCCTCGCTTTGTGCCGCATTGATGCCATCGGAGCCTTTCTGCTCAAAATGGCGTATGAGATCCGCTATTGGCTGGGCCTTGTTCAGGTCATTGTCGTAATAGCTGTTGAACATTTTCTGGAATGCCCACTGCGTCCAGTGGTAGTACCCGGGCTCGCAGGTACGTACCTCGCGGTTCCAGTCAAAGGAGAATCCTATCTTGTCCAACTGTTCGCGGTAGCGGTTTATGTTCTGTGCGGTAGTCACTGCGGGGTGCTGTCCTGTCTGGATGGCATACTGCTCAGCCGGCAGTCCGTATGCGTCATATCCCATAGGGTTCAGTACGTTGTAACCGCACAGGCGTTTGTACCGGGCATATATGTCAGAAGCGATATATCCTAACGGATGACCTACGTGAAGACCCGCTCCTGAAGGGTACGGGAACATGTTAAGTACGTAGAATTTCCTGCGTGACTCATCCTCGTTTACGCGGTATGTGCCATTGTCGGCCCATCGTTTCTGCCATTTCTGTTCGATTTCCTTGAACTTGTATTCCATAGTCGTATTATATGTATGCGTGTGTGTAAGACTGCAAAGGTAGTGAAAAAGTAGCGTATAGCACGAAAATTTAACCCACAGTATTGCCAAATACGTAAATAATCATAATATTTGTAAAAATAATTTTCCAATTTTATCAACCAAATTTTATTAATATGAAAAAAGTTTTACATTTATTTTGCTTTACAGCTTTGTGCGTCTGTGCAATGTTTGCCGGATCACAACGGATGTATGCCGAGGATGAGAAGGGTGAGCTGCTTGCCACTTTCGGTTGCTTGTCCGATTTGCATACAGAGTATTCAATGATTACCTGTACCGATGTTGAGAAGGTACGCTTGCGTGAGACCATAACCAAGGCTCTGACGAGAATGGGTGAAAGAGAGGATATTGACCTGATGCTGTTTGGTGGTGACTATACCAGCCAGGTGACGGCCAAATCCAAGGCTCACTGGGAAAAATCCAGACAACTTCTGGTGGATGCCTCGCGTGCGGTTTTCAAGGGAAGCAAGACTCCGGTGGTGTACATAGGTGGCAATCACGAGTTTGATGCCTCCGGTTATGGAAATCAGACACCGGCATACAAGAACTATTCCTGCTGGGACTATTACAGCCTCCCGATGAAGGAAGATATAGGTGTTCTCCGCGATGCCGATTACTGTGTGGAGGTTTGCCAGAATCCGACATCAAAGCCGGAAAAGAAGGATTCGATATATATGATATCGGCTTTCTATTATCAGATTGAAGGTTTCGATTTCCTGTGTCTGAATACCGGCAAGTATCTGGCACAACAGAATAACTGGTACTACTACTCAAGGGAATCTGTCGAGTGGATAGGTAAGAAACTTGAAGAATTGTATGCAGAGGATCCTGACCGTACAGTCTTCTTCCTGTGCCATATTCCTTTCAATGACAGCAATTCACTTTCTTCTTCCGATAAAGGTCAGAACAGACCGTCATCGGTGTCACTTGAGAGTAATGGTCTCAGCACGGATGTCATGCTCAAGCAGATTCTTGCCAAATATCCGAACACCATTATGCTCTATGGTCACGATCACGGCAAGAACAGCTCTATGATACACGAGCGCACTTCACAGCGTATCACCAGATACAACGGCGAGGGCAAAAAGATGCTGTCGCAGTTTGACGACACCCACATTGACGGCGACAAGGGATCCGGCGCTGATACTCCGATACAGGGTGTCACCTCCGGCACGTTCTATCTTCACAATGTAGGAAACGGCAAGTACTTCGGCAATGACGGTGCCAATGTCACTATGTCGGATACGCCGATCAAGGCGGATGTCGCCCTGATAGACGGCGGCCTGTTCAAGACCACATTCGAGGGCAAGTACAATCTGTCCTGCGGTGGCAGCGGCAGGTTCTCGTTGAAGGACAGAATCACAGCAACCAACACCCAGGAGAACGGTTACTGGTACTGTGTGGAGGATACGGAAGCTACTCCGCTGGTTGCCACTCAGGTTACCTCTCTTGTGGCCGGCAGAAAGTACATCATAGTTCAGAACTACCAAGGTGATTATGCTCTTGGCAACTCAATTTACGGTTCGGGAAGCAGTGCCCGCATCGAGAGTGTCGGCGTTACCATCAGCGGCAGTTCCATTTCATTTGCCAACTACGATGCAGCCAAGAATTATGTCTATGAACTTGAACCTTTGGAGAATCCCGTCACTTCGGGTGCTTTCTATTTCCATAACTTAGGAAACGGCAAGTACTTCGGCAATGACGGTGCCAATGTCACTATGTCGGATACGCCGATCAAGGCGGATGTCGCCCTGATAGACGGCGGCCTGTTCAAGACCACATTCGAGGGCAAGTACAATCTGTCCTGCGGTGGCAGCGGCAGGTTCTCGTTGAAGGACAGAATCACAGCAACCAACACCCAGGAGAACGGTTACTGGTACTGTGTGGAGGATACGGAAGCTACTCCGCTGGTTGCCACTCAGGTTACCTCTCTTGTGGCCGGCAGAAAGTACATCATAGTTCAGAACTACCAAGGTGATTATGCTCTTGGCAACTCAATTTACGGTTCGGGAAGCAGTGCCCGCATCGAGAGTGTCGGCGTTACCATCAGCGGCAGTTCCATTTCATTTGCCAACTACGATGCAGCCAAGAATTATATCTACGTGATTGAGTCGGCCGAAAGCGGCAGGCAGGAGGAAGAGCCGGCCGAAGAGGAGGGTGATGAAGTCAGCAGTTTCTATCTGAAGAACGTGGCTAACGGCCAGTATCTCGTCCAAAAGCCATCGGGTGCCATCGGGTTCAGCGATATGCTGTCCAAAGAGCATCTCTGCTTTATAAAGAACAGCGTCAACAAGTTCAAGTGCATATACGAATATGATCCCAAGAGCAAGACCCAGCAGACACTTGATTGCAATAAAGGACTGTTTGTATTTGATGTTCCGGCGACGGATAATGACAGATGCAACGGGTCCTGGTATCAGATAGATGATATATCTGCCGATGTCATTGTAGCTGGAAGGACTTCGGAGCTGCAAGCTGGCAAATACTATCTGATAGTCAATACCCATCTCAAGAAATCGTATGCATTGAGTAATTTCTCTGCCAAGGACAGGACAGGCGTAGAAGGTATCGGTTCCACAGAGGTAACCGTTGAAAGCGATACTATCCGCATGGACAAGTCACTCCTTGAGAACTGCATCTATACGCTTGAGAAATACGAGGAAATTCCGTCATTCTTCTCGGTATTCCTGGGCAGTTGCCGTTACTATGACAATGATATTGATGGTGGATGGACATCGGAGAATTATGAGAAGCCTTCAAAGGTCATTCAGGGGCTGATGATTTATGTCTATACGGACAGGATTGAGTTCCACATGAAGAATTACGGCGATGAGTTCGGTAATGTCACCAAACGCAGTGACAACAAGACTCCGTCAGGACAGATTATCAACGAGGAGCTTGTTCCGTATATTGTATATCGTAAGATGGAGAAGCATACCGGACGTGAGCCTCAGCCGATGCCGACAAATATCAACAGGATTCCGGTAAATGGTTCTGAATTGTTCTACAATGTATATGGAATGCCGGTAAACGAGGATTACAAGGGAATTGTAATTGACGGTGCCACCGGTCAGAAATACCTGAAGGAATAATTTGAATTCCAATAAAAAAGAACGGCTGTGCAGTCTCGCTGTACAGCCGTTTTTCTTGTCTGAAATATCTTTTATTCTGCTATGTTGGCAAGCATTGCACCAAACAGAAGGTATGATGAGTTGCCGCCGATGGTGGCCTCGTTCTGCCCCCAGAAGAAGGGCCAGTCGTCCTTGTTCTCTATATAGTCAGGCTGCAGGAGAAGCAGACCCGGTACAAGTGCTCCCGGTATGAAGGAGAAATCCGCACGGTTATTGCCGTAGTTGACATTCTTAGGCTTGACACCGACACCTGTAACGAATGACAGGTTTGAGTAGGGGTGGCATCCGAAGATGAAATCGGCAGAGCGGTAGATGTAGTTCTTATCGATTACATCGGGGAAATACTTATTGATGTAATAGCAGTTGATACCCTGGCCTACAACCGTTCCGGTACTGCCCCAGCCGCCTCCATAGACACCGTTTACACCATACGGGTTGTTTTGGGCGGTGCGGTCAATCTGCTCCTTGTATGCGACTGCCACAGGACGGAGTTTCTCCACGAAATCCTTGCTCATATATGGTGCGGCTTTGAGGGCAGTCTGCAGATTGCCTGTCGAAGTACGTCCGTTACGGCTGGTGAAACTTGCCAGCAAGGCTTCCTCTACACCTTCCAGATACTGTCTGTCGCCGGTTGCAAGGAACAGCTGTATTCTTGGCTGTATAGTTTGGGCCGGTGCGGTGTTGGCATTGTTATTCCATAGTTTCAGGGCTGCGTCCAGACAGCGTTTTGACAGTTCCGGATCAAGCTCCCTTATACATCTGGCAGTTGCTGCCAGCGCTGAAAGGAACTGCATGTCAAGACCGCGCTGGTTATAGGTAAACAGCCATCGCTCGTCACCTGTTCCTCGTATGTTGTCGGTGATGGTGCTTGGCTCGTCAAGTCTGTTGTACTGATAGAGTGTAGCGTGGTTTATACCGCGACAGCCGTGACCTATTTTCTCTATCATTGTCAGGATGGGCTTAACACCGTGTGCCATCTGCTGCAGCAAATCGGCCTTTCCATCGGGAAAATGGATATTGACATAACGTTTTTCATTGTCAACCATTGTCTGGTCGCGGTCCGTATGGAACTCGTCCCAGAGGGCTGCCATATTCATAAGGACATTGCAGTGCGAGCCGCTCTCAACATCCCAGTCACCGGCATCGAACCAGGCACCTTCGTCAAATCCGTCGATATGCTGGAAAGCGGTGTAGGGTGACTGATAGTCGCTGCCCATTTCGAACATATCAAAGTGCGGAGTGTTGATAGGAGCCTGTACCACGTCATCGAGATGCGGTGCTGCGTGCCACACGCGGTATCCTTCCTTTACGGCCATATGGTCCATCTGAACGGGGAACCACACATCAAGGGTAGGATACCATACAGATTCATACACATTCCTGTCAATGGGGAAGATGTTTGTCTTCTGATTGCCGTACTGAATGTAATATATGCCAGGTTCGGTAATGTCGCTGAAGTCGGCTTTCGCGTAGTCGTAGCGCAGGTAGTTGCCCCATTTCTCCAGTTTTATGGTCTTTGCAACGGTGTTTCTGCCATCTTCCTGAACCCTGTACAGTACGGCATTTGCGGCCATAGTGCCGTTCGGGTCAAGTTCAATGACGGCCTCCTTGTGCTGGTTTGGCGTATAGCCCACCTGCGAGAATCCTATCACCGGTTCGCGTATCCAGTCGGCTACTGAGTTGGGCTCGACCATCCACTCAAGCACCTTCCCGCTTTTATCGGACGGAAGATATGAATGAAGTACGAACCAGCCGTTCTGTGCGAGTATTCGTCCGTCAAACAGCTGGATTGGGGTGTCGCTGCTTACGGTAATCAGGCGTGTGGGTTCATCGGGGGCCATTACGAATCTCTTGGCCTCGGTCAGTGGCTTTGCCGCATAGAACTCATCGCGTCCGCGGACATCGGATGTTATCAGATTATTGACCTGCAGGGCCTTCTTCTCCAAAGGGAGAGCCTGTGTGTCGTGTCCTGCATATCGTGGGAAATAATACGGCTTTCCATCGGCTATGTACGAGTGGTTCCAATATGCCGACGGCAGAAATTCCAGATTGAAGCAGGCCTTTCCCTCCAGCTCTTCCGGCAGAGGCTTGTCCAGCGAGACGGTGATTTTGAAACCTTTTCCCGATGGAATCACATTAATCTGCGAGTCGAAATCGTATTCCTTATAATTAAGGCGCACTGTAACCTCGCCGGTTTCCTTGTTGACATCGCGGCTGCTCATCTCAGGAACAAGGTCCCATTGTTCCGGAGTCTCGGTAAGGCGTACACCGCCGTTGGTGACTGTAAGTACCCCGTGATGCACAATGTCAATACCGGAGCGCTTCTCATCATAGAAAGATGCGGAAAATGGATTACTGTAGATCATCACGTTTACACCGCGTGTCTCGTAATACCCTTTTTCGTTGAGTTTCAAGACCTGAGCGGTAACCGCAGTATGACACATCGCCAGTGCCATAGCGGAGACTAGAAGTCTGCTGATTGCTTTCATATTATCGGTTAGTTGAATTTGACATAACAAATATCAGAAAAAAAAGTAATTTTGTAGGTTGCTAAATAATAAAAAGAATGTTTCTATCGGTCAATACAACATTAGCTGCTTTCGATTCCATTGAAACCTGGAAGACGTTATTGCAGATTTTTCTGATAGCGGGTGCAATCATCGCCGGTAACATTATCCGTCGCAAGGTATGGTTCATGCGTCGCAGTCTTATCCCCTCAGCGCTTATAGGCGGTCTTGTGGTGCTGCTGCTGAAAGCCTTTCCGGTCATCAACGGGTTCATAGACAAACATTTGATGGAGATTGTGACCTATCACGCCCTGGCATTGGGATTTATTGCGATGTCGCTCCGCGCTCCCAAGATCAGTGGCAAGGCGAATACGATAACTGTGGTGGAGACTGGCACGCTCACAGCCAGCACGTATATCATCCAGGCCATTGTGGGATTACTCGTAACCATACCGATGTATCTGTGGTGGCGCAATCCGGACAAGGGAATGGATGTGTTCTATGCCGGAGGACTGCTGCTGCCTATGGGGTACGGCCAGGGTCCGGGTCAGGCTCTCAACTTCGGTACAATATACCAGAATACCGCTGCAGATCAGGGCATAAATTTCTATGGCATTGATTTCGGTCTGTCAATTGCAGCCATCGGTTTCATAGTCGGCAGCGTGATAGGTGTGGTATATATGAACATGCTCAACAAGAAGGGAAAACTCAAGATAAATACGGATGACAATACGGATGTACACAAACTCAGCGATTATGAGTCCTACAACGAGCTTCCCCATGCCGAGTCCGTGGACAAGCTGACAATTGTGGTGAGCATAGTGCTTCTGACATATATGATGGTCTATCTGCTGATGTCGTTCATAGGCAGTCTGGATCTCGGTAATTTCGGCGAGAAGACCTTGAAGCCGCTTGTATATGGATTCAATTTCTTCTGGGGCATACTGTTCGGTACTCTGGTGCGCAGTGTGTTGAAATGGTTGCGTGCAAAGAACATCATGCATCGTGAGTATCTGAATGATTTCCTGTTGAACAGGATCAGCGGTATATGTTTCGACGTGATGATTGTAGCCGGAACGGCAGCCATAGCGTTTGAGAATCTGAAGGCTATAGCACTGCCTCTTACACTTGTCTGTCTGCTTGGAGCCATAGCGACGTTCTGGTTTGTCCTGGCTGTCTGCCGTAAAATATATCCGGATTATGTATATGAGGGTTTCTTCTCAATGTTCGGAATGCTGACAGGAACTGCCAGCAACGGAATGATTCTGTTGCGCGAGATAGATGCACGTTATGAGACTCCGGCGGCCAATAATCTGGTGCTTCAGAATATTCCTGCCATGGTGATGGGATTTCCGATACTTCTGCTGATGGGATATGCTCCCCACAGTCTGAAGGCTACATTCATAACCTTGGCTATAATTCTGGTTATTCTTATAGCTTTCTCACTTTTCCTGTTCAGAAAGCGTAAACCAGTGAAGCAGGGTCCTGTTGGTAAATAAATTCCTGTCATGCCAGCAGAGAAGAATACCGACACTCCGATGATGCGTCAGTTCAATGAGCTGAAGGCTAAGAATCCTGACGCGCTGATGCTTTTCCGATGCGGTGACTTCTATGAGACATATCTGTCCGATGCGGTTGAAGCATCTGAGATTCTGGGAATAACGCTGACCAGACGTTCAAACGGCAAACAGTCACAGACTCTTGAGATGGCCGGCTTTCCATACCATGCGCTGGATGTCTATCTGCCTAAGCTGATACGTGCCGGGAAGCGTGTGGCGATATGTGACCAGCTGGAGGATCCGAAACTGACGAAAACCCTGGTGAAAAGGGGTATCACGGAACTTGTCACCCCCGGTGTGGCGATGAACGATACCGTTCTCCGCAATAAGGAGAATAATTTCCTCGCGGCAGTGCATTTCGGAAAAGGTGCCTGGGGAGCTGCCTTTCTGGATATATCTACAGGTGAATTCCTTACCGCCGAGGGTCCGGCCGACCACATAGACAAGCTGCTCTCAAACTTCTCACCGAAAGAAACTCTTGTGGAGAACGGTCGCAGACGTTTGTTTGAGGATACTTTCGGCTCCAAGTATTATGTACACGAGATGGCCGACTGGGTTTTCACCGATACTTTTGCCAAGGATAAACTGACCTCGCACTTCAAGGTCAGGAATATGAAGGGTTTCGGCATAGAGCATCTCCAGAACGGGAAAATAGCGGCCGGAGTTATTCTGGAGTATATGGCTCAGACCATGCACACGAACATTTCCCATATCAATTCCATCAGGATAATTGAAGAGGAGCGTTTCGTGCGTATAGACCGTTTCACCATACGGAATCTGGAACTGGTCGATAGCATGAACGAGGATGGGGTGTCACTGCTGAAAGTGATGGACCATACATCAAGTCCGATGGGCGGGCGTATGCTCAGGCGCTGGGTATTGTTCCCGATGAAAGACGTGGCAGCCATTAACGCCCGTCTGGATGTGGTTGACTATCTGTTCCGTGATCCTGATACCTGCGAGGCACTAAGGGAGTCGTTGCAGCAGACGGGCGATATGGAGAGACTTGTCTCGAAGGCCGCAGTCGGGAGAATAAACCCACGCGAGGTGCTTGCGCTCAGGCAGGCACTCCAGAGTCTTATCGGCATACGTGAGGCGTGTGTCAATTGTGCTGATGAAGGTCTGAACAGCCTTGGTGAGCGGATAAATCTCTGCGATGAGCTGCGTGAGCTTATTTCAAGTCATCTGAGACCGGATGCACCGCTTCTTGTCAGCAAGGGCGGCGTCATAGCCGATGGTGTGGATGAGGAACTCGACAGACTGCGTTCAATATCGCACAGCGGCAAGGACTACCTGATGCAGATACAGCAGCGTGAGATTGAAGCTACCGGTATCAGCAGTCTGAAGATAGCATATAATAACGTATTCGGATATTACATTGAGGTCAGGAATACGTTCAAGGACAAAGTGCCTTCAGAGTGGATACGCAAGCAGACTCTGGTCAATGCGGAGCGTTACATCACCCAGGAATTGAAGGAGTACGAGGAGACGATACTTGGTGCCGAGGACCGGATTCTTGCGTTGGAATCGAAGATTTTTGCGGAACTGGTGCAGGCGATACTTCCTTTCATCAAGGATATACAGTCCGATTCTGTCACTGTGGCGCAGATAGACTGTCTGCTGTCTTTTGCCACTTTGGCACGTGAGCGGAAATATATACGTCCGGTAGTGGACGAGAGTAATGACATAGAGATACATCAGGGGCGTCATCCTGTCATCGAGTCGCAGATGTCTCCCGGTGACAGCTACATCGCAAATGATATATCGCTTGATTCGGACAATCATCAGATTCTGATAATAACAGGTCCCAATATGGCAGGCAAGTCGGCTCTTCTGCGTCAGACCGCCTTGATTACGCTGATGGCTCAGATTGGCTCGTACGTGCCGGCCGAAAGTGCCAGAATAGGCATTGTGGATAAGATATTCACCCGTGTCGGGGCAAGTGACAACATATCAGCCGGCGAATCCACGTTTATGGTGGAGATGACGGAGGCTGCAGGTATCCTGAATAATGTATCACCGAAGAGTCTGGTGCTGTTCGATGAGCTTGGCCGCGGAACATCGACGTACGATGGTATCTCAATAGCCTGGGCAATCGTGGAATACCTGCACGAGCAGCCCAAGGCCCGTGCCAGAACACTGTTTGCCACCCATTATCACGAACTTAACGAGATGGCATCGTCATTCTCCAGAATACGGAATTTCAATGTCTCGGTCAAGGAGGTTGACGGGAAGGTGATTTTTCTACGCAAGCTGGTACCGGGTGGCAGTGAGCACTCATTCGGTATTCACGTGGCAGAGATGGCCGGTATGCCTGGCAGTATAGTCAAGCGTGCAGCAGATATTCTCACACAGATGGAATCGGCCGGAAACAGCAAGGAGTTGTCCCGTCCGACAGCGCAGATAGCGGAACACAGGGAAGGTATGCAGATGAGCTTCTTCCAGTTGGATGACCCTGTGCTCTGTCAGATACGGGATGAGATTCTGCATACAGATATTGACAACCTTACTCCGATGGAAGCGCTCAACAAGCTTCACGGAATAAAAAAGGTGCTTCAGGGAAAATAAGTTGCAATGCTATGGTGAACATTGATTCGTGCAGATTGATTGATTTTCAGGACAGGATTGATGAGCGTGGCGGTCTGGTGATTGCCGAGGCCTTCAAGGAGATTCCTTTTGAAATCCGCCGTGTATTCTATCTGTTCAATATACCCGATGAGAAATCCAGGGGAGCACACGCGCACAGAGAGTGTCACCAGGTTCTGATTGCCCCGTCAGGGCACTTTACCGTTGAGGTTGACGATGGGATCAACCGTCGCAGAATACTTATGGATAATCCTCTGAAAGGTCTTTATATACCTCCCGGCATCTGGGCAAGCGAGCTTCTGTTTGAGCCTGGTGCAGTGTGTCTTGTCCTCGCATCGGATAATTATGATGAATCCGATTACATACGTTCGTATGATGATTATCTCTCATTTCGCGGTATCAGAAGTATAAGATGAGTCTAGGTAAACTGGTAAAATTCATACGTGGTCATATAGGATTGCTGAATAGAATCCGGGCTGCCAGTCAGGGTACAGACAATTTTATCTGGGTACATTCAGCGTCATACGGTGAGTTCGAGGAGGTGCGTCCTATTATCCGGATTATCCGTAATACACATCCTGAAGTACGGATATTGGCGACATTCTTTTCTCCTTCCGGATATGAGTTTTTCAAGGACAGCGGAATTGCCGACCGGGTATTTTACCTTCCGTTGGCTACCAGACGTAATGCCCGCCGTTTTCTTGACTATGTGCAGCCTTCAAAGGTGATAATATCAATCAGTGATTATTGGCCTGCCTATCTGCGTGAGCTCAGGAGGCGCAGAATCGACACATATCTTACCTCTGCGCGTTTTGAGCCTTCTATGTTTTATTTCAAACCTTTGGGATTTGCCTACAGGAATCTGTTCAGAACCTGTTTCCGGACAATTTTTGTAAGGGATGCCGTCTCGATGGATCTGATAAGGACAATAGTGTCCGAGGATAAGCTGGTGCTTGCCGGTGATCCAAGAATGGATAATGTGTTGAATCTTGCAGAAACTGTCTGGAGTGATGATTTTATCGACAAATGGACATCCGGAAAGAAGGTATTTGTGGCAGGAAGTGTACTTTCCGGAGATGATTATAGAGTCATTGCCGATTTGGTAAATTCTCATCCTGAAGACAAATTCCTGCTTGTACCGCATGAGGTTGATGACGGTAGCATAAAAAGTCTGTGTAATATGATAAGGTGCCGTGTGGCGCTTTATTCCAGGTCTGCGGAGGTGGATACAGGAAATATCCCAGTTATGATTGTAGATACGGTGGGCCTTCTGTCCAGGTTATACAGGTATGGATTTGCTGCATATATCGGCGGAGGTTTTGAGAAAAGCGGTCCTCACAGCGTGGTCGAGCCTGCGGTATATGGCATTCCGGTCTCGTTCGGACCCAATACAGGGTCATATTATCACTGCAGGTTCCTGATGGACTGCGGAGCAGGCACTATGATAAAGGACTGTGACAGTCTGTGCAGATGGTACGGACGGGTTATGTCAGACGACGGTTACCGTACGGAATCCGGCACGGCTGCCCGCAATTACTGTCTGCAGGGCCGTGGTGTGGCAGAGTTCATAGCAGGCCGTATAATGTCCTGATTGCTTCCGGTCACTGGATGTAGTCCAAGGAGAAAGGAGTGCCCTTTTCAATATCCCTGTTGACAGTTTTTCCTATACATTCATCCAGATATGACGGATGAAGCCCGTTGCCAGGTCTTATAGAGCGCAGGTTCGTGGGCGTCAGCACATCGCCCTTTTTCATATCCTCGCACACGAACAGTGATCTGCACAGGCTTCTGCCAGGTATTGTGTCAGGGTCTGTAGGGAAATCCGGGGAACCTAGACATTTCTCCACATTCCTCACCTCGGCACACATCCTCGCGAACTCCTCCGGCTCCATTGAAAAACCGCTGTCCGCGCCGCCCATCTTCCTGTCAAGTATCAGGTGCTTCTCAATTACGGTAGCCCCTAGCGCCACAGCCGTTGTCGCTATTGTGTCCGTCATTGAGTGGTCTGAGACACCTACTTTTACCCCGAACCGTTTCCTTATCTCTGGAATCAGCCGCAGGTTGGCCATCTCCAGTGTTGCGGGATATGCCGATGTGCATTTGAGCAGTGTGATATTGTCATTTCCGACCTCACGACAGGTTCTGACTGCCAGCTCAAGGTCGCTGAGTGTGGCGGTTCCCGTAGATATTATCATCGGTTTGCCTTTCGAGGCCGCATATCTTATAAGTTTTGTGTCAGTAATTTCGAAGCTGGCTATCTTATATATAGGTGTGTCCAATTTCTCCAGAAAATCGACCGCACTGTTGTCAAATGGTGTCGAGAAACAGCATAATCCAAGGGATTTTGCGTAGCCGAACAGTTCATTATGCCACTCCCAAGGGGTGTATGCCTTGCGGTACAGTTCGTAAAGCGAATAGCCGTCCCAAAGTCCTCCCTTCTGCACAAAACAGTCCTTCCGGCAGTCAATGGTAAGGGTGTCTGCCGTGTATGTCTGAAGTTTGACGGCATCTGCTCCCGCTTCCTTGGCCGCCAATATGGTCCTTTTTGCTGTCTCTATGCTGCCGTTATGGTTGGCTGACAGCTCAGCTATGATAAATGTATTTCCAGTCATGGTGGCAAAGCTATGTTTTTTTTGCTAATTTCGTACAATAATTACTGGAATATGGAGATTGAGTTTCTATCAGATGCCAACAGGCAGGAGTGGGATGATTTTGCGGCGAACTCGTCATCAGCGTGGTTTCGTCATACAACTGCATGGCAGAAATACTCGTCGTGCTGCCGTTTTGACTCCAATACGCGCAATCTGTCGTTTATGGTGAAGCAGAGCAACCGGATTCAGGCCATCGTGCCGCTATTGGCTGAGTACAGCTATCCTGAAATGGATTTTGACTGCTTTGCAATGTACGGCGACTACATCCCGTTACCTGCATATTCCGATGATGAGACGGTCAGCAGGACGCTGGTGACCGGGGCGATAGTGAAGACCCTTGACGAATTGGCTGCCCGGTACGGCATAAGATACGGCAAGTTTGTCATCGACCCGCTGATATCATATCCGTATTTCACGGACTTTGCCCAGTACAACTTGCTTACTGCGAAGGCTGCGTTGCATTTCACGACAACCAATATAGTGGATCTGCGCTATGACCTCGATGTCGTTCTGCGCCGTATGCGGAAAGGTCACAAGGCGGCAGTCAAGCAGGTGCTCAATGAAAAGGGCTGTCGTGTGGATGTCTTTGACAGTAACAATGTCACGAAGGAGCATCTGCTGCGTTTCAAATATATCCATAGGCAGGATGCTGGCCGTCAGACACGTACAGACGCATCGTGGGACTGTATGTACGAGTGGATTCGCGACGGCAACGCATGTCTCGCAATGCTGTGGCTTGACTCCATTCAGGACTATGGTGCTGCAGCCTTAGTTATGATGTACAAGAAATCTGCGTACTATGCATCGTACGGAACGCTTGATTCCACATATCTGAACGGGCATTGCGGCCATATAATCCAATGGAGCATAATAAGCTATCTCAAGAGTGCCGGCATAGAGAAATACGAGATGGGCGAGAACTATTTCGATTTGCCCGATACGGAAGCCGGCCACAAACTGAACGAAATAGCCAAGTACAAGAGGGGTTTCCGGAGTGTGGAGATTCCCAAAATCACTTACCGCACGGAATATTCTCTATCCAGTCACGCCGGGTGAGTTCTATCGTGACGAAACCGTTCTCGGCAGGACCTGTTGAATAGCCGGTCTTGCGATCCATATTCAGGGCAGCTGCATTGTCCTTGTGGACAAGGCTGTAGATGCGGTTCAGACCGAGCAGGGAGAAATACAGTTTGAACGAGGCGCGGGTTATCCTTGTTCCCAGTCCGCAGCCTGTCATGGCAGGATTGAGGAATATGCCTTCGTCCGCAGTGTTATCCTTCAGTGCTGTCAGCGAAATGCCTCCGCACATACCATCCTCGTTGAACACCGCCCAGTAGAAGGCATCGTCACGTGTCTTGAGGCTTTCTATGTAATCCAAGTGATTACGGAGCGGTATGACATCGGTGGAGCACATCCATCTGCGTACTTCCGGATGATTCCTGTACTCAAGTATCTCCATCTTCCGGCTTTCGTCCAGATGTATGTAGTTTACAAAACGCAGTCCGTCAATCGTGTAGTCCTTGCGGAAGTCTTCGGCTGTCACACCTCCTGCGGTCAGTGTCCGGAACAGTGTCCGGAACAGCTCTGGCGTTTCCTTCACGGGCATGAACGAACGGTCGGCAGGGGTGGAGGTTCTTTTCAGGGCATTTATGAGCGATATCCTGTCAGGAATCCTCTCCGCGATGTATCCTAAGGGAGTCACCAGTCCGTGCGAGACCAGTCCTTCATAGAAATCCTTCTGATTGTCAACGTACCATCCGGCGGCTACCCGTGCGCCGCAGGAGAGCGCTTCGTAACAGACGGAGCTGGCAGACAGTATGCATATTTCCGAGGAGCGGAAGATTTCCGCCATCTGCGAAGCGTTGAGTGATGCGCCTTTTATGGCGCGTACTGTGGTCTGAGGCAATTCCTCTCTGACAATATTGTAGAATCTGTCGGTAAGTCCGAGCGGATCTCCGCCACCGAAGCATATCGTTATGCCGTCTCTCTTTGCAGTATCCGGAACCGGCTGAAGGAATTCCGGTCTGAGCAGCGCCCATTTCGCTCCAAGACAGAAAATGGTGTCGGATGCGGTACTGTACTGTGTCTTTGATGCGAATCCGTGGTTGATGATGACATCGGCATAAAACAGTCTGTCGTGTATGTCATCGATGCATACAAGCGTACAGCCCTTCTGACTGATGGAGAGCTGGTACTGCGGGGTGAAGAAATAGTTGTCAAGTACTACGGTCTCCGTACCGTCAAGATATGTCAGGAAATCGTCGAATCTGTCCTTCAGTGCTGTGACAGCGCAGACTTTTTCTGCTTCCTTCAGTTGCAGTGGGGTGGGGTCGTGCAGGAACAAGTGACATTCAAATTCATCCCTGAGCATACTGGCAAGTGCTATGGTACGGAAGAAGTGTCCGTACCCTATGACCGCCGAGGCATCCGCTCTGAAGTAAATCCTGTTCCGTCGGGACATAATGCTGTCAGCGGCTTAGTTCAGTCTGGCAAAACCTGAATGGCATACGGGGCCTTTAAGAGCCTTGTCTATATCGCGTCCGTCCTCGAAATCCCTGATGTCCGCAAAGAGTTTGTCCAGCCCGTCGAAGTAGCCGTCCAGTATCTCCGGTGTGTGACACAGACAGGCGTACATACTGTTGCCGGCAAGATAACCTTTGGCGAGCATCTCCTGAGTGATGTAAGTCTTGTATTTCAGAGCGTTGGGGCTGTCAAACGTGTAACCTGCAAGTGCGGGTATTCCCCATTGCTTTATCTTGAGGCCGTATTTGTCGGCGAGAGCTTGCCAGCGCTGTTTGTTGCCTTGTCCGATGGCTGTGATTTTCTCCCACGATTTCTCCTTCTCCATCACCTTAAGCGTAGCCAGAGCGGCGGCAGGTCCTATCCTTTCAGTCCAGAACGTGCTGCTTATGAATGTCTTCTGCGCTGCCTGCATAATCCATTCCTTGCCTACTACGGCAGATATGGCATAGCCGTTGCCTAGGGTCTTGCTGTAGATGGCCATATCCGGTTCTACACCATATTTCCTGTAAAGTCCTCCGAATGTCTCACGGAATCCGCTTGTGCACTCGTCAAATATGAGAATGATGTTACGCTCTGTGCATATCTCCCGTATCTTCTGGAGATACCCGTCTTCCGGCCCGTTGTTGCGGCACACCTCCATCTTGATGGCGGCGAGCTCATTGTTGTTGACGATGTCAAGAAGTTCGTCAATGTTGTTGTAATGGAAGGGAATGGTGGAACCGCGCAGCCCTCTGGGTACTCCTGCGGGTTCAAGACCCGGCAGCAGATGTCCGGCCAGAGCATCACTCTCCCCGAGATTGACGGACAGATACCAGTCGTGCCATCCGTGATAACCGCATATCGCTACCTTGTCACGGCCTGTCGCGGCACGTGCGATTCTCACTGTCACAGCGTTGATTTCACCACCTGTACGTGCAAAACGTACCATATCTCCCCAGGGGTTCATATTTACCAGCTTTTCTGCCAGCTCCACCTCCTCCGGGCAGTTGAAGGTTGACATATTGCCGTCCCTGATGACTTTTGCCACAGCCTCATCCACCTCTTCGCGTCCATAGCCGAGAGTGTTGGTGCCTATGCCCATTATGCAGCAGTCAATGTACTCTTTACCATCAAGATCCCATACCTTGCAGCCTTTCGAACGGCTGAAATAGGCCGGCCATTGCTCCGGAAGAAACATTTCGGGGCGTTTGGACAACAGCATATTTCCTCCCGGAATCAGCTGTTTTGCTCTTTTATATAATTCCTGACCTTTACCCATATTATCTGTTGTCAATTATCTTATCGTTACCAATGGATTTCGTATATCCCTCGTTATAGCTGAATCTGCTGTTTATCTGCTGGATATCCTTGTGTGAGTCGAGATAGTCTATATATGTTTTCCATCCTGCTTCAGTTCCCAGAATCCCAATGAGTTTCCTTAAGACTTCAAGATCCTCCGGCTCATCGATGGTTATTCTGTAGTCGTTGGCATTGAAGATTCCGGCTTTATTCGGCATTTTGTATGATTTGAACATTGTTCCGCCATCCGCGCTTCCGTTCTTCCAGATGTACGGAGTAACGTGCTCACGCTCGGATGTCATATCAGCTTTCTCGAACGCCTGCCGTAAAACCTGGAATTTGAAGACTTCGGTGTCGAGACCGTCTGGAAATGACGCAGGATCAGTCCTTACGTAATCATAGTCCCCGTCAATGGCACATTGTATGACATCATCGATGATATCCGGATCAATCAGCGGGCAGTCCGATGTCAGCCTTACTACATAATCAGGATTTTCAGGAGCCGCCGTATTGTAAAAACGTGACAGCACATCATCGACAGATCCCTGATAATATTCCACTCCGGTCTTTTCCGCTACCTGGATAATATATCTGGAACCCTCCTCGCCTGTGGTGGCTATTTTCAGCTTTGATATTTTCTCTGACTTCAGAATCCTGCGGATATGTATCTCCAGCAGAGTCTGTCCGTTAACTTCATTAAGAATTTTGGCAGGCAGCCGGGTCGAACCGTATCGGGCCTGTGTTATTGCCAGTATTTTCATATTCAATTCCAGTTTACGGGGTTTAGCAGTTCCTGCTCCATTACGCGGATATCCGGATTAACCGGTTTTTCCGGAATGGAGTTTATGTTGTCTCTCAACTGACTGACATTGTCAACACCAATCAGGACTTTGTCAATCATATCATTCTGTATATTGAATCCAAGAGCTAACTGTACGATGCCCATTTCTGTGTTTTGGGCGATGCTGTCAAGCTCAAGCAGATATTTTCCAAGCGGCAGCAGTTTTTCAGGCAGTTTATACCTGTCCTTAAAAAACAGTCCTTGGAGGAAAGTGCTTCTGACATGTATTTCGACACCGCGTCGTTTAAGTTCAGGAAGATACGGGTCAAATTTTCTGTCAAAGATATTGCGTGGTATCTGGACTAGATTGAAATCAATGTTGTCATTGAGAATAATTTCCAGTTCTTCAGGAGAATATAGTGAGAAACCTATCCTGTCAACAAGACCATTGTCGCGCAGTCTGACGAAATCATTCCAGACAGAAGGATGTTCCCGGTATATGCTGAAATGATGCATCAAATAACCGTACAGGTGCTTTTTGTGAAGACGTTTGAGTGATTCGCTGAACACATCGCTCACAGACCTGTCCTGTTTCGGGTATTTGCTGATGATATTGAAACCGCTTTCCGGAAGCATACATTCTCCCAGGACACTTTCAGCGTTACCGTATGCACTTGATGTGTCCAGTGTCCGAATGCCGGACCGGGCAGCTTCCTTCAGTATTTCACGGACCATATCCGTATCCGGATGTCCTGCCGAGTTGATTCCGTATTCACATCCGAACTGTACGGTGCCGAGAATTATCTTGTCTGTTGTCATCTTCTGCTGAATTCCAGGACTTTTTCTATAACCCAGTCCTGTTCCTCATCTGTAAGTGTCGGGAACATCGGCAATGCAAGACAGTGTCTGTAGTAATCCTCTGCTACCGGAAAATCCCCCTCTTTCCATCCAAACTGCCTGTAATATGGCATTGTGTGCGCAGGTATATACAGCACTTGTGAGAAGATATTGTTCTCCCGGAGGAAATTATATAATTCCTTGCGCTGCCCAGTCTGTATTATATAAAGATGGAAGGCGTGTGTGATACCGTCTTCGCGGTATGGCGTATGAATGGAAGTATCCTTGAAAGCCTTGTCGTATTTTTCTGCAATTTGGTTCCTCCGCGATATGCTCCAATCCAGGCGTTTCAGCTGTGATATTCCCAGTGCCGCCTGTATATCGGTTATCCTGTAGTTATATCCGAGTTCCTGCATTTCGTAGTACCATCCTCCGTCTGATTTTGTCAGCAGATTAGGGTTCTTCGTTATACCGTGTGTGCGGAACAGGCTGACTCTCTCATAAAGTTTGGGATTGTTTGTGGTAACGGCTCCGCCCTCACCCGTTGCAATATGCTTGACAGGGTGAAATGAGAAGCAGGCCATATCCGCATAGTTGCAGGCCCCGACCTTGCGCCTGATACCTTTCGTATCTGTAAAACTTGCTCCCGGTGCGTGACAGGCATCGACGACAATTGCAAAACCATACTTGTCGGCAAGTTTTCTGAGCTTTTCCTCATCAATGGGATAACCGGCAAAATCAACTGGAACTACGGCCTTGTAGGTTCCGTATGGTGATTTGCGGAGTATATCCTCCAGCTTGTCAAGATCAAGCAGATATGTCCTGGGGTCAATGTCACAGAACACCATCTCAGCTCCGAGGTATCTGAATCCGTTTGCGCTTGCGACAAACGTTATTGGTGTGGTAATCACTTTGTCGCCCGGCCTGATGTCCAATGCCATGGCGCAGAGGTGCAGCGCTGCAGTACCGTTGCTTACCATACAGGAATAGCTGCAGCCGATGTATTTCGAGAAATTCTTTTCAAATTCGTCAATACGCGGCCCCTGTGTCATATAATCAGACTTCAAGGTCTCGACCACGGCCTGTATATCATCGTCTGTTATATACTGATGCCCGTATGGAATAGAATGATCCATCATAATAATTTCAAATCAATAACTTAGAGCCGGTTGACCTTTTCCCGTAATGTCTGGATTGTCTCCCATTCGCTATTGCTGTCAGAACTGTAATGGAAACCTTCCGGAACAGGCTTTGCATTATGATGTTTGATGTAATCCTCCTTTGAACGGTGCCCGTTGAATGTTATGGAAGGCAGAATTGCATAATATTTGCCGAGATCAATCGTGTTGAGTGAGTCTGTCGCCGTAATCATTTCCTCGTGCAGTTTCTCTCCCGGACGTATTCCGATCTCAACCTGCGGTAATTCCGGCGCGATAGCCGTAGCCACATCGCAGATATGGTAGGAAGGAATTTTCGGAATGAATATCTCACCTCCAAGATGATGGTTCAAAGCATACAGTACCAATGACACACCTTCCTGAAGCGAGATGTTGAATCTTGTCATGCGTGTGTCAGTGATAGGCAGCTCTTTCGCTCCGTTGTCGCGCTTGTCAATGAAGAATGGTATTACCGAACCGCGTGAGCCCATAACATTCCCGTACCGCACGACGGAGAAACGTACATCCTTGCGTCCGCTTATGTTGTTTGCAGCTACAAAAAGCTTGTCTGATGCCAGTTTGGTAGCTCCGTAGAGGTTGATTGGAGCGCAAGCCTTGTCGGTAGAAAGTGCAACGACATTGCTTACCCCACAGTCAAGTGCGGCATTGATGACATTCTGTGCTCCATTGATGTTGGTCTTGATACATTCGTCAGGATTATATTCTGCGGTATCAACCTGTTTGATGGCTGCCGCGTGGATTATGACATCAATGCCCTCGCAGGCTCTTTTCAATCTTTCAGCGTCACGTACATCCCCAATAAAATAACGCATCTGCGGATATTGCGTTTCCGGGAAGAGCTGTTTCATCTGAAATTGTTTCATCTCTCCTCTGGAGTAGATGACTATTCTTTTGATATTAGGATATTTATCCAGTATTGTCCTTACAAATTCCCTGCCGAAAGAGCCTGTCCCACCGGTAATAAGGATTGATTTGTTGTTCAGCATAAGTCTATATTTTTAATGAAATGCCATTATTCTCAATAATGACAAAGTTACTGACAATTTTCTGATTTATTCTACAAAGCAGGCTAAAGAGCTGTTTTTATCACTCCTGATATGAACCTGACATCATCCAATGTCAGATCGTAGTACATTGGCAGACGTACCAGACAATCCGAATACCGGTCTGACTGTTCCAGTATGCGGCCATCGTGTCTGTCCTTGTAGAACGGACTTGAATGAAGGCTCAGATAATGGAAAACAGCCAGTACATCGTTTTCTTTCAGTTTGGATATCAATGCAGTACGTTCGTCAAGGCTATTGCACACCAGATAGAACATATGGGCATTGTTAGTCGCATATTCCGGTAAATCCGGCAATTTGAAAGTGCCTTTGTCAGCAATGGGTTTGAGATTCTCATAATAGCAGTCCCACAGCAGACGGCGTTTCTTCTGGATATCCTCAAGTGACTCAAACTGTGCCCAGAGAAATGCGGCGACAACCTCGGAAGGAAGGAACGAGCTGCCTGTATCTACCCATCCGTATTTGTTTACCTCTCCACGGAAGAACTCTGCCCGGTTGGTACCTTTTTCCCAGATTATTTCGGCCCGTCTGATAAGAGAAGGATCGTTGATGGCAAGACATCCGCCTTCACCTGCTATGATATTCTTTGTTTCGTGGAAGGAAAATGCTGCCAGATGTCCGATGCTGCCGAGCGGGCGACCCTTGTAGTATGAGTCTATTGCCTGTGCGGCATCCTCAACGACCATAATGTTGTGTCGTCCTGCAATTTCCATAATCCTGTCCATATCGCATGAGACACCGGCATAATGAACCGGAACTATTACTTTTGTCCGGGGTGTGATGAGTTCCCCAATCCGTTCCGCATCAATATTCGGATTGCGCTTCATTGAATCTGCAAATACAATCCGCGCCCCGGCCCGTACGAATGCCAAGGCTGATGAAACGAATGTGTAGCTTGGAACGATAACCTCATCACCGGGCTTTATATCACACAGCATGGATGCCATCTCAAGGGCATCGGTGCAGCTAGTCGTAAGCAGACATTTCCTGAAGCCATAGCGCTCCTCCAGAAAACGCTGGCACTGTTTCGTGAAATCGCCATTGCCTGACAGCTTTCCCTTGTTCACGGCCTCGTACATGTAGTGTGCCTCCTTGCCGGTCAGATGTGGAAGATTGAAAGGTATGTGTGCCATATTATCGGTTCAGTAAAAAAATATTGTAATTCCTGTGATGATAATGAGAATGGATATTATTTTCCGTGCCGTCATCTTCTCCTTGAACAGCAGGAGACTGAGCAGCGGGACAAACAGATAGCTCAGTGACTCGATTATAGAGACCTCTTTTACTTTTACTCCGTGACTCATTGCAAATACATTGACCAAAAGGGATATGCCCATTATCAGATATCCGCCTATCACCCAAGGGTTGAGATATTCTCTGACAATTGATGTATGTGGCATCATAGCCCCTTTTTTCAGAAGCATCTGTGCAACCGCTGCAATAAATACGCTCAATGCGACAATTATATAGTACATCATGATTTGGCGAACAAAGCTATTCCTGCAATAATGAGGGATGCGCCTGCAATATTCGAAGCAGATACCGGTTCTGAAAACAACAGACAGGCTATGATCATCGTAAATATTACAGCCGTTCCACGGAACATATATGCATCCGAGACGGGCATCCGCTTGATTACCTGTTGCCACAGGATGGCGTAAATGCCCATTATGAAAATTGCGCCGGCTATACACAATATATACGGTGCGGATAAAAGACTGTATGAGGATGCCGTCTTGGTAAAGATACAGGTACAGGCATACACCAGATTAGAGAATATCAGCAACAAATATGTCAGCCACGTAGACTTGCCTTTCATAACAGTATGTTGTCCCCGGTCCGGTCTTCGCCCCATAGTTTTGTGAAACGCTGTGACCTCAGTTCATCCTTAAAATCCTCCAGATATGCGATGTAGTCGTATTTCGGAGAGTACCCCAGGTTTCTCACGGTTTTGGAAATGTCAAAAATGTACTCGGGAGCGTCAGGCTTTGACAGATCCACTTCAATATCAGGGCCGTAATGGCCTTTTCCGAATACTTCCTGAATACCAAGTACCTGATTGCGCAGTGAAACACCGTTACCTGTTCCGACATTGTACGTGCCGGATTCTCCTTGGCCGCCAACACACAGTCTGATAATCTGTGCGCAGTCTTTGACATATACAATATCACGTACTCTTTCCGGATTACCCCAAATGGCGATTCTCTCACCGCGTATAGCTTTGTGAATCATCAGTCTGTATCCCTGCCACCGTTCCTCTCCATCTACGAAATAGAAAGGATTCGGATGATACAGGTATATGTTAGGAAAGCGCAGGATATAGTATTTGAAACCGTATCTCGCAGCGTAATGTACAAGCATATCGGCTGCCGCATTCTTCGTTATGCAATACACGCTGTGGTCATTGTCAAGCGGGAATCCTGATATTGCATCAGATTCTATCGGCGAGACATTCCCACACAGCTGGCTGACATCGGATATGGACTTGGTGGTAATCACCACTTCCGGCTTGACCCCGGCGCAGTATTGCAGTATGTTCAGACTGCCGGTGATATTGACATCAACATACGACTGGGGATTATACCCACGCATTCTTGCCGGCATCATACTTGAGAGATTGACCACTGCGCAGATGTTGTCCTGAGGTAATGTATGGAATGAGTCACGGTCGGTTATGTCAGCCTGTAAATATTTTATGCCGTATCCGGAGAAGAAACCATTATCTGTTTTCCTGGAACCGCAGGCAATTACATCATATCCCTTTTCTTTCAGGCAGAGGCAGGTATATGCGCCTACTGTGCCGGTTCCGCCAAATACTATTACCCTGTTTCCTGTCATTTGAAATTGATTTTATCTTTGATAATATAAATCTGGCGGCCTTTGACCTGATCGAATATTTTCCCGATGTATAGTCCCAGAACACCAAGTATGAGAAGTATAAGTCCTCCGACAAACCAAATCGAAAACACGGTTGTGGTATAGCCTTGAAGAGTTATTATGCCGGCCAATTTTGCAATGACGTTGTATATTGCGAGACAGAACGATACAATTGCAATGACAAGCCCTATGCCGACACCCAGTCGGAGAGGTTTGTTAGTGTCGGCTATAATGACATCCGATGCGTGCCGCATCAGCTTTGAGAATGTATATGAACTTTGTCCTTCCGCCCTCTCATTGTGTTCTACATCAATTGTAGTAGTACGGAATCCAATATACCTGAGCATACTTTCCAGAGAACGCGTTCTTTCCTGAATATCATTTATTGAATCTATGACTTTTCTTGAGCAGATGCAGAAATTGCCTATTGACTCATCGGTGGAACAACCGCTGAGCCAGTCAAATATCCGGTGGAACAGCGCTGACGTGAAACGCTTCCATACTCCGAACTTTTTGTTGATTCTGCGTGCCTGCACCACATCGAATCCCTCAAGTGCCTTTTTATACAATGCCGGTATATCCTCAGGCGCATCCTGCAAGTCACAATCCATTATTACCACCCATTCTCCGGATGCATTTGCGAGCCCGGCGGAAATGGCATAATGCTGTCCGAAATTGCGGCTGAGATTGATTCCTTTGACCCGTCTGTCATTGGCACATTCGGCGAGAATGGCATTCCAAGTGTCATCGGGTGAGCAATCATTGACAAGGATTATCTCAAAATTGCCGGTCAGTGTCTCCAGTGCGCTGATGTTTCTGCGCACAAGTTCCGGAATGATGCCGGCTCCCCGGTATTCCGGTGACACAACACTTATCAATGGTCTTTCCATAATCATTTCAAAATAGGTTTCCAACGTTTGTCTGCCTGATAGATGATATAGCCGCTGCGGTCTGCGCTGCAGGTTACTGTGCGTAATTCCACATCTGTCTGGCAAGCTTCAACAATTTCGGGAAAGGTGTCTGCAGAATCGATTACAGATTTCAGACCTGCCGTTTCCCTGCACAGGAAATAGACTCCTGAGTGCTTGCGGATATCAGTTGCAGGCTCGATGAATGTGCCCAGTGCCACATCGATGACACCCCGTACGAAATCATATCCTGTAGATAGCCTGACCAGGTCTGATCCTATAAAATCTCCACCCATCCTTCCTCCAATCTCCATCACATAGATGTGGTTGTCGGCTGTGATGCGGTATTCTGAATGGGACGCGCCGTTTGTCAATCCAAGAGCGTCAAGAGCCCTGTTTGTCAAATTATAGATGTATCTGTACTGTTCCGGCGACAGGGAAGATGGCTGATGATGCTCCAGTTCAACGAAATGCGGGGCTCCCGTAGTTACCTTATCCGTTATCTGCAAAGGGTAGTGTCTCCCGTGATACGATATGAATTCAACGCTGATTTCACGCCCTTCAATAAATTCCTCCACAATTGCCTGTTTCTTAAAAGATACATCCAGTGCACGTGCAACCGCCTCCGGCAGTTTGTCTTCGGACATGACTTTCGTGACACCAAGTGAACCTGAACGGTCAGTCGGCTTTACAATCACTGGAAAACCGATTCTGACATCCTGGCATTCGGCTACAGATGAAATCAGCATATAACGTGGGCACGGAACTCCGGCTTCAACAAAGGCATTCCGCATCAGGAATTTGTTATTGGCCAGCAATGCACTCTCGTATGAATTGGATGTCAGCCCCAACTTCTCAGCCACGTATGCTACAGTCGGAGCCGCCACATCCGATGCTATGGTGCAGATTCCGTCAATATTCCGTTCCCTGCATATTTCCAGAATTTCGTCCTTCTCCACTATTGATATGGGATGAAATTCGTCTGCAAGTCCTTCACAGACAGCACCATCACGCCAGGCGAAGCACAATGTCCTGAGCCCCATCCGGCGGGCTTTCATCACAAGAGGCTTCTGCAAATAGCTGGCACCGATGATTGCTAATGTCTTCTGTTTATTGTCAAGAGTCATTTTCTATTACAAAAATAGTGACTTTAAATGAGAATAACGGCAAAATTCAATACCTTTGAAAGAAGTGTCGGACAATTATTATGCATAAAACTGAAACACGTTATTATCTGATTGGTTTTCTGTTCGTTGCGATACAGGTGCTGCCTTTTGCCATATCCGGAGAAAATCACTATATATGCCTACACGATTTTCTTGATTCTTCCGTTGCCCATATAAAGATGATGAAGGATGCGGGAGCACTTTTTGATTTCTCGAAGAATCTGCCCCTGATGTCTGTCCTGCCCCGATATTTCTTTGGAAACTGGATGGATTTGAGAATATGGCTTTTTGCCATCCTTCCATCCTACAAGGCTATAATTGCGAACATTGCGATAATAAAGGCCTGCGCGTTTATCGGAATGTTTCTGCTCCTGACAAGGTATATATTTGCCAAGTCGGAATTTTCATCTGAGGTTGCGCTGTGCATATCGGTTCTTTTCTCATCCGTTCCCTTCTATCCTGACTATGGGATTACCTCTGCCGGGATTCCTCTTGTGTCATTCGCATTTCTGAACCTGTATTGTCAGCGTGATAAAGTATTGAACCTGCTTCTGCTCGTATTCTATTCACTGTTCTCTTCGTTTATATTAGGCGGATTTTTCGTATGTGTGACAATAGCGGCTCTGTTGGTCGTATGGACAATAAGGGACAGGCGGATTGCGTGGTATCCATTGCTGGGACTTGTCATTTTCTCCATAATGTGTATTGTAACCAACTGGAATATGGTTGTCGGGGTGATACACCCGGATGTCGTGACACATAGGGAGGAGTTTGTTCCGAACCGCTCCGTACTGACGGCACTTGGCGATGCTCTGTCATACCTTGCGATTTCCCAGTATCATGCAGGCTGTTGTATTGCGGTCTTGATACTTGCCGTGTTCATTTACACATACCGCAGGTACGGAACGGATAATGCCATGCTTGGAAATATCCTTACAGCATATCTTATTCTGGCTGTAGTGATCACCTTGGCCTCAGTCATACGCCCGTTATTCCCGGATATGAAGATTATTCAGATGTTTCAGTTTGACAGATTCTATTTCTTCTGTCCTGCAATGTATTTTGTTATGGCCGGAGTGTCAGTATTGGAACTTGTGAGGCATAATAAGGTGCGTATGGCGTGGGTTTTCATGTCGTTGGTGCTTGTCGGCAATATCTTCTTTGACAGGACGGTTTCAGGGGAGTTGCGGAGAGTATGTGGTGTGGAGGAACTTCCTACTTACAGACAATTTTATGATGAGAGACTGTTCGACGAAATAAAAAAGTCTTTACCGATCCGTGGCGAAAGTGACAAGGTGGTATGTTTTGGAATGTATCCTGCCGTTGCTGAATATAATGGTATATATACGCTTGACGGCTATATGGCGATGTATCCTTTGGAGTATAAGCACAGATTCCAGAGGGTGATTCAGGCGGAGCTGGACAAATCGGAAGATTTGAGGAGTTATTTCTGCGACTGGGGAAGCCGCTGTTATCTTTTCTCCTCTGAATTAGGCAGAAATTATATGTTCCCGGCTGTAGATGATGCCAGCGTCAACGACTTGTCGATTGACTGTGATGCCCTGCGTGAGATGGGTTGCAGATATATCCTGTCCTCGGTCTCCATTGGGAATTATGAGTCGCTTGGATTGGGATTCGCTGGCTCATTCCATAACGCTGACTCATACTGGAATATCAGGGTATATGAGTTATGATTGCAGCCGCGATGTCATTTCCATCTGCGGTGTGTCCATAGGTAATTCTCCGGTTGCTCTCTAAGATCTTTTTCCAGCAAACTGTAATATTGGCGGGTTATCTCCTCTTCACTCATTTCAGCGGCATTTCCGCAGATTACGCGATATTCTATAAGATAATGTCCACGCCCGTTCCTTTGCATTCCCTGATAGACGACAGGCATCCCGAATTTACGGGCCAGAGTGGCCGCTCCTGACATAGCTTTTGTGGATTGTCCCATAAAGGTGATATCCAGTTTGCCACCTGAGTTCTGGTACGGACTCTGGTCATTGATAAAATTATAGAAGTTCAGTTCGTTGCGGTGTTTATAGATATATCTCATTACCTGCCTTGATTCCAGATATCCCTTATAGTTCTTCCTGTCATTGAGTGGCGCACGTCTGTTGTCGCGCATAATATTGTCCCAGACTTTGCTTGACAGGGCTTTATATACGACACAGACGTTGTCCTCCTGAAATTCCAATGGTTGGTCCGGCGAGTATGAGAACATTCCACCGCTCAGTTCCCAATTGCCGGAATGTGAACTGAGTATGATAACTGATTCCGATGTCTCTGCAAAATGATTCAGCACCTCAGGATTGACAATGGTACAGATTCTCTGTCTGATGAGACGTTTTGGGTTATGACTTCCGCCAAACCATATCGCTTCGGCGAAAACATCACAGAAGTGCCTGTAGAAATTGTGCCTTACAGTACGGATGTCCTCATATTTCAGTTGTGGAAAGCTTCGTGCCAGATTGATTGTCACGTCAGACACCCTGTAGCGTATGACTTTCTCCACGAGAAATGCCAAACCGTCAGACAGTGCGTAATGCACCCTCAGCGGAAGCATACCAAGCAGCCGCAGGAATCCTTTTATTATTATAGTCGGAATATTCATTTGACTGTTTTACTGATTATGAATGATGCGAGTTTGCCGAATGCCGTTCCTATTACCAGGCCGACACAGAAGCCTGTCATCACATCTCCAAAGAAATGTTTGCCTACAAATACACGGCTGATACCTACAAGGAAAGCCCAGACAGGTATGCATCTGCCATATATCCTGTATCTGTGTGCCGGGTCATTCCTGAATCCTGCTATTGAACATACTGCAAACCCCATCGCGTTGGCCGCGTGGGCAGAGAAAAACCCGTATTTTCCTCCGAAGTCCTCCAGTGTGTGCAACCCTCTTGCCGTCATTTCCAGATCCCAGCAGGGCCTGAGCCTTTGGAAATGGAACTTTGTAAAGTTTGCCATCTGATCACAGCAGACAATTGTCAGAATGATGGCTAGAGTGACTATCACGGCTTTCTTCCATCCTAGATTCCTGAATAGGAATATGAGTACTGCCAGATAAAGGAGATACCAGATTTCCTTGTTTGAGAATATCTGCCATATAAAATCGGAGAATTGGCAGTTGAGCGAGTTGATTGCTAGTGTGACGGTTTTGTCAATGTGATGACAGTCTTTCAAAAAAGAGGTTATCGTCAATAATGTCTCCATTCCGATTCGTATTTATCAGCTGCGAATTTAATGTTTTTGTGGATGTGATGAAATAATAGTGTTGTTCTTCCATTCGAGCAATGTCAGTCCACTGTTCACACCCAGCCTGGAACGGCTGGAACTCAAGTTTCATGTGCGAAACTTGAGCAGATTCTTTACCTGCCCGATGCTGAGACCTGTAACTGCAGCTATCTCTGTGGCATCCATACCGTTTGAAATCATAGCGCGGATTATTTTTGCTTTTCCCTCCGCAAGGCCTTCCGCTTTTCCCTCCGCTTTTCCCTCCGCTTTTCCTTTTGCGAGACCTTTTGCTTCTCCTTTTGCGAAGCCCTCCACTTCTCCCCTTGCGAAACCTTCCTGCAAGCCTCGCTCCAACGCCTCGGCAGTGG
>JAKSIX010000079.1 GCA_024398595.1 Bacteroidaceae bacterium | reverse complement strand
TGCCGAGCTTGACCGCGCAGCCGAACTTGAGGCCGCTATCGACAAGGGGCGTGAGCTGGGACGTACCGTGGGACTGGAGCAGGGCCTGAAAGAAGGACGTAAAGAAGGACGTCTGGAAGGCGAAATAATAGGGCGCAAGAAAAAGGCCATTGAAGATGCAACCAAGTTCAAAGCTGCCGGTGTTGCGTCTGATATCATATCACAATGTACCGGACTGACTCTTGAAGAGGTTGAAAATCTTTAAGATAAAATAACTCAAGTTTCGCATGTGAAACTTGAGCTCCAGCCGTTCTCGGCTGGGTCCTCCCCTGAGGGGAGGATGTAGGTGGGGGTCATACAAGGATATTATTATTCGAGTTTCGCATAGATAATCCTTGAATGACAGCAATTTGGAACTTGCGAAACTTGAATAAAATAATAAACCCGTAGGTGAATCTGACATGAACCCCGAAAGTTGAACAAAAAAACTTTCGGGGTTCATGTCAGTTTTCCGGTTCTATTATTTTGTGCGTTGATGATTCTTCAATAACTTGCCATTGATTGTCAGCAATGTAAGTTGACAGCCGGTAATTCTATTGACAAATGAAGAAAATACTGATTTTTATATGCATTGCCTTAGGGTTTGCATTCAATGCCTATGCTCAGGATAAGCCACGCGTGGTCATCCTGACCGACATAGGACGTCCCGACCTCGAACCGGACGACACCGAATCGCTTGTTCATCTGCTGTGCTATGCGGATATGCTGGAGATTGAGGGTATCATCACCTCTACAGGCTGGAATTGCGATCCCTATCCCACCGGGAGTGCTGCCTATCGTGACTCTGTAGTTGAAGCATACGCTACGGATGTGCATATGCTTATGAAGCGTTCCGGACAACGGGCGTTTGCCTCTCTCAACAAGGAGAATGGCTGGCAGAAGATCGGCTACTGGCCAAGCGCTGAATACATACGCAGCCGTTGCAAGATGGGCAGTCAGCGTGCTGGTATTGGAGTGATTGGAAAAGATAATGATACGGAGGGCAGCGAACTCATCATCCGTCTGGCAGACGAGAAGGACGACCGCCCCATCTGGGTGTGTGCATGGGGTGGAGCCAACACTTTGGCGCAAGCCATCTGGAAAGTACAGCAGACACGCACTCCGGAACAGTTGAAGGCTTTCCTGCACAAACTGCGCCTGTTCACCATCACCGATCAGGATATGGTTTGGTCAATGCGCGAGAATCTTGCATACAGCTCCCATCAATGGATGCGACGTGAGTTTGCCGATGACCTGAAGTTCGTGTGGGACGAAGGTGCATGGCAGTTGCAATGTGAACTTGGAAAGCAGCATTGGCAGAAGATACAGCAACACATTCAGGGACATGCCACCATGGGTAAACAATATCCTGATTATAAATATGGTGTGGAGGGCGATACGCCATCGTTCCTCAATGCCATACCAAACGGTCTCCACAATCCCGAAGAACCTATGCAAGCGGGCTGGAGCGGCTATCACACGTGGGCTTTGACCAAAGACTCTACGACATACGCCTGGACAAGCGTGCAGGAGTCTGTGATGGATCTTTCGGAATGGTATTACAATCACTTCTACCTGGACAATCTCAACGATTTCATTGCCCGCATCGAATGGGCAGAGACAGGTCAGGGCAACCACAATCCTGTGGCAATCATCAACGGAAAGAAAGGAACTGATGCCATAGTCATCGAGGCTGAAGCAGGACAAACTATCAAGCTCGATGCCTCCAAGTCGTATGATCCGGATCGCGAAAAACTGAGTTTCTTCTGGATGCAACAGGAAGGGATTGGAAAGACCGAAGTCGGGATTCCTGAGTCTGACAACGACCTACCGACGGTAAATGTTCACATTCCAGACACCTTCCATAATGACGAGATTCATATCATTTGTGAAGTGCACGACAACAGCAGACTCTCCTTGCCCGCCTATCGAAGAATTATCATCAGAACGAAATGAAGTATCAAGCACATCGATATTCTCAATGGCGCAACTTCGAATCTGTTATTGATAAAGCCAAAGAAGCTTGTAAATCGGTCATTGGCACTATTGAGAACGATTTTGCTGACGTCAGCAAAATCGTAAAAGCCGGTGCTTTGGAAAAACCAGTTTCGGATTTCAAACTGACACGTTATGCTTGTTACTTAATTGCGCAAAATGGAGATTCTACCAAGAAAAAAGAAATTGCTGAAGCACAAACATATTTTGCTATCCAGACAAGATATTGACTTATGTAAAGCTTTACATAAGGAAGCAATCTGGCAGGTCATCATGGCGGCGGTGCAGCAAGGATAGCAAACATGAAGTTCGGTGCAATGTGGGGTGTCGGTGTAGGACTAACCGGCCAGTCCTATGCCATTCCAACCATGCAGGGAGGAGTTGAAACAATTAAGCCGTATGTTGATGAATTCATCAGGTTCGCGCAGAAAAACACGGAACTGAAATTTCTGGTCACCCGCATCGGCTGCGGCATAGCCGGTTTCAGGGACGAAGAAATCGCCCCATTATTTGACAAGGCCATGCAGGTTTCCAACATATATCTGCCTGAAACGTTCTACACCATTTTACATAGCCACGGCCAGAAGATATGACAACAGACATCACTATAAAAATCCTGGCCGACCTCCAAGAAATTCCGTTGCCTTATTATACAACTAACGGAAACAAATCACTGAAGCCTGTCGGAATAGCTGTATATCTTTTTTGAATTGGATTTCAGCCACCACAGGCGGAAATTCCCTTCCAATACGGCATCTGTACTTTCCTCATATCCGTCTGCCAGAGGATTTGTATACAACTCCACAACATCACGCACTTCAGACATTTCTCCGGCGGCGGAAAGCGTCTGAGTCTTGATTTCGCGTACACTATGGGCTTTATCTATGGCATAGTACAGATGCAGTCTGCCGTCAGTCCGGCTGTGGAAAAGTTTGAATCCGCAGTTGTGGGCGAGGAAATCGCCGGTTCTGGTTTCCATTACGGGAAGCGGGTCACCGTTTTCGCCCAGAAGGACTTTGCCGTCCGGACTCACAAACTGGACGAAAAGACGTGAACACAAGCTGGAGTCATCCATATAGACAATGCAGCAATTACCGGTTGCAGGGTCCGTGACAGACCGGGCAGTTAGGCGGTTTGCGGCAGCACCTTTCGGATTCAGGTCGATTTCATTGAAATCCACATTGCCGTCCTTGTCGAAATGTTCCATATACAAATGCAAGGCAAACCCGTCAGAAGCTTTGAACAACACAAATGCGCCGCCCTTTCCGTCAGGACTGATCTGGCCGAGGATACCGTTAGTGAATGATTTCTCGGGCATCAGAGTCTGGCGTTGAAGCAGCCTCCCGTCATTTGAGATTTTCAGAACGTCATAATATCCCTTGTACATCGTTCCTTCGATATCGGCATACTGCAAAAGCAAGAACAGCCCGTCATCATCCCCAACCATCATCTGGGGGCGGGAAACATAGGTTTTATTGCCAAGGCTTCCTTTTGACCCGAACTTCAGCATCCGGGAGATGTTTCCACTCCCGTCAACCCTTGCCACCACTATGGAATCCTCAGAATTGCCGGCCGCAACCCAGGCTCCGCCATTATGGTCAGCTGCTACACATCCCTCACAGGGAGGCACGGGATTTTCCCATTGATGTTCAAGGTCCTGCTTGAAGGTATAGAAGAGGGTGCCGTTTCCATCCTGTCCCCAGGCACGATGCCCGTCTGCAGTAAGTTTTTGGACATAAGGTAGTTGCGCTCCTGTTTCCACGTCTTTCACGTTGAAGCAGTCGATAATGTCACCGTCTGACGTAATGTCAAACACGGTTGTGTTGATATATTGTTCCGAAGGAAGCCTTGTGATATGAGTCCAGTCAACCCATTTTGCATTGCCATCCGCATCGAAGCACTGGTAGCAACCGATGTACGACTCCTGTCCGGAAATCATTTCACTGTCCCAGGACTCGACAACCGTGATTTTGGTACGGGCATCTGTCTTGTACAGCATATCGTACACCCGGAATGGAGTGGCATATTCGTCAAGACGGTTTACAACAGGTTCCGGTTCATTATCGTTATCGTTGCCGGGAATGGTCTCTGTCTTTGTGCAGGAGACGAGTACGGCAATGAAGGAAATTGCAACAAATATCTTTTTCATCATTTCAAAACAGATTCTAAGTACTTATTTGTGAACCGGGCGGATGGATGCACCTACGATACGGGCCATTCCGTCCCCATACCCGATGGTAGTTATCTTTGAAGGGTTGAAAGTGAAAGCATCAGACTGTATGCTGTTGGAGTCTCCGCAATTGGTCGAAGTCCAGTAATAGCCCTCATATCCCGGACAAGAGCCGTCAGCATCGCAGAAGCCTGCAGCGGGGAAGAAAATCCATTCTTTCTCATATCCGGGTATCTTGCTGCGTGCCGTATAGCCTTTGACACCATTTATGCTGCTGAATGTCCAGTCGCAGTTCCTGATAAGTTCCATCAGTTCTTCATACGTAGGCATCCGCCATCCATTTCCCCATTCCAATGCAGCCACATCATCTTCAGGCAGCAGTTCGGTAAGATAATCCGAATCATCATATGATATATTGCTGCAATACTTGATGATATGTCCGTCATTGTCATACCACTTGTAGTTTTCTGCGGTATAGCACTCTTTCGGAGAAACTTCACCCCAGGCGAAATAATCGCCGTATCCGGATATTCCGGTGGAACCCACATTGACCTTCGCCCATTTGACCGAAAGCCCGAGATCCACCCACTGATACTCAGTTTCAATCTTTTCGCAGCCACACAACGACAAAGTCATCACGGCAAGCGGCACCAAAACGATTTTTCTCATAGCTTATTAAGTTATTCCGTCAGATTATCCTGCGTCTGTCCTCATCTTTGCTGACAGCTCTGGCCACAAACGTCGTAAGTGGCAGAAGTACGGCCTCAATCAGCACTTTGGCAAGAACCTGCGCCATACCTATACCGACCAGAGTCCTGACAGGAAGAGTGCCGATGAATGCGAGGGGGAGAAACACAAGACAGTCGGACAGTTCCCCGACAACACTTGATGCGATGGCTCTCCAGGCAAAACCTGTAATATCGGAATGCAGCCTCTTCATTCTCGCGAAAACTCTGTCATTCACCAGATCGCCGATCACGTATGCGATTAATGATGCTGCGGTGATTCTGGGTGTGCTGCCAAGCACAGCCTCAAATGCCGTCTGATTGGCGAACGAATCCGGATACGGCCACGCAAGCGTAAGCTCGAATACCAGCACCATAACGATATTCATTGCAAAAGCGAGATAGCAGGTAACACGGCTCCATCGGTATCCATAGACTTCCGAAAACACATCCGACAGGACATACGTCAATGGGAAAAGAATGACGGAGCCGACTGTGGCCTGTCCGAACGGCAGACATATCTGCTTGTTTACGATAATGTTGCTCAGCAGCAGCGCTACGGTAAAAACGACAGTTAGCGTCAGCTGCAGGAAACTGTAGGTTGAATCAACCGTGTTAATTTTCTCTTTCATCTATATCTTTAAACATTCAGCCACATCACACGCAAATTTATTGAATTAATCTGTTTGTTCCATACGGTTCAGTAACAATCAGCTCAGACAAGTATAATATAATCTGTTTTGAAATGTTCCAATCAATCTTTTATAAAATAACTGAAAAGTTCGTTCCTTTTCAGTCATGATTGAACCCCATCGCTCCCAGATGCGCGTGCCACCTGCCATTTGAGAATATAGTTTCCGGAACATCGTGTACCTTCCTCGCTAGGAATTGATAATATTTACCGTCAGTACTGAGCCTGACGTGGTGGCGTTCAATTCTACTGAGTTGCTCTTACCGCGTATCATAGCCACAGACAGAGCGTTGTTTTCTGAATCAAGAATATTGTC
>JAKSIX010000078.1 GCA_024398595.1 Bacteroidaceae bacterium | reverse complement strand
AAATGCAGCTTGAAATCGTGACCATAAAAAATTGTTTAACTTAACAGCCTAATAAAGAATTTGTTCCGCTAACATTAATTGGTAACAGTTCTCCATATATATCCGTGCAAGGAACAGAATCTATATTTACATCCTCAATATCATATTTGAAATACTTTTTATTATGGCCACATGATGCTAAGAATAAGACAGCAATAAAAATATATAGAAATTTGTGCATTATTATGTAATCAATTATAGCGTTATTTGCAGCCCATCGCTCAGTCAGAAGCGACGAGGGTCTTGTCTATGTTGCGGGTTGCTCTGTCGAAATTGATGCCTATGCGGACAACCTGACGGTCGTCAATGGCGAACGGCAGGGCATAGTTCCTGTCCTGAATCTGAGCTATAGCTTCCTCGGCGGTGCCATCCAGTTTGAATTCCGTCACATAGCAGTACTTCGGGGTGCATACGACCAGATCGATGCGGCCCTGACTCGTGTGGTATTCAGCCTGGGTGTAGAAGTCCATCAGTTTGAACAGCAGCCAGACTACGTTGCGGTAGTGGTTCTCCAGATTCTGAATCAGTTCGTATGGAGTGTCGGAGAACAGAGAGCGCAGGCGGGTCAGAAAACGCTCCGTCTCACCGGACTCGACATCACGGACGAAGTTAGCTATATTGAAGGGCTGAATACGGTCCTTCGGACAAGTATAGAACGGCATCAGGAACTTCGTGAAGCCCTCCCCAACTTCCTCGTTCGGAAAACCCAAAGTGTAGGTCCTGAACTGCGGGTCGTAGTCACAGATGGTCAGGTATCCACTCTGGTAGATGATTGGAATAGGATTTGACGATTCGGAATCTATGGAATTCAGTGTGTCTGAATCGCATTCCACCCGGGACATCTCCTCCAGATTATAGTCATACTTCTGAAGAAGTTGCACCAGATACGTCGGAGTGCCGGTCTCGAACCAATAACTGCCGAACTTAAGCTCGGCAAAAGTGTTGAGAACGCTGAAAGGATTAAACATTCCCGGTGACGACTCTTCAAAATGATAGCCGTCATACCTCCTGCGCATCACATTCAGACATTCCTTCCATGTCAGGCCCAAAGCGGCAGCCAGAGCATTGATTTCAGTGTCGAATTCGGATTCCAGTTCTTCCTGAGTGATGCCGCATATATCATAATACTGACGCGACATGGATATGTCATGCAGATTGTTCAAATCGCTGAACACACTTACCTTGCCTAACTTCGTGACACCTGTCAGCATGACAAACCTGATGCAACCGTCCATTGATTTCAATGCTCCGTAGAAGCCCTTCAACATGGAACGGAAGGCATTCTGAAGCTCTGTATTACCTATATGTTCCTACAATTCCTACAAATGTAGGACAACTTTTTCAAATGGCACTGAGAATCTGTTTTATTTCTTTCCTGTTGGCAACACCTTTTGTGCCTTGCCGTCCACATGAGACTAAGGGCGGCAATAAGAATACCGCTATCAGCAAACTAAAAAGAGGGAGCTATGCTCCACATAGTAAAGGGTCGCAAATGCGACCCTTTACTATGTGGAGCATACGGGAGTCGAACCCGTGACCTTCAGATTGCGAACCTGACGCTCTACCAAACTAAGCTAATACCCCTTTGCTGCTGCGAAGATACAAAAAACCGGGCAATGTTCTCTCTTTGCCCGGTTTTTTGAATTACTTGCGTGTGCGTACGTCATTCAGGAAATCGGTCATCTTCTTCAGATTCTCCTCTGAATACATACCCATTCCGTGCCCGCCATCCGGCTCATGCACGATGTAGCTCTCCACACCATACTTCTGCATCTGGTCATATAGGAACTGGTTGACACACGATGCGACAACGAAGTCCTTGTCGCCGTGGAAAATATACCCCGGGACATCGTCCTTGTCCAGATAGCCTGACGGTGAAAGCAAAGTGAAATTGTCCTCATTGCCCTCCTTAGGCATACCGAGAATCTGCTCCTCCGGTGAGTTGCCGGGGCCGCCGAACTGCATTGCATTGCCGCAGTCCATATGAAGGACCTCAGTTGAACCTGACCAGTTCACGAATGCGTTCACGTTGCTTGACTGATCGGTGTAAGCACCCAGATTGCCCTCAATGTCATACTCAGCCTTGCCGAGCTTGGCAACCTTCACGCCATTTGACAGAGCGCAGACCGATGCGAGGTGACCGCCTGATGAGAAACCCGATGTAGCAATGAATGAAGTATCAAACTTGTACTTGTCGGCATTACCACGGATGAACCTGATGACGGCCTTGATATCATTGATCTGAGCAGGCCATTTGGCATCGGCAATAGCACGGTGGTTAGGTGTCACAACAGCATAGCCTGCCTTGAGCAGAGCCGCACAGATGGTGTTGATGTCAGCTGCACCCTTTGAGCTGTTCGAGCCCCACGCACTGCCATAGACATGCACGACAACAGGATATTTGTCCTTCACCTCCTTCGGGAGATAGATGTCCAGCTTGTGATAGACCTGATCGTCACCCACATAATCAATGTCGGCAAACTTCTCTGAATACTCGGCCTGAGTGTTTGATGACTGGTCACCGCCGAGTCCCGGGAAACCGCCCATCGGCATTCCGCCACCCATTGGAGGCATACCTCCGCCAAAACCAGGGAACTGCGCAAAACAGGTCAGAGATGTCATCACTGCTGCAAAGACAAGAATTTTCTTTTTCATATCAGTTATAAATTAAGGTTATTAATACAATATTTCACCAAATGCACTATGGCAAAGATAGACAATATCCGCAAATATCTCCACCTGTGTCAGATAATTTCAAGATGACTGCACATTTCCCCATTTGGTAGAGATGCCGTCTAATATTGAGAACAATCCGTCAATTTTCTCTGCTCTTAGCATTTCAATGCGCGTATGCCTGAAATCTTCCAGACCCTTGAAGAGCGGACTAGCCGCGAGATGACGGCGTATGTGAACTATGCCACGCCGCTCATCAAGCCTTGCCACACTGTCCAGAGCCTCCTGCTTCAGGACATCGATTTTCCATTGGAATCCGGGATCCGGCATCGTCTCTCCTGTCTCCAAATAATGTTTGATTTCCTTGAATATCCACGGCCTGCCGAAACTTCCCCTACCCACCATTATGGCATCCACGCCATACAGGTCAAAGCATTCCTTTGCCCTCTCGGGTGACGTAATGTCTCCATTTCCAATAATAGGGATGTGCATACGCGGATTCCTTTTCACTTCGCCTATGAGCGTCCAGTCAGCCTGACCTGTGTACATCTGTGCACGGGTGCGCCCGTGTATGGTCAGTGCCTGAATGCCACAGTCCTGCAACTGCTCGGCAAGCTCCACGATTATCCTGCTCTCATCGTTCCAGCCTATACGTGTCTTGACAGTCACCGGAATACTGACGGCATCCACTACGGCACGGGTTATCTCCAGCATCTTGGGAATGTTCTGGAGCATACCTGCACCGCCTCCTTTACCAGCCACTTTCTTGACCGGGCAACCGAAGTTGAGATCCAATATGTCAGGATGCGCAGCCTCCACCATCTTGGCCGCACCGACCATTGCTTCCGTATCCTTACCGTAAATCTGGATGGCCACAGGACGTTCTTCATCGCAAATCTCCAGCTTGCGCATCGTGCTGCTGATCTCGCGGATCAGAGCATCGCTCGACACGAACTCGGTATATACCATATCCGCCCCGAAACGCTTGCACAGCATTCTGAAAGCAGGATCAGTGACATCCTCCATAGGGGCAAGCAGCACTGGGCGCTCACCTAAATCAATATTGCCAATCCTCATCTACGGCAGCACTCAGAGCCTGATGTCTCCAAATACAGAATAAAGCTCATTTGCAGAAACGTCTGGCAGACAGATGTTACTCTCTGTCTCCATAGTCAGTGTCTTCAGAGCCACAAACGGACGGAATTCATCTTCCTTTGCCTTCAAATCAACATCCTGACCGAAGTATTCCTTCTGGGCTGCAATCCAGAACCGGGTAGCCTGGGCAATCGAGCAATGATACTCACGGAAAAATATATTCTCCATCGGCACCATAGCTTTAATCAGTGAATTGATGGCACCGAAATCAAACATATAATATCCGTAGCAGAAATCCAGGAGGTCAATGAGATAATTCTTCCCGTCACCCGACTGTATTACATTACCGAAATGCAAGTCTCCGTGCAGGCAAGTATCTGCGTCCGGCATTGATTCCAACATATTCAATGCCTTTTCCTTCAGGTTCTCACGGAACGGATTTGCCTTTATCATCTCACCGTACAGCTGCTTCACAGACTTGAAGTTGGACTTGTTGCAAGGTGTGGAATGCAGCTGCTTCGCCATTTTTGCGAACTGTATAGCCAGATTCTCAATATTATCCGGTTCCTCGCCTATCATCTTGGCGAACGAACGCTTGCCCAGGATACGTTCAAACACGATACCCTGGCGCTCACCGTCTGTCACAAGCTCACCCGGGCGCGGGGTAGGAAGCCCCAGATCATATACATTACGCGAATTGTCCAGTTCCTTCTTGACATTTTCAATGCTCGTATCAGGATTCATGAACTTGAGCATCAGGCTCTGGTCCGTCTTATGGAAATACGACATTCCTACAGCACCGCCACCGCTCTGTTCCCATTCAGATAAATCAATTGTTTTCATATTGTTTCCACTTACTTCATATACTCCATTACGTGTCCGCTGATCTGCAGCAGACTTATCTCACATATCTTGGCATCATACTCAGCCTGCAGCAGACTTTCCTCCGCATCAAGGAGGGTCTCCTGTGCCTCCCGCATCTCTATTCCCGACAAATCGCCAATCAGATAGCGTTCGCAGGCTATCTGGTGTGTTTCCTGCGCAGTAAGCAGATTCTGCCGCTCCAGATTCACTAACTGCATATTATTCTCGTATGCCTGCCACAAATCCGTGAGCTGCGTCACCAGATTCACCGTCAAATCCTCCATAGTCAGCACTGAGCTCACGATACCTAACCGCGCGTTCCTGCGTTCCGTCTGATGCTTGCCGTCAATCAGATTGATACCGACCGTAGCACCGAAATCCGGTCCCCAGTTGTCACGGTCCGTTGTTCCACCGGAGCCATAGATACTATGACTGTAGCCATAGCCCGCACTAAGCCGCAAATACGGATAGTTACGCGAATTTACGCTACGCATCTCTTCCTGAGCCAGACGGGTATCACTCTCAGCCTTTATGAGCGACAGGTTGTTCTCCATCACATCGGTATATATGCTGAAATAATTCCGCGATGGCAACAACTGGATTGTACTGTCCCTGATATCATAATTCTGGAACATCGACTCACCCATCAGACGCTGGACAGCTATCATGGCAGAAGTAAGAGACTCGTGCTGTTTCAAAGATGCCGCGCTGTCAGCATTGAGGTACACCTGTGCCTGTTTCAGGTCGAGTTTTGAATTGTTGCCGATATTGTACCGCTCCTGAACTATGCGTACACGCTCACGCGACAATTCTACGGAATAGTTCAGATTGGACATACGTATTGTCTGTCGGACCAGATTATAATATGCCGCCACCATATCCGCCACGAAATCCTCAATCGCCATACGGGTACGCAACTCGCCCTGTGCATGCAGTTCCCGCAGCCTCTCTCTCGTGGCTTGCACCTTGAAGCCATTGAACACAGTCCACGATGCACCCACCGATGCAGATAGGGTATGATCCAGCACATCGCGCGTTGCCGTCACCCCGCCCGACTGATCCGTCATATTACGGCTGTACATATTACCGCTATAACCTGCGGACACATCAACTGACGGCATTCCGCCTGCTCCCGCCCAGCTGTCATTATTGGCAGATACCTGTTCGTCAGTACGTGCTATGCGTATCTGATAATTGTTTTCCAGACCTATATCAAGGCATTCTTTCAATGTCAGAGTCTGCGCACTTGCCGTAAAGAGACCGACGGCGGCGGATATAATTGTCATTATCCTTTTCATTCGTAAAGTAGTTATATGTGAACCACCCCTAGAGGCAGTTCTGTTAAA
>JAKSIX010000077.1 GCA_024398595.1 Bacteroidaceae bacterium | reverse complement strand
AATATTTTACCGTTTGTCTTTTCTCTTTGCCCAGAATCCCGTACGATTTACCGGTTTAAACTGATTCGTTCAAAATTGACGTTTTAAGTTTTACCCTTGGACACATTACAGATAATGCATCCTCGTACTGTTTGTTGTTTGTATCACTTTCTCAAAGATCGTTTCCGTATGCCTCCGTGTTTCAAATCCGAAAGCGGGTGCAAAGTTACTGCAAGATTTCACTTGAGCAAAACTTTCCTGCTTTTTTTTCAAAAAAAATTGCACCATGCTATGCTTTACCCACAAAATGACGGTCCCGTCCGTCGTGCAACCGCTGCCGAAGACAAAAATGAATCCAAAATTTTGAGATTACAGCCTTCTGGGCTACCTTTGCATATTTATAATCTGTTTTGAAATGTTCCAATTAATCTTTTATAAAGTCTTTCAGGCTGAAAATCCGTTTCTTTTCAGTCATGATGGGACCCCATCACTCCTTCAAACAAGCGGATTTTCGTCTCGAAAATCCTTCATAAAATTTTTAATCGAACATTTCAAAACAGATTCTTAAGACAAGCCTGTCTCTGTGCTGTATGAAAAGGGGCATACTCAAAATATCATTGTTACTCACATTCTTCGTCTGTACATTGTCCATATACGGACAGACCAGAATAAGCGGAAAGCTCACAGATGAGAATGGAGACATCGTACCGTACGCCACGGTACGCCTGAAAGGCACTTCCATCGGCTGTACGACAGACAACAACGGAAATTTCTCCTTCACAGGCTCATCTGACGGACAGACACTGCTTATCACTGCCATCGGATACAAGGACTACGAGACCAGACTTACCGGCAGTACAAAATATCCGCTAAATATAACCCTGCATACTACATCGTATACCGTAGATGAGGTCGAGATAAAGCCCAAGAGAGAAAAATACGTAAGACGCGGCAATCCCGCGGTGGATCTGGTAAAGGAGCTTATCGGAAAAAAGGACAGGGAAAGCATACGGAACAACGAATACTATTCAAGAAACCGATACGAGAGACTGACCATTGCGCTGGACAATTTCAATGAGGAGAAACAGAACAAGTCGCCATACCGGAAATTCCCGTTTCTGAAAGAGTATATAGACACGTCAGCCGTATCCGGCAGACCTGTCTTGAATATCTCGATCAGGGAATTGGCCGCAACTGATTATTACAGGATGAAGCCTCAGCGTGACAAACAGCACGTAAAAGGCCGCAATTGGATAGGAATTGACGATTTCATGCCTTCCAGCGAGATAGAGGCAGCAGTTGAGGAGGCCATAGTCGATGTAGATATTTTCCAGAACTCAATAACGGTATTCAAAAGGGAATTCTCCGGACCACTCGCCGCCAATGTACTATCCCAGTCCTACTATAAATATTACATAATGGACACCGTCAGCATTGAAGGTGAGGACTGCACCGACCTGTCGTTCGTTCCGTACAATTCGGAGTCATTCGGTTTCACAGGGCATCTGTATGTGACCACCGACTCGACACATTTTATAAAATGGGCGCAGTTGAATGTGCCGTACGACATCAATATGAACTTTGTGCAGTACCTGAACATCGACCAGAAATTCACACGGGATGAAACCCACCCCAGAATACTGACCCAGGAATCATTTACAACAGAATTAAGGCTGTTCGACTACATAGACGGGCTCTATGTCAGGAGAGAGGTCTATTATTCAGACTACAGATTCGACGGGCAAGTGGATAAGGCTATTTTCGAACGTCCGGAGAGAGTGATTGAAGATGACAGGTCAACGGCAATGAGTGATATGTTCTGGGAACAGGAACGCAGCACCGCGATTGACAACCGTTACGTGAACATTGCCGGAATGTTGGAGCAGTTACGCCAGAACAGGTTCTATTATTGGACCGAGAAGATTATAAAACTACTGTTTACAGGATATATACCCATCACGGGAGAACAGCCTCCTTTCTATTATGGGCCGCTTAACACGACAATAAGCTACAATGACCTGGAAGGCATACGGCTGCGTACAGGAGGAATGACCACGGCATATCTCAACAGGCACCTCTTCGCGAACGGCTTTTTAGCATACGGCACAAGTGACAGGAAGCTGAAATATATGGGGCAGCTTGAATATTCCTTCCAGCCGAAAAAAGAAAGCTGGAACGAGTTCCCCATACACTCTTTGCGGCTGAAATACCAGTATGACATAATACAATACGGACAGACATTCACATATACCAACAAGGACAATGTATTCCTTTCAATCAAGAGAATGGCCGACAACAAGTCAGCATACGAGAGGCTTGCCGAATTGACCTACACAAAAGAATTCTACAACAATTTCTCCATTGAGGCAACCATACGCAACAGGATTGAAGAGAGTTCCAGCCTGCTGGCTTTTGACAGGGTGATGCCAGACGGGACATTATATAGAGAGAATGATTTCATGCAGACAGAGTTTGCGGTAAAGCTCCGATACGCGCCGGGTGAGAAATTCGTACAAAGCAACTGGAACCGCAAGACTGTAACCAAGCACAAGCCCGTGTTCACACTCAGCCACACGATGGCATACAAAGGTTTCTTAGGCAGCCGGTACTCCATGCAGCACACAGAAGCCGAATACCGTCAGCGCGTATTCATCACCCCTATAGGATACCTTGACGTAGTGTTGCAGGGTGGCAAGACCTGGGGACAGATTCCATTCCAACTGATGACAATACCTAATGCCAACTTGTCAATAGTACTCCGTAAAGAATCATTTGAACTGATGACACCCATGGAATTCATGCTGGACTCGTATGCGGCATGGGATATCAAATGGTCTCTGAACGGTCTGATATTCAACAGGATTCCCTTGCTGAAGGAACTGGAATTACGGGAAGTCGTAACCACCCGTGGTATATGGGGCACATTGCAGGATTACAACAATCCGAGTATTGACAGAAGCGGGAACCTGTACAAATTCCCGGATGCCGCAATAGCATCTCCAATGGGGAACACACCTTACACGGAGCTTGGATTTGGAATTGAGAATATCTTCAAGATACTCAGAGTGGATTACTTCATGAGACTCACGCACCGGAACACGCCGGGAACATCAGACGGCGGAATCAGAATATCGCTCCATGTAGAGTTCTGACGGACCGGCTGTGCAGCCTTTCCAGTTACCTTTTGAATTTGAAGTCAGGTATGGTGACTATCGTGCCTCCGTGCTTTTTCATCGCACGCTTACGCACCTTGGAATACCCGCTCTCAGCTTTCTTTCTGGTACTATAATAATAGAGTGCTGAAATCTGTTCGGAAGCGGTCTCTTCTTCCATCCATTTCTTGAACTGGGCGGCATAGTCGCTACGCTCGTCAAAGAAATACTTGTCTCTCAGTACGATTCCGTCAAGTTCCTGAATGGTACTCATATACATTACGGAATCTGTGAAAGACAGTGATATGGCAAAGACATACATATCCCGCACATTTTTATTGCTTTTCCTCGCACACGCATCCGATGATGACAGAAAAGCACAGGCAAGTGACAATGTCGCTATCAGGAAATTTCTCTTCATAGCAGGGAAACTGTTGTATCAGCCGAGATAAGACTTCAGCAATTTGCTTCTTGCGTTCTGTCTGAGACGGCGTATTGCCTTTTCCTTTATCTGGCGGACACGCTCACGGGTAAGCCCGAACTTGTCTCCTATCTCCTCCAACGTCATCTCGCGGCAATTTATGCCGAAGAACATACGGACAATATCACGCTCCCTGTCTGAAAGTGTTGTCAGCGCACGTTCTATTTCCTTGGACAACGACTCATTGACAAGGGTCTTGTCCGCCATAGGTGAATCGTCATTCACCAACACGTCCAGAAGGCTGTTGTCCTCTCCATCCACAAATGGAGCATCCACTGATATGTGCCGGCCTGAAACCTTAAGCGTATCAGCAATCTTATCCACAGGTATGTCCAACACATCCGCAAGTTCCTCTGCTGACGGCCGCCGCTCATTTTCCTGCTCGAACTTTGACAAGGCTTTTGTTATCTTGTTCAGTGAGCCCACCTGATTCAAAGGAAGACGTACTATACGCGACTGTTCGGCCAAGGCCTGAAGAATGGACTGTCTGATCCACCATACGGCATAGCTGATAAACTTGAAGCCACGTGTCTCATCAAATTTCTCTGCGGCCTTGATCAGGCCGAGATTTCCCTCATTAATCAGATCCGGCAGACTCAAGCCCTGATTCTGGTATTGTTTGGCAACCGACACTACAAAACGGAGATTGGCACGTGTCAGCTTTTCCAGAGCGATGCGGTCGCCCTTTCTGATTTTCTGTGCCAGTTCAACTTCCTCCTCAACCGTAATCAGTTCCTCGCGTCCAATCTCCTGAAGATACTTGTCTAAGGACGCGCTCTCGCGGTTGGTTATACTTTTTGTGATTTTAAGTTGCCTCATGTCTAACTTATATTACTGTATTACAGCCTATTACCCTTAATTAAGCAAACAGGACTGCAAATTTACCCATTTTTTACGACATTATGAACCTTTCTGCAACATTTATTGTTCAAGTTTCGCAGGATTCCATATTACCGCCTGCCAGAGGCTGTCAAGTCGATACTTGAACAATAAACCAACCGGCGGCCGGGACATGATGCCCCCGCTGCCGGTTGATTTCCTATAACATTGTCTTACTCCGATATATCAACCGCATAGTTGGCCCTGCGCCCGGACGGATATATACCTGTTATAAAGAGCACCTGCTCAGGCGATTTGACTGCCGCTTCGTATGCATTGCGCACATCAGCCTCTTCCTTTACCTGCGTTCCGTTAATTTTCAGAATGATATATCCGCGCTGTATTCCGGCCTTCTGTATAGCTCCCCTGGTTACGTCCGCCACCTGAATTCCATAGCCGATGTTAAGCTGTCTCTTGAGCTGGTCGGGAACTTCTGCAAACTCTGCACCCAACACACCCATATCGGAATTCTTGACAACTTCCGTATTTCCCTTGGAATTCATAAGCGTCACACTGGTCTTCTTTTCCTTTTTGTCACGCAGATATGTAACCGACACCTTGTCGCCCGGGCGATACTGGGTAATCATCTCCTGCAGTTCCGCCATAGTCTTGATTTTCCTGTCGTTGACAGATACGATTATATCTCCACTCTGCAGACCGGCCGCCAAAGCGCCGCCGCCGTCCATGACATCGCTTACATACACTCCGTCAAGAGCTCCGAAATCCTTGTTCTTATTCTCATCCAGCTGACGGATATCCGACAGGTTTCCACCGGAAATACCGAGCAGAGCCCTCTGTACAGTTCCATATTCCTTCAAGTCAGCGACAACCTTACGGACAATAGTCGTAGGTATCGCGAAACCGTACCCGGCGTATGTACCGGTCGGAGACTCAAGAGCCGAGTTGATTCCGACAAGCTCTCCACGTGTATTCACAAGAGCTCCGCCACTGTTTCCCATATTGATGGCAGCATCGGTCTGGATAAAGGATTCAATGCTTTCCTTGGCATCATATATTCCAAGTTTACGGGCCTTCGCGCTTACCACTCCCGCCGTTACGGTAGATGTAAGGTTGAACGGATTTCCGACAGCAAGCACCCACTCCCCTATTTTCAAATCGTCGGAATTACCCATAGGAATTACGGGAAACTCATCGCCTTCAATTTTTATCAGAGCCAGATCGGTTGTAGGATCGGCACCTACTACTGTAGCCAGAAAAGTTCTGCTGTCGTTCAGATTCACCTCTATCTCATCGGCATCCTCAATGACGTGATTGTTGGTAACAATATAGCCGTCGGATGTCAGGATTACGCCGGAGCCATATCCAACCTGAGGACGGCTCTGATACTGACGCTGACGCGGCTGCTGACCGCCGAAGATGTAGTCAAATATATCCGGCATTTCCTCAACGACCCGGGTCTTGGCATTCACGGTAGCTTTGATATGCACAACCCCGTGAATGGTCTTTTCCGCAGCCTCAGTCAAATCAACAGACTGGGTTGCCACCCCACTCAGGGAAGCACCCGACAGAAGCGGCGCGAACGACTGTGATGAAGATACGCCGGCATCATTAACAAACGGATAACGCGAGCACACATAATATGCGGCAAATCCTGCGGAAACCGCACACACAACCACTAATGAAAGTGATTTGAAAAACTTTTTACATGTCATATTAGTAAT
>JAKSIX010000076.1 GCA_024398595.1 Bacteroidaceae bacterium | reverse complement strand
GTTTCACCCCATATTCCATATTCGGTTTCGGAGACCTTTATACGATGGGTTCCGCCTATACGTCAAGTATGGGTGGCGTAGGCATAGCATCCCGCAACCACCGTTACATCAATCCTATGAATCCTGCGGCCGTAACGGCCAGAGATTCTCTGGCGTTTATGGTAGATATGTCTTTGTACCAGGGCAACAGGTATTGCAGACAGAATGCCGGAGATGCCACTCTCAAGTCGGCGAGCAATACATTCAACATAGGAGACTGCATCATATCGTTCCCCATTTACCGGTCTTCGGCGATGATGGTGGGAATTATGCCTTACAGCAACACCGGATACGGCTACAGTTATTATGAAAGCGACCCCAGAGTGCTGGCTGAAACAGGCAATATATCCTATACCTACGGCGGACAGGGTGCAGTATACCAGATTTTTGCGGCTGCGGGTGTCACGTTCTGGGACAGGCTTTCCCTTGGTGCCGAAGCAATCTATTATTTCGGAAACATTGTAAAGAAGAAGTCGGTAACCTTTACTGACGCATCTATGCGTGGAATCTCCGGTATAGACAGAGCGAATGTCAACACTTTCTCCGGAAAATTCGGAATGCAGTATTTCCAGCCGGTGGGTGAAGACTGGAATTTCGGTGCGGGTGTGACGTACAAGCTGGGTTCCCCAATGCGTGGAGCGGTTACGTATGACGGAATAGAAGGCTCTTTCGTTCCTATCAATTTTGCCGATGAACTCGGTGCCGGCATTTCCGTCAGGTTCCGCGACAATATTACAGTTGAATTCGATTATTTGGTTTCCGACTGGTCAAAGTGCGGATTGGAGCAGAGCCAGTTCTTTTCCGTAAACGGGACAACCAATCCTTTCCTGTCGAAGAAATACCGCTCATTCCGTCTTGGTGCGGAATATGTCCCCGACAGAAGGGATCCAAGGTATTATTTCAAGAGGGTGTCTTACCGTGCGGGAGTTTATTACAATGACGACTACTTCACTGTCGGAGGCAACAGGATTGACGCGAAGGGTATAACCGTAGGTGCGACATTCCCCGTGTTCAACGGTTTCAATGCCGTGACCGTTGCAATAGATTTCGGGCAGAGGGGGACGATGGCCAACAATCTCGTGAAGGAGACCTACGTGAACTTTTCCTTTGCCGTCAATCTGTACGACAGATGGTTCTATAAGATGCAGTACGAATAACAAATACTAATCAAATAATATGAAAAAACTTATTTTTATTTCTCTCGCAGCAGTCCTTTTCGTGGCAAACGCTTTTGCTCAGGACGACAAGTATGGCCCCAACAAGGCAGAATGTCTCAAGTATATTTCATACTATGAGGAGTATTTCAAGCAGAAGGCTTACGATGATGCCATACCTGCATGGAGGGAGGCATACAAGCTGTGTCCCACCGCTTCCAGACAGACCATTCTTACTAACGGAACCACTCTTGTACGCAGGCTCATCTCGAAAAATGCAAAGAATCCCGAGTACAGACAGGCTCTGATAGATACACTTTTCACTCTTCACGACAAGAGAGCCGAATTCTTCCCCAAATACAAGGTTACGGCGCTCAACAACAAGGGTCAGGATATCTTCAATTATATCAAGAACGATAACGAAAAACTTTTGAAGGAGTACAGTGCAATCATTGACGCGAACAGGGAACTCACCAAACCCACTCTTTTCGTTCATCAGTTCAATGCGGCCACAGAGCTTTACAAAAACGGCAAAATGGACGGAGAGGCACTCATAAATCTGTATCAGCAGAACAACGATTTCCTCAATGCTTCCGATGATGAAGACGCTGCGTCCGCCAGAGCGGAACTCGAAGCCCGTTTCATTCAGAGCGGTGTTGCAAGCTGTGAGACTCTGCTTGCCCTGCTCGGACCCAAATTCGAAGCCGATCCTACCAATGTGGATCTTGCCGGAAGAATTGTGAAGATGCTCAACGTCGCCGAAGACTGCATCAAAAACGACCTTTACCTCAAGGCCGTGACCGTGATGCACGCCGACAAACCTTCATACAACTCAGCCTATGCTCTGTTCAGGCTCAATTCCGTGAACGACAATGTGGATGAGGCCATCAAATACATAGAGGAGGCCATTGCGTTCGAGGAGTCAGACCAGAAGACGGATGCCGAGTACTATTTCGAACTTGCGTCTTTCTCTTTCAAGAACGGTCGCAGGAGTCTTGCATTCAGCTCCGCCGTCAAGGCAGCCGAGCTCGATCAGACGCTTGCCGGCAAGTCATATTTCCTCATCGGCAACATCTGGGGTTCAACGACTTGCGGAGGCGATGAGATAGAGAAGCGCGCTCCCTACTGGGTGGCTGTGGATTATATGCTGAAGGCAAAGGCCGCGGATGAAACGCTTACCGAGGAAGCGAACAAGTACATCGGAATGTACAGTAAGTATTATCCTCAGACTGCAGATGCATTTATGTACAGCCTTACCGACGGACAGTCCTACACCGTCTCCTGCGCAGGTATGAGTGCAACGACTGTTGTCAGAACTCAAAAATAGATTGCAAAGGGCGATAAATATCGTTTTCAGGATAGCAACCGCAGCAGTGGTTGCTATCCTTGTGATTTCCTGCAAAGGCAGTGGCAGCGAGGACAGGATTGACCTCACGAGCGTTCCTCTCCAGACCATAAATAACATGTTCGCCGTCCAAACCAGAAACGGGGGAGTTGTGATGCGGGCAGAGGCGGACCTTATGCATCATTTTGAAAACGATTCGGTCTCCTTGGATTCGTTCCCGAAGGGCTTTACGGTTTACAGTTATACCGAAGAAGGCCTGCTGGAGTCGCTTATCGCCGCCGACAATGCACGGCATATAACGGGAAAGGGAAGAAATAAGAAGGAAGTTTGGGAAGCATTCGGCAATGTGGTGATTCATAATGTCGCCAATCAGCAGACAATGGAGACGGACACCATTTACTGGGACAGGGAGAAGGAAGAAATATACACGGACTGTTATGTGAAAATGTACTCTCCAGACGGTTTTATGCAGGGATATGGTATGCGCTCGGACGACCGTGCCCGCAATTCCATACTGCTCAAACCTTTCAACGGATATGCTGTCACGGTGAGGGATACGACGAAGGTGATGATAGATTCCGTTAATTTTATCGGCCCTTTGGTCAAAAAGTGACGGAAAATTACTATATTCGCACCCCATATTGAATATTAATCAAAAATAAACCATAAAATGGCGGTACTTGAAAAAATACGCGTAAAGTTCGGTCTGGCGATTTCAATCATCATCGCTCTGGCCCTTTTGTCATTCATCATCGATCCGAGCACCCTTCAGACGGTGGCCCAGACAATGAGTTCCAAGAATGACGTCGGCAACATCGCCGGCAAGTCGATATCCTATTCGGATTTCCTGTCGGACATCGACAGGTACAAGACTATCAATGAAATAGTTACAGGTTCTTCTGTGCAGAATGAGCAGACCTCCAGGCAGATACGCAATGCGGCCTGGCAGGAACTTGTTGACAAGTATCTGTTCATCAAGAACGCAAAGGCTGCCGGAATCGGTGTTGGTGACGAAGAAATGGTTGCCCTCACCACCGGAGATGCCATTTCTCCCGTTATTGCCCAGAATCCTATGTTCCTCGACCAGAACGGACAGTTCTCCAAGGAGAATGTCGTCGAGTTCGTCAGGAACATCGGCAACGACCCCTCAGGCAATCTCAGGCTTTATTGGGATTATGTCCAGAATACTGCTTTCACCCAGCAGTACTATGCAAAGTACGGCTCCCTGTTCACGAACAGCTACTATCAGAATGCTCTTCAGGCCGAGACCGAAATGGCCCAGAACAACACGAAGGCCAAGGTTGACTTTGTACTTGCTCCCTACAGCTATGCTCAGGACAGCACCATCAAAGTAAGTTCAGCCGACGTCAAGGCTTACTATAAGGCGCATAAGAAGTTTTACAGGCAGAATGCCAGCCGCGACATCGAGTACGTAGTGTTCGAAGTCATCCCTTCAGCAGAAGACATCAATGCTGCAAACGAGGCAATGGCCGCAGTATATGACGAATTCGGTTCTACGGACAATATGAAGGCTTTCCTTCTGAGGAATTCCGAGAGGCAGCTGTCAGATTACTGGTACAAGGCGGGCGAACTCAACACGGTGAACTCCGAAATCAATGCTTTCGTTTTCGGTAACGCCGAGGGTGCTTCTCCTGTTATCCGTTCCGGCAATTCTTTCTATGCCGCCAAAGTTATGGAGAAGGCCAACATTCCCGATTCCGTATATGTGAAGCACATTCTCCTGGCGAGCGGCAAGGAAGGCAGACATCTTGCCGACAGCCTTCTCGGAGTTGTTAGGAGAGGTGCCAATTTCTCTGCAACCGCAGCGGTGTATTCCGCAGATCAGGGGTCTATGGCCGACGGAGAAATCGGCAATATCGGCTGGATGACCCAGACCTATATGATTCCCGGATTCGAGTCCGTACTCACTGCAGAAACCGGCAAGCCCTATATCATAGAAACCAGGTACGGCACCCACGTTGTCCTTGTTTCGAAGAAGACGGCTCCCGTTGCCAAGAAGAGGGTGGCCATTCTTGAGAAGACGGCCCTTGCAAGCGAGGCAACGTTCAACGAGTATTATGCAAAGGCGAACAAGTTCGCTTCCATTGCCTCCGGTTCGTTTGACGGATACAGGAAGGCTGTCGATTCCCTGGGTGTATATTCACATCAGATGAACATCACCGAAGCCACTTCCACTTATGGCTCTGTAGATAATGCCAAGGAGATTACCCGCTGGGCCTTCGATGCAAAGGAGAACAAGTCTTCGGAAATTATCACCGTCAACCAGAACTTCTTCTTCATTGCTGCGCTCAAGTCGATTCACAAAGAGGGATATGCTCCGATTTCGGAGGTATCGGCTTCCATAAGCCAGATTCTTTACTCCGAGGCCCGCAAAGCCAAGGCCAAGGAAGAGGTAGCGGCCAAGATAGCAGGGCTGAAATCCATCGACGAAGTTGCCACGGCTCTCAACTCCACGGCAAACAAGGATCAGGAAATCTCATTCTCTGCAATGAGCGCCCAGATGGATCCTGCAGCGCTTGGAGCAATGTTCAATGCTCCTCTGAATACGATTTCCGGTCCCGTTGCCGGTGCTGCCGGAACCTATGTATTCATCGTCAACAGCCGTGAGACAGAGTCTTTCTATACAGCTGACGATGCCAGAATGATGAATAGCCAGAAGGCCCAGTACAGCGCACAGATGATTCTTCCCGTGATGATGGATGACGCTGATGTCAAGGACAACAGGGCAAGATTCTTCTAGAAATTACTTCAGATTCTATAATGGAGACCGGTCTTTCAGGGGCCGGTCTTTATTATTACGGGCAGGTGGTCGCTGAGGCCGCCGAGGTACCGGGGTCCGGAAAAACTGCGCAGCGGTTTCTCTCCGCCGAACTTGCTGTCTTTCGTGAGCAGGAACGGTGAGACGAAGACCTGTTCGTTTACATCCAGCCCCCGGGAGAAGTACCCGTCAATTTTTTCCCATTCTCCGTTGTACTTGATGGTTCCCTGGGTGAAAGCTCCCCACAGGTTGTCGTTGAAGTCCCCCACGCACAGAATCCGCCGTACACCTTCATTCTCCAGCGAATCGCACAACACGTTCATCCTGTCCATTGCGATGCGCCTTCTGTCATCGCTGTCTTGCCCGACCTTTGACGGATGGTGGTTGACCAGAATGGCAAGCGAGTCGAATTCGCACAGGAGTATGTCCCTGGTGTTCATTACTGTCCCCGTGGAGTCATAAAGATGGCAAGGTTTCGACCTGCATTTTCGGAGGCTTCCCTTTCTGTATAGAAGAGCGCAGTCTATGCCTCTTTTGTCCGGAGAATCGTAATGCACTATCCGGTAATCGAACTTTCTGAGTGTCGTCGTGAATACCAGCCTCTCAAGTACCTTTCTGTCACCGACTTCCGCCATTGCGATAACATCTGGCATTTCCCCTTCCCTATCAGCAATTTCCATAATGGTTTTGGCAATGCCGTTGCACTTGGCATAGAAATACGGTCTGTCGCCAAAAAAATTCTCAACGTTCCAGAACACCACGGTCACCAGCACCGCCACAAGATTCAAATTTCTCATAGGTGCAAGATGGCAATTTCCCGTGAAATCCGAGATAAGAAACATAAAAATATTTCTTTTGTCTGCACAATCTTTGCGCAATACGCGAGTCACTCGCGTTTTGCGCAAAGTTCACTCGCCTGTTCCACATTAGCAAAAAAATTGTTAAGTTTGTAAAAACAACGAAAGATGT
>JAKSIX010000075.1 GCA_024398595.1 Bacteroidaceae bacterium | reverse complement strand
CGTTCCGTTTCTGCGGCAGCCTGCCCCGAGTCCTCACCATTCTCAGCGGAATGACGGACAACCATATCCTGCGAATTCTTGGAGAGCATTTCAAGCAGATGAGAATAAACGCAGGATATAGCCAGCAGGATCTTGCTACAAGTTCCGGACTCACGAGGAAGACCATTTCCTCCATCGAGAACGGGAATTCAACTTCCACAGGAAACATTGTAGCGCTTCTAAGAGGGTTGAAAAGACTGGATGTACTTTCAGTCCTCAACACCCCCGTTCCGGTCAGCCCCATCGCTGCGGCGCGAGCCGGGAAAAATCCTCAAAGAGTGCGGTCGGGAAAGAAAAAGGAAAACACCGGGCAGAGCGAATGGTAAAAAGTGCAACAGTCAGGATGATCACACCAAGAATGTGGAATTCCTGATGGATAGCCACGGAGAATGGAGCCTTGCTCCGGCCTTTGACGTGACATACGCTTTCAGACCATCGAGCGAATGGACAGCGCATCATCAGATAACCATAAATGGCAAGAATGACAATTTCACGTTGGACGATTTATTGAAGGTCGCTGAAGCAATCAAGGTGAAAAACGGCAAGGAGATCATTGATGAGGTCCAAACAGTATTCATGAATTTTGAAGACTATATGGAAAAGGACATCGCTGAGCCAATGGTGGAAGAGATGAAACACAATCTGGTTCTCAATATTCTAAGATAACGGATACGCTGGTCTGATATATTTCTATTTTTGTAGCGTTCCCAAATTTACACTATATCAGTATTTTTTATGCAATAATACTCGATTTTTTGCTACGGCAGCCCAGCTGCGGCTCCCCGGCAGGGTGCCAAAAGAGGGTGCCGTTTTATGCCACAGCACAATTACCCTTTCCATCGGCTTAACCGAGGAAAGGGCAACAAAAGATGGCAAGCAGATCTACACTCTATTTCTTCATTGTCGTGCAGATTCCGCCAGCGTAGGTGTAACCGTCATAGTCTCCTCCTACCATCAGGAAGTCATAGCAATCTATGACTATTCCGGCAGGAGACATAGTTGCGACTACAGGCCTGGTGGAATCCTCATCTGGTTCAAGAGTCTCCTTGTCACACCATACAAAATAGAGCTCTCCATATCCTTCAGAAGAATAATCGTATGCGAACTGATATCCAGGGATGGTGATTGTGCGTTGCTCAAAATCAACTATTCCCTTGAGAGAGCTTCCGGTCCCCCAGATGTTCTTTATAGCACATTCGGTCTCGCTTACCTTGGTGATTTCCATAGGATAGTAGTCGCCTTCATACTCTTCTGAGTAGTAGCCGTAATCGATTCCTGACCACGGCCCTGCAAGCCAATCCCAGTCAATGGTAACCTTGTCGGTATTGACTGTGATGATGCTTGTGTTGCCATAGGTCGGATTGATAAGTTCCGGCGCCACTTCAAGATTCAGTTCAAGGACGAATCCTTCGCCCACAGTCTCATACAGAACCTCCACTGGTATTTCAGCGACATAATCGCCGGCCTTTATGGTGACACTCTTCTTGCTCAACTTGAAATCCTTGCCTTCAACACCAGTAGTGCCCTCACCTACTTTGACATTATATGTCATATCGGTATCGTGCTTGTATGTGCAAGCCACGACGACATCGTAAACGAAACTCTCATCATCAGCTCCGACAAGCCAGGAGTCGGAAGACGAAGCGAAATGGACGAATTCGAGCCCTTTGCCGTCATATGTGTTGAGATCTATATCCTTTTGCTGACTGCATCCTGCTACAGCAACAATTAGGCAAACTAAAAACAATATTCTTTTCATATTAGTTCCTCCTGATTATTTCTTCTTGATTTCCTTATTGTAGGATTTCTCCTGGTCAGGTATAGGCCATACATATTTATTTGACTCAGGAGCGACATTTATGTCCACAAATGCGTTTTTCTTGGTAAAACTCTCGCCGCGGCGGATAATGTCAAAACCACGCAAACCTTCAGCCAGAAATTCAAGACGGCGCTCATCATAAACCGCTGTTTTCAAAGACGCCCCATTCAAACTCTCAATGTCAATGACATCATCATCAGCAGAGATGGAACGACGTCGGACTTGAGCAAGAAGGGCCTTGGCGTCGGTAGCACCATCAGTCTTGTTTGCATAACACTCCGCAAGGTTCAGAACAACTTCGGCATATCTCATAAGGGGAACCCAGTCAAGATGCCCACCGTAATCCATAAATTTCAAAGTGTACCTGTAACCGTTGCCGTCCGCTTCGGAAACCAATTTGTTTACCCTTGCATCCTCATTCAGGAAATAACCTTCCTTGGAAGCGATTCCGTTTGCCTCATCAATCCAAGAAACCTGGGCATTGGGATGGTAGTATTCCGCACAACTCATCTGTGTATTGGGTTTATCCTTAGTGGTTGAGGGAAGAGCAAATATCATTTCACCTGAAGCCGCCACATCCTTTTCCGTCTTGCCGTAAAGAGACGAAACGTCCTCTGCAAGCTCAAAACCGGTAATGGCCTTGCCTTCAGTGATAGCTGCATCCCAATTTTGCATGGCCATATAGACACGCATTCTGAGAAGGTGAGCCGCGGCTGCGGAAGCCCTTGAGATAGCATCGGTATCTCCGGCAACCGTCGCATCGGCAGGAAGTTTGTCAGGCATACAATCTTCCAGAATCTGGTTGTAAACCTGTGCGATAGTAGATTCGGGGCAATTGTTGTTGCCGGAAGACTCAAGTCCTGTCAGACGCAGAGGGACAGCAAGAGCATCGGGATTAATGCAATATGGCTGACTGTAGAGTTGGCAAAGTACATAATAACTGTATGCTCGTATGAAACGGGCTTCAGCAAGGAACTGATCGTATTTCTGTTGTCCGAGAATTTCAGCGCAATTGTACTTTTCAAGCTTATCTACGAAAACATTACTGTAGTTGATGGCATAGTAAGCATACGCCCATATTTCATTGTTCTCTGAAGATGTGCCGAGAATTGACATATTGTAGGTGTCTGACAGGGTCTGAGGATTTGACACGTTGACCATATCATCGCCCCGGCTGTCTGCAATAACGACGGCCCTTCCTCCCATGAAAGTGGGGTTGGAGGACTTGAACACATAGTAACAGCCGAGAAGGTTGGCTTCAATCAATTCAGGAGAAGAGAATACTGTCTCCGATGTAAGGGAATATGGTTTCGTCTTCTCGATGAAGTCCTTTGAGCAACTGTTTGCAGCAATAAGCGCGGCAAATGATACCAAAATGGTAAGTATCTTTTTCATATTCATTTCAAATTAGCTGTTAGAACTTAAGTTGTACACCGAAGGTATAGGTACGTGCCTGCGGCAAAGTGTTCTTATCATATCCTGATGACATAATTGCATCGTTGGTATATGATGAGGTGATTTCAGGATCAAGTCCGGTATAGGCTGTGAAGACAAAAGCGTTCTGCACCTGTGCGTACAGACGGAGCGAAGATACGCCGCTCTGTTTTGCATTATTGAACTTGAAAGTATAACCGGCACTTATATTCTTGAGTCTGAGGTAGTCGCCTCTCTCAATCCAGTCAGTAATATCATACGCGGAACCGTTGGAAACGTTATCTCCATAGTAAGGCTTGGCATATTTGGCATTGTCTCCCGATTTCTGCCAGCATTTTGTCTCGACTTCCTTGAAGTTGTTCCACCAGCGCATATCAGACCCGGTAGCGGAGTTTCCGTTGAAAATCCAGTTGCCTCCGGAGAATTGGAAGAGGAGATTGATGTCAAATCCATAGAAGGAGAACGTGTTGGTCCAACCGCCGAACCAGGTGGGAATCGTATTTCCGGCACGTACCTGCGCAAGGCTTCCCTGGAACGAAGAACCGTCATCAAGATAGAAATCCTTGGTTGCAGGATCATAAGTGGTTCTTTCCCCGTTTGCGCCAAAGAATACACGGCGGCCTGTAGCAGGATCAATTCCGCCCGTAGGATAGAGGTAGAGCTGTCCCATTGAGTATCCGGGGAGAGTGATATTACTTTCTGAGGAACCAAAGATTTCAGTCACACCGTCGGCAAGAGAGAGCACCTTGTTATCAACTGTGGTAAAGTTAAAACTGGTGTACCAATTAAAGTTCTTTTTCCTGATGACATCTGCGGACACCGTCAACTCAATACCCCTATTCCTCATGGACCCTGTATTCGTGATAAGGCTTCCTATTCCGGTGGAAGGGCCCTGAGGCACAGCCATCACAAGGTTTTTGGAGGAAGTATCGTAATAATCCAATCCGACATTGACAACATTGAAGAGGGAAAACTCCAGACCCACATCGAGTTTTGCAGATGATTCCCAAGCGAGATTTGAGTCTCCGATATTGGCAAGAATGGATGCAGCCTTTCCGCCATATGCATAATCGCTGCTGTAATAGGACTGTGCACCATAAAAACCTATCTGCGAGTTTCCAACCACACCGTAACTGGCCTTTAGTTTCAATTCACTCAGTGCATTACGTATTGGTTGGAACCATTTTTCTTCGGATATTCTCCACGCTGCAGAAACTCCCCAGAAATCGCCCCACTTGTTCTCTGAACCCAAAGAAGAAAGGCCGTCACGACGATAATTTGCAGAAATCATATATTTCGCTTTATAGTCGTAATTGACACGCCCGAAGTAAGAGATAAGCGACATGCTACCTATCTCACCGCCGGACTCGTATTTGCTATACCCGGCCTTGAACCCATCAAACATGGGGTTCAAAATTTCGGAAGCATTGATAAAATCAAGATCATAGGAACTGCTGTAAGCCTCCATACCGAGCAGGAAATCAAAACTATGATTCCCTAAATGAAGGCCATAATCGGCGGTATTTGTCCAGGTCCAATCCGTATTATTTGAATATGTCCTCCAGGCGTAACCGGGGTACTGGGCGCCTTGACCGTAGGCAGGGTCCCAGAATGTCTCCTCCTCTGCTTTAGTGTAGTCGATACCGAACTGTGTCTTCAAATGCAGGTTCTTGACCGGAGTCACCTGCGCAAATGCGCTGGCTATGAGGCGGTCGGACAACTGGGTGTTGAAATTTTCGTTGGCTGTCATAGGGTTGGGGTACGAAAGAGATGCGAGACGGATACCGCCGGTGCCGATATACTGACCACCGTTCATAGTATAGTACGACTTGTCATTCGTATCGAAATAAGGGTTGCCGGTCGTGTCTGTCTTCACACTGCCATAGCCGGCAAGCGAAGGAGGAATAATCATCGCCTGTCTGCTCAGACCGGCTGCTGCAAAGACACTGCCAATACGGCTACCATCCTTGGACATTGTCTTGCCGTGAGAGAATTGAGAGTTGATTCCAACCTTGAGCCAGGATGTGATGTCACTTGTCACGTTGGCCTTTACACCAATACGCTGATACTTGTCTCCCATCACGATACCGTTCTGATCGGCATAATTGGTGGAAGCGTAGTACTGAACTTTGTCGGTGCCGCCCTGTACGGCGACAGTATGACTATGAAGGAAGCCGTTCTGATAAATCTGTTTATTCCAGTTGGTATTGATAATATTTCCGTTCTGGTCTTTCATAAGATTGAAGGCATTCTTCCCCCAGACGTTTGCACCGCCACCAAGGTCAACCTCGGAAGTGCCTTGGAGATTGGCTATTGCCTGATTCTTGAATCTGGTGTACTGCTCTGCGTCCATCATGTCAAACAGTTTGGTCGCCTGTTGGAAACCGACAGCACCATCATACGTCACAGAAGTCTGGCCCTTACGACCGGATTTGGTTGTAATCATTATGACACCATTGGCGGCGCGGCTTCCATACAGAGCTGTAGCCGCAGCATCCTTAAGAATTTCGATAGAAAGGATGTCTCCGGGGTTGATATCTGCGAGAGGATTGACATCTGTATAGGATGTGTTGACTGGCGAAGATGTAATGGCTACACCGTCAACGATATAGAGTGGTTCTGTCCCGCCCGATATTGAACTGATACCGCGAATGTGAATGCTTGCCTTCTGCCCAGAACCTGCGTTGGCGGAAGATGTCTGAACACCGGCAGCCTGACCTTGCAACATTCCGTCAAAACTTGCGTTTGGAAGGTCTTTAAGGGATTCAGCCTTGATTGATGCCACGGATGCGGTAACTTTCTTTGCTGACTGAGAACCGTAGGCGACTACGACAGTCTCCGTGAGCATTTCGCTGTCAGGTTCAAGTTCGACGTTGATTTCGGTACGTCCATTGACCTGAACTTCGGAATCCTTGAAACCGATGGTAGTGAAGCCGAGAGTCGCGTTGGGGGATACACTGATTGAATAGCGGCCGTTATTGTCGGCAACTACACCGTTGGGCGTTCCCTTAACGAGAATTGCAGCTCCTGAAAGAGGCTCCCCGTTGGAAGCGTCTGTCACGACACCTGTGACTGTGATGTTCTGTGCGAACGCAGCAGAAGCCACAGTGATCAAAAGTGCCGAAAGAAAAACTTTAAGTTTTCTCATTTGGTTGAATTTTAAGGTTAAACAATAATTTATACTAACTACATTTAGTTGTTTTTCACTTTATTATTGCCTGAAATAAAGATGTTCCGGGTTATGTGCAGGTAAAGAAAAGTTGTCCCGTTTCTTTGCCGTAATGCAGTGACATAAGAAAAAAATATCTGTTTCTTATGTTCGGTTTTTATGTTTCTTATCTTGTTTGACGTTTACTTTCGCCATAATTGCAGA
>JAKSIX010000074.1 GCA_024398595.1 Bacteroidaceae bacterium | reverse complement strand
TATTGATAATTCGCCGGATAATTACGCCGTGCTCAGAGACTTTTTCAGTGCCCTCCATGAATCCGGGATTAGGCACAAGTTTCCTGTCCCGAGAGCGACGACAGACGGACTTTATCGGAGGCATATAAGAATGGAGGCCAGCCACAAAAGCCGACCTCCATAAATAGTATGCGTAAAACTATTTTCCGTAGACCACACTGTCGTCAACGGTCACCTTTACACCAACCCCATTCTTGGAGTTTGCAATTGTCGATGGCGTACGATCATCAACCTGCCAAATTGGGCTTCCGACATAGAGTGTAGAGGTCCCATCATCGCTAGCTGCAGGCTCAGGCCACAATCCCGTTGCTTTGCAGTTTTTGACTACTACATTGAAGTGAAGCTCACTACCATTGACACAACTCTCCTTAATATTGAGAGCAGCCTTGTTGGCTTTAGTTGAATTGAAAATGCAGTTCTCTGCCTCCACTGTCCACGTTCCGTTTCCTTCGTTGTAGACGTTCGCAAACTTTCCATTGCAGTTTATTGTGCAACCGATGTATGAGACATTTCCGCTATAGCACCACATACTATAGTCAGAGGCTGTCTGATTAAAAGTACAGCCATCGAAAATCATATCTCCGTAGGAGAAGAACTTGCCATTGATAGTACAACCGTTCATGGTGATCTTTCCAGCGTGCTGGAAACCGTGGTAATCATTTGTACCCATATTGAATGAGACATTTTCAAACGTACAGCCATTTGAAATAGATGCAATCGAGCCTGAGCCAACGCAGTCGAATACAACTCCATCGGTAATTCCAACGATAGTTACATTGTTTGCCAGGGCCGGGACTTTGTATGTTCCGGCAGCACTTATGCCAATTCTTGTACCTTTTGCCGCCTTCACAACTTCAGTATTCAATTCATCCTGGGTACCAACGATTACGTCAGGAGTAATCTGCGGAGTTTCTCCACCAAAGGCCTTGCATACAGCGGCCTGAGACATCAGGTCGGAAGCATCAGCACCGTTGTTGATCCAGAATTCATCTGTAGTGAGGACTCCTGCGCCGGCACCGGTGGTGGTGTTATTCTCAATGGTCATGTTGCTGAGCATGAGTCTGTAGATAGTAACAGCGCTGTCGTCAACGTAGTCCTTGGTAACGTTATTGAATGTATTGCCCGTGATGATCAGCTTTGCATCGGGGAGTACAACAGAAGGCTGGATATGGATATATCTCTTGCCTGTTCTCTGGTTGCTGAAGACACAATTTGTGATGGATACATTCTGAAGAGTGTTAGAAGTAATCTGCATTGCATCCCATTTTGCGTCGTTGAACGTACAGCCATCGATGGTGATGATTTTGACATTTCCAGCGGTGAAATATGCAGCAGATTCCGTACCGCTCGTGCCGTTGTTGAACACAACGCTCTTGATGGTTGTGCTCTCACCTTCAAAGGCTATAGGGCTTCCCGTGATTGTCTTGCCGTCACCCTCGATGACAACATTGTTCTTGAAGGTCACCTTACTGGTATTCTGGCAGTCTGCAAGCAGTTTTACCGTATTCGACGATGCGGTGACTGCAGCGGCAGCCTCTGCAAGGGTGTCGAAGAACAGGGCACTGTATGCACTGGTCTGAATCATTGCTGCCGGGCTGTATGTGGCAGATTTCTCAGCATCCACATATGCAGGGAATACCATATCGGAAGCGAAAGCACCCGATGCCTTGAGAACACAGACGTCAGCCATGTCCTCGATGTAGTTGTTGTTGAGGATGATCTTGGCGTCATCGGTGAAGTAGTAGCATTCGAGAGCGCCCTGTCTGGTGTCACCTGTCATGATATTCTCAGTGATCGTTGCTGAGAAATCAACGTTCTTGGCAGATTGGACGTGGACAAATCTCTGCTGCTGGACACCGTCGGTAGTGTCGTCGCTGAAGGTGTTGCCTTCGATTATGATTGTTGCTCCGGCTTGAGGTACCATCTGGATAGCGTCCCAGTCGCAGTTGTCGAAAGTACAGTTGGTTACGCTTGCGGAACCTGTAAGGTTGGAAGCATATACAGCCGAAAGTTTGTTGTCTGCGTTGTGGATATTCTGGAACTTCACGTTGGTCACAGCGCCTCCCTCGGCATTGATCTCGATGGAAGAATCGCCACTGACAGCATAGCCATTGCCGTTGAGAGTCACACCGGCAGGAAGATAGGTCTTGCCTACGTTCTCAACATTCTGGCAAAGTACAATCTCATCGCCGGACTTCGCAGCAGCCACTGCCTCGGCAAGAGTTTCATACTCAACGTCACCAATCTTGGCAACAGCAGTTGCTTCTCCAACAGTCCAAGGATATTCGGCAGACGTTGCCGAGTCGGTATTCTCGACACAAGCTAACCCAGCAGCGAGAGAATTGCACCAATCACACTCATAGGTTACACCCTTATACTCATACGTCCTGATGGAATATAAACCACCCGTGATGAAACCAGTTGAAGCATTGTCTCCGTAGCAAGAAACATCGCCACCAAATTTTCCTCCGGAAACAGAGACATCGGAAGGCTGGGTTTGCATTACTGCAACACCACCGTCAAATGTACCGCCAGAAATAGTGATATTGGCTCCGTAACTGAACACTTCACCGGCAAATTTACCGCCATTCAGATAATAATTGACATTGTCGAACAAATCGCCATACGAATAATCGTAGAACGCATAAGATCCCTTGAGTTCACCTCCATTGACTGTCAGACTGGCAAGCTTTGTCTGCTGCGAACTTCCTGGAAGCTGTACCCAGATTGCCGAATATCCACCATCAATCGTTCCTCCGTTGACAGTGATGTCATTCTTTTTCGCAGTGCTGTTACAGAACATACGGATAGCTGTCCCGCTATCCTTGTGGACATATCCGGACTCGATGGTGCAAATAGCGTCGGCGGCGGAAGAATTGTTGTCTATTGCATAACAGATGGAGCCGGCTGCAGTCTCATATATTTCGGCACCGTCAATTACCAGTATTCCAGTGTTGGTAATTACGTTAGTGGCATAGTTGTATTGTGTAGTGCCCCACCACTCTCCGGCAGATGTGCCTTCAGCGACGTCATTCTTGATAATTCCGTTCTTAACAGCAAGAGTTCCCTTGTTGGCGATAACCTGGGAAGCCTTGTTCTCATTGACGAGGTTGCTGAGGGTCTTGCCGTTCAGGTCAAGAACAACGTTCTGGCCAGCACTGACGGTCACACCGGCATTGCCTTCAAGAGCAACGTCTTGGAGTAGAACAATTGTTGTCTCAGCCCCATCAGTTGGTACAGCAGCCAAAGCATCGGCGAGAGTCTCGTAATAGGTGTCTCCAATCTTTGCCTGCTTTGCAACTGCTCCTTCCTGCTGAAGGGTTATTGTATAATATTTACCCTCTTCAAAGAATACATTTTTCTTGTATTCCTTAACTATTTCAATGGTCTCTCCATCTTCATTGCAACCAGAGAGAACAGCCTTGAAACCGCTAAGTCCAAATGACTCGTTAAGAGCCATGAATGCCCTTGTAGGAACACCACCCTTTATATCAAGGCCTTCTTCGGGTTCGCCAAGGTATAGGACAACCTGAGAAGCAGATTTGGTAGGAGTGATTGCTCCTGTCTTAACGTCCATGGTTCCCTTTGTGATGAAGGCTTTCTCAGCATCATCAGTTGACATAACGACAATCTTCTCTGCGGTGAAGTCATCTTTTGCAAGAATCTTGAATGTGAGCCAACCAGACTTATGCGAGAAGGCGAAACCAGCACCTGACTCTGATGCCTCAACCGGTGCAGACACCATATATGAATACGCTGAAAGATGACTGTCATCATCAAGAGCATACTGCCTCTGGGTAGTATAGTCGATGATTACATTTGAAGGATCATTGGAATTAGTGCTGGGATAGAAGCCAAAATATGTATTGCCTGTCTTAAGCACAAAATCCTCTACAAGGAAGCTGCAATGTGTAGGATTCTCACTGCTGACTTCCTTGATGGAATAGATCATTGACTCACCCTTTTTGGATGAGAACACATTGATGTTATCAACATCCTTAATCCATTTGAAGACGGCTTTATTATCCGCATCAATCGAAATTCCCTTTGTTTCAGGATCGCAACTTACTGGAACAGGAACGGTTGCATAAACACCGACCTCTTCGTTATCAGGAAGGATATTATCCATCTCTGCACGTTGGCAGGAAGGAAAACACAATACAAACGCAGGCACGAATGCCGCGAAAACTGTTTTGAGATTCATAGTAGGTTAGTGTTAGTTTTTTAAAATTCTCCGCCTTCTGCAGGATTTTCAACATCTCCGGTGACACTTCCGGTCAAGATTGAATTTTGGATTGAGACATTAACCACCTTTACCACAGGTGATTTGTAGTTTTTCATTTCTTCTGTTTTCATAATTAAGATTGATTATTTGTTTAACTAGAGAAAATTCAGGGTTAAGTGCAGCATAAACGCAAAGGGGCTAATGCAAGAATGCAAAAGTCCCCAAAGGCAGCGGGCAACAGATCCCGCGCAATATGTAATTAATTGATTTACAAGTAGTTATACCCCCCCCTATGAATTTACGGGAGAGTGTATCAAAAGAAAATATTTCCTTTAACCAGACCACAAGAGCAAATAAGTTTACAAACTTACATAATTTTCCCAAAACAAAGAACTATAAATCAATAAAATCCAGCAGTTTGGGCAGACGCAGCATCAAAAGACATTCAACAGCCGTCCGCCGAGAATGAGCGGGGTCGAGCCTTCGGCTATGGTTATGGCATATTCCGGACGGTACCTGATTGAGTCGCTCTCATCCGGCAGCCACAGGGCGGCTTTATATCCGCTCTTGCGGGCGTCTTCCGGGAGAGTTGCTGACAGATGGATGCTTACTTCCTCCCATGGCATGAAACTGCGCGCATCAATGTCAAGAGGGTATTCCAGCACATGGCCCTTCCTGTCAAAAAGGACCAGGTACGCTTTCCTGGGATTGATAGGCCGGGCGAAGCCGACATTGCGGAGAGTAATCTCACCTTCGTACCTTCCATCCCTGAGCGCTCCCTCCGATCTGACCATTTCCAGGCGGTAGCCGAAATGGTCGCGAAAATACTCGTAGGCACTCGGCATGGGATTTCTCTTGAAATAATTCTCATCGCAAGGGAGCCCCTGCGCCTTGAGCAGGTCAGCAGTGAAAGGAGTGGCCTTCCACGCGTCTATGGTGCCGAATATCGGGGTGAAGTCCAGCTCGCTGTTGGAATGGACCACGCTGAATGTCGTGTAGTGGTGGCGGATGAAGCGGTGGATTGCGTTTATCGCGTTGGCGCTTATGGTGTTGGGCACGCTGTTCCAGAAGAGTTCCCCTTCTATGGGCATGTCCTGGCTTTCTCTGTCCAATTGATCGAACTCGGAATCCTCCTCGGTGGACCCGTCAAGGAATGTGCCTCCGTCAGTAGTGCCGGCAAGGGTGCCGTCATTGAAAAAGCCGACGCGCCCCATGTCCAGAACGCCGGGGCCCGCCGCAGTCTCGGCCGTTGTGCGGTACCTCATGCAGCGCATCATAGTGCTGCGGCTCTCCGGAAGCATCTTCAGCGTGGCATCCAGGACGGCAGCCACGGCCTCGGGGTCTCTGTCCAATCCTCTCGGGTTGCTGTGGAATTCGCCCCACAGTCCAACCCAGCCGGTCTGAAGCGTGTAGATTACGTCGATGTTCTTCCTGACTATGGGCGTGAGCTGTTCGATGTGGGAGAGTATACGCTCGAGCGAGGGACAGTTGTCCGTCCCGTCAAGGCCTTCGTACGCGAAGCGGAGGACGAACTTCACTCCGTCCCTTCTGGCACGGTCAAAACTTGACTGCAGAGCATCGATTTTGCTCTGAGGGATGTCGCAGTCCCAGTATCTGTTGAGATAACAATAAGCCTGTGTCATCACGATGCCGTCATCCCTATAGTCGGGAAAGGGCCATTTGCTTTCTGTCTCAGGTGCATCTTCCACACCTACCAGAATCTCGAAACGGAAGCCACGCTCCGGGTTTGCAAGGCCTTTGGTGGCAACGCGGATGCGCTCCTGCGAAGCTTTTTCACCTGCGATATAGCCGCTCTTGGGCTGGGCCGATGCGGCATGGAATGCGAGCACTGCAAGTGCTGCCATCAATATTTTCCTGATCATAACGGTTACTTTCATGACTTGGTTCTGTTTCTGCAGACAAGGCTCGCTCCTTTGATCCACATGACTTTGCAAAGATAGCATTTCCTTTGATTATTAAATCCGCAAATTCAGGCCAGACCATACATGGCAGTGGAAACAGACAATACGTGCGCCCAGTCCCGAGGATAAACAAAGTCCGTGCGTGAAATGAGGGTTCTGACGCACGGGACGCGCTAATAATCAACTCCGTGCGTGAAACGGACATTCTGACGCACGACCGGAATCGAAGAGCGGCATCAGCCGCTGTGATGGAGCATCAGCGAGATTGTCCAGCAATAGAAGTATCGCCCCCCCCTCTGAAGCGAACCCACAGCGCGCCGGATGGAGGGGCCGTCCCGCCAAAGTGGTGTTCGACAGCGCGCATCAGCGCGCCGGCCGACTGCGGTATTTGCGCCAGCAAATACGCAAGCACAAAGGCCGCGGGGTATAATAGGGGCAGAGCCCCTAGGAATGATAGTCCGGGGACTTGCGAAGCAAAGTCCCCTGGGACCGCAAAAGACCCGGAGCATTGGTTCGGAGGCATAGCCGACTCGGGGTGGTTTGGAGGGGCATTCCCCTCCATTGCACAATAGGCCCCCTGGGACCGCCACAGGCCACC
>JAKSIX010000073.1 GCA_024398595.1 Bacteroidaceae bacterium | reverse complement strand
GAATGCAGAGAGACGAAATCCAGATCGAAGCCGAGAAACGGTACGCCATCGAGGAAGCCCGCGCCGAGGAACGCGAGAAGGCTCTCGCGGAAGGCAAGGCGGAAGTCGCCAGAGCGATGATCAGGGAAGAACTTCCTCTTGAAACGATATACCGTGTCACCGGTCTGACCGAGACTCAGGTGCAGGAAATTTCAAAGTCCCTGTAATCCCTTACATCGGGTCCGGCTTCCGGAAATTAATTCATTTGCAGGCAGGATGGCTTCAGGAAGGCCGTCCTGACTTTTAACTTTTTTGTACAGACGCGAATCATTCGTGTCTGTACAGGTTAAGTCCCAAAAACAACTTGTAAAATTTAATAGCATTCGAAATCCTCCGTTGGAATAAAAAAAATTAAAGGCAAACAGCTTACAATAAACGTGTTAACAGAGGATGAAGCTTTTAGGTTGTTTTACTCGAAATCGCTATCCTTTCCTCTTTAATTATTCATCTATTCACATATTTATTCCACGATCTGCATAATTCGCGCATAATCTCTGAATAATATTCAAACGTCGAAAATTTTAAAAATTTTTTGATTTTTTTTAAAAACTATTTTGCTTTAAAATTTTAAGTAATTCCAATAAAATAGTTACGATTAATAATCAGAATACAAGATATACCTATCAGAAAACAATAAAACACAGCCAAACAAGGCCGATATTCTTGCTTTTAGGGCTTAATAACAATTTGGAATCTTGATTTTTTTTTGCCATTTTTGCGACTCAATTCCCTTTTTTGGAAAGGAAATTTGAAAAAATCGGCCTGCAGCATTTATTTCAGGCAATAATAAAGTGAAAAACAACTAAATGTAGTTAGTATAAATTATTGTTTAACCTTAAAATTCAACCAAATGAGAAAACTTAAAGTTTTTCTTTCGGCACTTTTGATCACTGTGGCTTCTGCTGCGTTCGCACAGAACATCACAGTCACAGGTGTCGTGACAGACGCTTCCAACGGGGAGCCTCTTTCAGGAGCTGCAGTTCTCGTTAAGGGTACTCCGGCTGGAACGGTAGCCGACATTGACGGCCGCTATTCCATCAGCGTATCCCCTGACGCGACTCTCGGCTTCACTACCATCGGTTTCAAGGACGTTGAGATCGAAGTTCAAGGACGTACCGAAATCAACGCAAGTCTCGAACCTGACACAGAACTTCTTGATGAAGTTGTGGTAACGGCAATGGGCATCTCCCGTGCGGAGAAGACCCTCGGTTACTCGGCAACCACAGTCAAAAGCGATGAAATCGTAGGCGCACGCACAACAAATGCGGTACAGGCACTTTCCGGCAAGGTCGCCGGCGTGCAGGTTCTCGCATCATCATCAGACCCCGGTGCCGCGACCAACATCATCATCCGTGGCTTCAGTTCAATCAGCGGATCAAACCAGCCTCTCTATGTAGTTGACGGCGTTCCCATTCAGAACAGTTCTCTTTCCTCCGCATCTGGAGACAAGTCAAGTTCCATTGCAGGTATAAGCAACATTGCCTCCAGCGATATCGAGTCTATGACCATTCTCAAGGGCGCAGCCGCCACCGCTCTCTATGGTAGCCGTGCGGCAAACGGTGTCATCATCGTTACCACGAGAAGCGGCAAGAAAGGTGACGGCAGAAACTTCTCACTTGAGTACACCGGAGGGATGCAACTTCGTCAGGTATCCCAGATTCCAATGTTCCAGAACGAATTCGGACAGGGATGGAACGGGACTCAGACATTTATCGAAAATGGTTCGTGGGGCCCCAGACTTGACGGATCCACTCAGGTTTACGGTCCCATCTGGAATCACCAGCAGCGCATCCATAACTACGATGCTAAGGTGAACAACTTCATCGACTTTTTTGAACTTGGCATATCTCATAACCACAACGTGACGTTCAGCGGCGCTTCCAACGATGACAAGCTTACATACTTCTTATCCTATTCATACAATAAGGATAATGGTATTATGCCGGGCGATCACGATTCCTACAAACGCAACACTATTGCATTCAGGAGCAGCTATCAAGCCACAAAATGGATGAAAGTATCTTCCAGCATCAACTTTGCAAGAGCTGAGAGCCGTATGGTGGATACAGACCAGGGCACTTCCGTAATCGACGGTCTCTATGAGTTCCCCCGCGATATGTCAATCGTTGACCTCAAGGACCTCTCAAATCCCTTCAACACGCCAGAGGCCTATCTCACTCCTTATGGAATCACCAACCCGTACTGGGCGCTTGAGAATAATTATGACAACACCGAATCCAAGCAACTCAACGGCAAGATTCAGGCTGATTTTACACCGGTAAAGGGACTTACCCTCACATATCGTATGGGATTTGACTATACCAACTACAACAAGAAAGTCGGCTACCCTCAGATTGCTCTCGATGATGCTCTCATAAATGACGACAAGGGTTATGCTCCTTCCCAAATGAATCAAAATGGTTGGGTAAGCCGTTCTTTCGGCGAACTTTATGAAACAAACCATGACTTTCTTGCCACCTATACGAACAATTTCGGAAAATTCAGTCTCACCGCTCTAGCTGGCGTAAACATCAATGAAAGAGGTTCATCTGCAATGGCCGGTAAGACCAGCACTCTCACGTTCGATACAGGATTCTGGGATCTGAGCAACGGTGCCGACAAGACATCAATTTCGGAAAGCGCTTCCAAAAGGCGCCTCACCGGCGTTTTTGCTGACGTGACAGTCGGTTGGAACGATGAGGTATTCCTTGACGTTACGGCACGTAATGACTGGTCATCAACTCTTCCTATCACTGCCAATCATTATTTTTATCCCGGTGCCACTCTCAGCTGGATATTCTCAAACCGTTTTGCAAAGAACAATGTACTTTCATTCGGTAAAATCCGTTTGGCCTACGGTAAGACCGGTAACGATGCCGGTGTTTACAGGACCAATATCACCTACACCCCGGCTTATGCCGATGGAACTTATGCGTGGGGTGGTTTGGAATTCCCTCTGAATGGCGTCAATTCATTCGTTGCAGCAGCGTCAAAGGGAAGTTCTACTCTCCGTCCTGAAATGACAAGCGAATTTGAAGTGGGAGCCAACCTTCAGTTCTTCAACGGCCGTATCGGAATTGACGCCGCGTACTATAACAGGAAGACCTCAGACCAGATCTTCTCTCTGCCCGTTGATCCCTCAACAGGATACAACTCAATAGTCACCAATTTCGGTGATATCACAAACAAGGGCGTTGAACTCGTTCTCAACACCACCCCGGTTCAGACAAGAGATTTCCGTTGGGATTTGAACTTCAACTGGTCAAAGAACAACAATCTTGTAGAATCGCTTCCCGATGGCCTCGACGGTGGCAAGAGCACAATTCAGGCCTTCGCTGCAGGCGATGATGCCGTATATGTTTACGCAGAAGTAGGCAAACCTATGGGAGAGTTCTATACCTATCTTCCCAAAAAGGATGCAGCCGGCCACACTATTGTAGGTAACGACGGATATCCCGTACTTGAAACGGAACTTAAGGATACCGGCAAGAATTTCCAAAGCGACTGGACAGGGGGAGTCAATACCAGCATCAGTTGGAAGGGCTTTACACTAAGCGCAGTCCTTGACGTCAGGTACGGTGGATATATGTTCTCCAGAACCAAGAATCTTATGCAGTTCACCGGCAACGGAATCGCTACCCTGTACAACGGCCGCGAACCCTTCATCATTCCCGGTTCTGTATATGAGGACGGTACCCCCAACACTACACCTATATTCCTCAACAACCAGAGTTATCAGAACTACTTCAGCAACTTTGGAGCAGGAGAAGGGGGTGAATTCTATCTCCTCAGCCGCACAAGCGCCAAACTCCGCAACGTCAGCCTGACTTGGGACGTCCCCAAGAAATGGATGAACAGAATAAAGTTCAGCGGAGCCTCTATCAGCGTATTCTGCAACAACGTGTTCACTTGGACTCCTTCAGACAACTATTATATCGATCCTGAAACTTCTTCATACAGTTCCAGTGGAGACCTTGCAGCACAGTTCGGTGAACTTTACTCCAATCCTGCTTGCCGTGTTTGGGGTTTCAGCGCAAACATCAAATTCTAATCAGGAGGAATCAATATGAAAAAGATACTTAACATTGTTATCGCTTTTGTCATAGCATTCTCTGCAGTAGGCTGCAAAGACTATTTCGACATCAACTACGATCCCAATATCCCCGCCACCGAAAACATCACCAACAGTATGATTCTTCCTGGCGTGGAGGGAGCACTCGCTACCAGTTATGGTGATTTCCTTCGCATAACAGGCGGATATTTCTCAGAACATTATGCGCAGACATTCGGCACATCCAACTATGTTGGTTACTCACAGTTCTCCATGTCCGCATCTCAAAGTTCGAGACTATATACTCAGTTATTCCAGAAGGTTCTCGTAAATAGCAAGACCATTATGGACAGGGCTGTCGAATCCAAGAACTATGGAGATTATATCGCAGCTGCTTCGCTATTCGCCTTTACCTATCAAACTTTGGTGGACTGCTACGGTGAGGTTCCCTATACTCAGGCTTTCGACTCCGACCAGTATATGGCTCCGGCTTATGATAACGGTGATGTTGTTTACAACGGCATTCTTGCAACCCTTGACGATGCCCTTGCCAAGGTGGGAGATGGCCAGCCTGTTGCCAAGAACCTTCTTTATCCCGGAGGCAATTCAACGGATTGGATTAAATTCGCAAACACGGTAAAGCTCAAAATTCTTTCCCGTATGTCAAAGGTGTCCAATTCCCAGGCCGCACTTGATGCCCTTATCGCCGAGGATAATTTCATCACTTCAGATGCACAATATGCCGGCTGCTGGGCAAACGCCGAAACTCAGGCTTCTCCGTTCTATTCAGAAGAATTTGCTCCCTGGCACTCTCAGGACAATGTTGTTGCCAATGCAGCACTCGTCGCCGCCATGCAGTTCGACACCTATACCGACCCCCGCCTTGGAGTATGGTTCAAGAAAAACAACAGCGGGAAATATGTGGGAGCTATTTCGGGTTGTAACCTCGGTTCAACCGCATCTTCGCCCTATAATTCAGCCGCCGGCCTCTGCCGCCCGAACATCACCTTCGACACGCCTGTTTCGCTGATTTCGGTAGCTGAAGTCGAATTCTTCAAGTCCGAATATTATGCGGGGAAGGACAACGCAAAAGCAGAAGAGCATTATAAGAAGGCAATCAAGGCCTCTTTTGCATCTGCAGGCCTCACAGAGGATGATGCTGAGGAGAACATAGAAATGTATCCCTTCGACAAGGACAACAGCAATGAATGTATAGGTATAGCCAAATGGATTGCCCTCTCCGGATGCAACAACTTTGAATCCTGGTGCGAACTCCGTCGCCTTGGCTATCCGGAATTCGGCCCGGTTAAGGGTTCTGATCTGTGGACAGGAACAGATGTCAGCACCTCTGCTGTGAATGCATTGATTCCCGGTACCATATACACTCCCTATCAGGTATTCGCTCAGGTTGGTGAAGGAAATGTGCTTGAGCGCTGGCCTTATGCAGACTCTTCACAGTCCCGCAACTCCAACTGCCCTCAATTCCCCGGTTATACTACTCCGGTGTTCTGGGCCAAGTAATTTTAGGGAAACTTAAAAATGAAATCAGCAATGAAAAAAATAACAATTACAGCGCTTGGCGCCATTTTGCTTCTCTCCATGGCGGGATGCCAGAAGATTACAACAGAAGGTGTGACCAGGACTACATATTATCCGGTTATTACCCTTGAGGGTGATTCTTATATGATTATCGATAAGGATTCCAAATATGAAGAACCGGGATACTCGGCAACACTTAATGGTCAGGATGTTACTTCTGATGTCGAAGTCAACTCAAATGTGAATACGGCCGTATCAGGTGTTTATTCCGTAAGTTACAGTGCAGTCAACGAGGATGGTTTTTCTGCTTCTTCTACACGTACGGTGGTTGTACTCGATCCCAATGATCCTGTAGAGGGATTCTACCTCTCCGATCCTTCATGTAACCGAGGAGGAACTCTTTACGGCAAACAGTATGAGATTCTTATTCTTAACGAAGGCGATGGGACTTACTTTATTGAGGACGGCCTTGCCGGATGGTATTGGTTGAGAGCAGGTTATGGGACCAGTTACAAAATGGAAACGAGTGTCAGCATCTCAGATGACGGAGTCGTCAGCCTTGTGGACAGTTATATCGATGGTTGGGGTGATGGTCTGGATTCTCTTGAAGGAACCTATGATTTTACCGGCAATACTCTTAAATATACAGCAAAGTATGCTGGTTCTTTAGTGTTCAATGTTGTTTTAAATAAAGAATAACGTTATGAAAAAAATAATCTATATTGCAATAGTTATTCTCGCGTCATTTGTTCTTGCTTCCTGCCAAAAGGATCCTATTGGCGGCACCAAAGTTCAGGAGATGTCCGGACAATGGTATGTTCAGGTGGACATCGTTGATGCTTCCGGCAATGTGGTTTTTGAAGACTTTAATGAAGGAAGAAGCATCCTTCTCACTTACAATACCGCAGCCGACACAGATAATATCCTGTATGTAAACGATCAGGGCAAATTCTGGAATTTCACCGTTCAGGTTCCCTGCTCGCTTAGCGGCAAAACTTTCGGATCTGAAAGTCCTGTTGCGAACGAGGCTTACGAATGTAAGGTAACGCTTTCCAGCGGAAAAATCGTTGTTGACGGAGCTACTACCCCCAGTGGTCAGAAAGCGGATTACATCGAATTTCTGGTCAACTTTGATGATGACGATCTTGAGAGTGATGGCATGCCCGGTGTTTCTTACCCGGAAGCATATGGTGGCGTCGCCTACAGGATTTCAGGTTGGCGTTACACAGGATTTGTGAATGACGACTAGTCATATCCAAAACATCCTATAATCGAGAGACCGACCAAAAAGAAATTTTTGGCCGGTTTCTTTATCTCCTTGAATTTTCAGATTCCCACCGACCTCAGGGCCGGCCGCTTTCTCTTTTTTATAAATTCGAAGTGTGCCTGTGACCGGGATGCGCAACTTTTTGTATATTTGCAGACTGCAAATAAAAAGC
>JAKSIX010000072.1 GCA_024398595.1 Bacteroidaceae bacterium | reverse complement strand
CTCCCCTGCCGTCATTTCGCACAGCGCCGACGGAACCTTCCGGACCGAGCTCACACTCACCCCTTCACACGGAATGTTCCTTGTGTCACGCTAATCCGAGCATCTCCTTATAACTGACTTGATGCCCACACCACTTGCGAATAAAGCCTGATTGGTCCCGGATGGATTTCTTCAGGAACGTGATTTTCTGTAGGTCAGAACGGAAATGAAGAAATACAGGAGCGACAACCCGGACAGACATATAAATTCCAAAGCCAAGTCGGCAAACCCTGCGCCCTTGAGGCTTATGTTTCGCAAAATGGCAACGACATAGCGTGTGGGGAAGATATGCGATGCCCACTGAACCCATCCTGCCATACATTCAAGAGGGGTATAGTACCCGCTGGCAATTTGCGCAAATAATGAGAGTATCGATGAATACATAATCATCTGAGCGCCATTGTTCAAACAATTGCACAAAATCAGCGTCATTCCGGATACGCCGATAATGAAAAGGGATATGGCCAGCAGCATAAGCAATATGCTGCCTTCGGGCATAAACCCGTACACGAGCCAAAGCAAAACCGTGGACAGACAGATTACGGCAAGACATACCACAAGACTGGTGATGACTTTGCTTGCCATCAAAGACAACGTATTCATCGGGCTTACGTTTATCTGGTCGATGGTACCGTATTCGTGTTCATTTGACATCAGCCTCGCCGGAGTATTGAAGCAAAACAGAATATTGAGAATAATGATGGGAAGCATCACTCTCTTGTAATCGTTGAAGGGATTATATGCATTGGTCACGGTGATGTTGTCGGATGGTTGTGAGACAGTCAGACCTTTGTCCTGAGCAAAATCCCTGATTGTCTGTGCCGCACATCCTGTCACACACTGGGTTGCCGGAATGGCCTTTGTCGTGTTGATTGCATTGGTTGTAAGGTGCATTCGCGGTAACGATGCGGTCTGCACCATCACTCTCCGTCCAAGGCTGTTCTCGAAGTCCGGCGGTATTTCAAGAATACAATCAACGCGTCCCCCATACATTGCCGAGAGTGCATCTTCGTGTGTGGCATAGACACCGTCGAAAGAGAATTGTCCCGCTTGACTGAGGTCTCTGACAATCCTGGAAGAGAGCGTCGACCGATCATGATCCACCACAGATACGGCAATATCCCGCACCTGAAAAGTCAACAGGCACGGATACGCCAAATTGAGCAGAATCATAAAAACCAGAATTCCGTTGACGAACGATTTGTTGTGCAGCAGCTGCAACAGATCTTTGCGCACAAGTGCTCTTATCCGGGTCAGCGCAGCCATCTCTCCTTGTTTAATTTATAGAAACACATCAACATAAATGTCACTGTCGACATTGACATAAACAGGAGGTTCTTGACGATGTAGTCTATTCCTGTACCTTGCAAATAAACTTTGTGCGCTGCGTCAATATACCATTTGGTATAGAAAGCATCCCCGATAAGTTGCGCCCAAAGAGGCATACTGTCTGCAGGGAAAATAAAGCCCGAGAAAAACATAAGGAGCAGACAGACTACGGACACAGTGGTACCGGAGGCATTGGACTCCGTTGCGGAACATAAAGATATGAAGAATCCGAGGAACAGCGAAGTAATAATCAGCATTTCGGTTATTATTGCAAACAACAGCAGAGAACCATTGAATGGGACATTCAGTATATAACGGACAGCCAGGAAACAGATAACGGCATCCAGGGAGTAAAATATCAGATAAGTAAGGAGTTTGCTCAGCATCAGCATCTTTGTGCTGACAGATGACATAATCACGTTGTCAATTGAATGCCGGGTCCTTTCTCCCACCATGGATATTGCCGCCCGATGCGTTATCATCAATACCAGAGCAAGGGCGAAAATACTGATTCCATAATGATATATGCTTCGAAATCCGGGATTGAACATAGCCTGCATTGAAATATAATCACCGGATGATTGGTCAAGAGCGGAAGTGATGTAGTAAGTGGCAGCATTGCCTACTACAGTGTTGCTGTTGTCCGTAATTATCTGAACAGACGGGACGCCGTCACAGTTGCCCACTGCCATATTTCTGTCAAAGTCGCCATCAAGAACAACCAGTGCATGAATCCTGCTTTTCCTCAGCATTGTCATTCCCTCCTCAACCGATGAAATGATGCCCTGAAAGCTGAACAATTCATTATACAGCAGAGGCTTGAGATAATTCGTGGCAGATTCTGTCTGAACCGGAACCACAGCCGCCACCTTGACTTGACGCAAATCGGTGTTGAGTGCCTGGTCTGTCAAGGCCAGCGTAACGACAGGCAGAATCAGTTGAACAACCACCGCTATCTTGTCCCGGAACATAAGACGCAGTTCCTTTTTTATGAGCTGGAAAAGCAGTTTCATTTTTCCGCGTTGGCAATTAAATCGAATATGTGATCAAAATCTTGAGAGACCCCCATAGTAATCAATGACTGCAGATGCCCCATTGCCTTTATTTTCCCGTCAACCATTATGCTCTGACGGTCACAGTATGCGGCCTCATCCATATAATGTGTGGTCACGAACACGGTGGTTCCACGCCCCGCTTCATCCATTATTATCTGCCACATATTCTGGCGGGTCTGTACGTCCACGCCACTGGTGGGCTCATCAAGAAAAACAATTTCCGGGTGGTGCAGGGTGGCCGTGGCAAATGCCAGCCGCTGTTTCCAACCGAGGGGAAGAGTCCTTACGATACGGTCCTCAATATTATTCAGGCCGACAAGTTCAAGTTGCTCCTCGATAATCGGCAGTGCCTTTTTTTTCGGAATGCCGTAAATTCCGGCCATTACCAGCAAATTCTCCATCACGGACAAATCCTCATACAAGGCAAACCGCTGGCTCATATAGCCGATATGTTTCTTTATCTCCCCGCTCTGAGTCTTTATGTCGAATCCGGCAACGTGCCCGCCGCCTGACGTCGGCTCCAGCAGGCCACACAGCATATTGATGGCTGTGGTCTTACCCGCACCGTTACTGCCCAGAAACCCGAATATCTCTCCTTTCCTGACGCTGAAACTTATGCCGTCGACTGCATTGAATTCACCATATGACTTTACCAGATTGTTCACTTCAATAATATTCACCGCATCTTCTCCGGGGGCTTTTTCCCGTATATTAACTTCAGATTTCGGCATCAGTTCCTGCGGTCTGCCCACACTCCGTATCCTCCCCTGCTCCATAATGGCAATGCGATGGCACATTGATATTTCATTCAGGTATGGAGATGATACAAGAATGGTGATACCGTATTCCCCGTTCATCTGTACCAGTGCCTGCCATATCTCACGACGCGATGTGGCGTCAATGCCCGTGGTCGGTTCGTCAAGGATAAGCAGACGCGGTTTGTGAATCAAGGCGCAGCACAAGGCAAGTTTTTGTTTCATACCACCCGACAAAGCTCTTCCCAATCGGGATCCGAATCGTTTCAGATCTTTGTATGTATGTCTGATGAAGGGATTGTCCGGGTCAAACTCCATTCCATGCATCGAAGCGCAAAGAGCGATATTCTCATTGACAGAGAGGTCGGGGTAGAGTGAAAATGTAGTGTGAACGAACCCTGTCTCGCTGCGAACTTCTCTTACATCGGCCGTAACGTCGTGTCCCATAACCGTACACGTGCCGATGTCGGGCCGTTGCAATGTGGCAATGACACGTTCAAGCGTGGTCTTGCCGGAACCGTCCATCCCGACGAGGCCGAAAATCTCGCCTTCGTGGATGTGCAACGAAACGCCATCCAAAGCCTTGATATCCCCAAACGAAACAGATATGTCCGAAACCCGTATCATCAGTCAATATACACCTCACCACTTAACCCCGTCCGTACATAGCCGTCATTTTTAATGCTTATCTTGACGGCATACACCATATTGGACCGCTCATCGCTTGTCGGGATGGTTTTGGGTGTAAACTGGGCTTCGGACGCAATGCGGGTTACAGTACCTTCATATTCACGTTCCTTTTCAGCACCATATAGAGTACGTACCCTTACCTTCTGTCCCTCCTTGATGCTTGCCATCTTGCTTCCCGGAAAGTATGCAAGCAGCCAAGTGTCATTGAGGTCGACAATCCTTGCAATCGGGTGCCCGGCCGCCGCCAATTCTCCTTCAGCTATATACAAGCTGGAAACATTGCCGGATACGGGTGCGCATATATGACAACGTGCAATCATATCATCCAAGGTCTTTATCTGAACTTCCTTGACTTTCGTTTCACCGGTGATGGAACTATTGGCATTGCCTATTGTCTCGCCTTGAGCCTCTTTTTGACTCTTCAGTGCCGCAATCTGAGTTTCAATCTGTTCTTTCTGCTGGTGTGTGGCGGCTCCGACATTCAAAAGATTGTTGATGCGCAACAAATCTCTCTCCAACTGCCCCAGTTGAGCATCAATGGCCTCTGCCTGCCCCTTGCCGGTAACTCTGGTCGTTTCAAGAGCCACAATTGCAGCCTCCAACTGCTGGCGCTGGAGATCGAGTTGTGTGGTGTCAATGAGAACTATCGGCTGGCCTTTGTCCACAAAATCGCCTTCGTTGACCGGCAGGGCCAGGACTCGTCCGCTCACCTCAGAACTAACCGTAATGGTCTGAGCCTCAAAGATGCCTGTTGCATCTGCAGAGGATTGCTTGCAGGACGAGACAATTGTCAGTGTCACTGCAACCACAACATTGATAATGAGGAATCTATTTCCTATATGTTTCATTGTCCGTTATGATTAAGTTTGTATAGACTCTGTATGTATTCTATTTCGTGAATTGCTCCGGCAAGTTTTGCATCCGCCTCCTCATTGATTTGGTCTATGAGAGAATTCGTGTCGCCTGCCCCGTTCTCCACCTTGACTTCCTCCGCCCTGCGCAATTCGCCGCATATTTCGATAATCCGTTCATCCTGACTGCATACCTCCTCCATATGCCTGATCTGTTGAAGGACCGACACGTTGGAAATATTATGACGGAAAATCAGCAACTCGCGTTGTGTATCTAGACTCGCCTCCTGGAGTTGCACCAGTTTGAGATTATTTCGCCTGTTGTATAAGGAATGAATATCCCAAGACAGTTTCAACCCCAATGCAACGTTGAATTTGGGATTCCGGTCTGTCAAATCCTCAAAAATGTTTGAACTGGGTATCCCATAATACAATCTGCTTACAAAACCCAGTTTAGGTATAATGCTGACGCGGTCACAATCCTTCTGGAGTTGCAGAAGCGAGAACTGACTGTCAATAAGTTTCATCTCCGGCAGATTTGAATAATATACAGGAGACTCGCCAGGTTTTCGTGGGATGGAGAGCTCTTCCTTACTGATATCGTGACCTGTCAACAGAGAAAGTGTGGTGCGATAGGTCTCCATATTTTCCCTCAGAACGGCACCCTGCTGCTGCAATTTCAGCATAGTGACTTCCAACGCTTTCACATCAATTTCTTTTGCTCCGCCCTCTTGGGACAAAGACCGGAGTGTTTTGATGTTGCGTTCAATCATATTCTCCTGAAGTTTCATCTGCTCATCTCTTTTCTCCAGTAGAAGCAGAGCGAAATAGACATCCTGTACCGTCTCTTCCAGTTTGCTCAACGAAACATCGAGTTCTGCACGTTTCACATCGGCTTCGCGCCGGGAAAGTTCCTTCTGCACTTTGGTGGCCCCGCCGTCAATAATCGGCTGAACGACATCCACTGAAGCGCTATACTGCCAATTAGGTATAGCAGAGAGATTGAGTTTCTGAATCATGAAGTCTACCTGTGCGGCGGTCAAAGGGTCGCTGGCATTTTTAGTAATATCAGACATATCCGGGGTCTTGTTCAGCCAACTGCCTTGGACGCCAAGAGTTACCATAGGCAGCCAATTATGCTTGGCATTCTCCAGATTACATTGCGCGGTGACTTCGATGATATTGTATCGTCTGACCTCGGGATAATTCTCCCGAGCCCATTTCAAACAGACATCAAGATCAATCGCAGCATTTGCGGGGGTTATGGCAAGGAAAGTCAACAAGACAGTCAGAACCGACATACCTATGTATCCTTTATGCATCATTGTCACTTGATTTATATTGTCTTAATTTATTATCAATGGCGGACTTGACCTGAGTCGCCAGAGACTCGTACGAAGAGTCTCCGTCGGGATATATGGCAGGCATATATTCCACACATACTTTATGCGGGTTGAAATCCATCGTTCTGCGCGGGAATGCCTCAAAGGTACCCCGAATGCAAGCAGGGACGATAGGAACGCCGTATTCTTTGCTGAGGATGGCAAACGTTTTCCTGAATTCCAGGGTGGCGCCTGTCAGGGTTCGCGTACCTTCCGGGAAAATGACAACATTCTTGCCGTTGTCCAGTACTTTTGAGATACTCAGCAAGGAACCTTTGATATCCTTCTCCTCGATTATGATAATGTTGTTGAGGTGGGCAAGAAACCTGCGGCCCCGACTTTTGCAATGAGATTCCTTGACGGTCAGGAATGTGTTGATGAAGGTACTCTTTTTGAAACCGGAGGTTATTATGGCGGCGTCGAGCGGAGATGCGTGGTTTGATACGATTATAAAAGGTTCCTTGACGGGAATATTCTCAATGCCTGTCACTTCCATATGATTGTAATGGCGAAGGAATAACAGGAGACACCTTCTAAAAAACGGATATAAGACTGTGGTCTTCGGCATTTTCCGATTGTCTGCAGGTTGCTGGAGTATCTCGTGCCAATCCACATCCCGCACGGACATCCTTGTCTTGCATCCCGCCACATACACAGCAAGTTCCGACACATCCTTGAATCCCGTCATGATGTCAGCCTTCAGCTGGACACCGAATGTCTGCCCGATGAAAACCTGAAGCTCCACTTTGTCAAGAGAGTCCAGAGCCAGGTCTGTCTCCATATTGTCGGTCGGTCTCACGGGTGTCTTCTTCATTTCCTGAATGTGGCTCTTGAGAATCCTGTACTCCTCAAAAGCAGGTTCCACGATGATATGCTCCTCCCTGATTGCTTCAGGATTCCCCTTCAGGATGCCGTCCAGTTTGAAACGTTGCAGTTTGCCCAGCTTGGTTCGAGGCAGGCTGTCGCGGCATACGAACACCCGCATCAGTTTCCTGT
>JAKSIX010000071.1 GCA_024398595.1 Bacteroidaceae bacterium | reverse complement strand
ATCCGCACATCATAGAATGGTTTTTTCTCATTTTTCTTGCCTTTTTATAAAGCATTACGAGTATCTCTTTATCACGATGCTTAAGGCTCACAATATCTGCCTCATGAGCTTTAGCACGGAGGAGTGCGATATCAAGCAGGTTCTTAGCCGCTTTCGGAATATCTCCGAATCTATCAATAAGTTCATCCTCCATTTCAGAATAGCTTTCTTCTCCATCAATAGCGGCGATTCGTTTATATACATCCAGATTCTGGAGCTCATTTTTGATGTATGTAGCCGGAATAAAGGCAAGGCGCGATGAAGCCGCAGACATTGACCCTGCCATTTTCGGTACACTGTTCCATCTGAGCGCAGAGCTTGCGTACAATTCAATGGCAGAGAAAAGCCACGACAGAATCATCACAGAGGAAATGCTGGATAATCTGTCAAAAGATGAAAGGCAGATTGAGCTGTTCGTGCGGCAGGCATTCAACGGTGAACTCTTCAACGGAAAAGAAACGCTTCCATCGGACTATAACGGCATACAGTCAATAAATTTCGAGGTTATTTGCCGGTATCTGCGGCAGATAATGGTAATGGACAAACTCTACGCTCCTTTTATGTATGTAGAAAGTGAATCCGATGAATTTGAGCATCTGATAAGCATACCGCATCCTGAGAGCGCAAACGGAAATCTGCAGGTCAGGATAAGCGGAAGGATTGACCGTATAGACTGCAAGAACGGAATATACCGCATTGCAGACTACAAGACCGGACACGTGGAGAAGAACCCGAATACGATAGATGACCTGTTTGACAATTCCAAGGAACGCCGCAGATACGCACTGCAAACATTCTACTACGCCACATTAGTACATTATAGCGGGAAATACGGTTCCAAGAGACTGGCCCCCGTCCTGCTGTACATACGCAGCTCGGCCAAGCCTTCTGCCGAAGGTATCTATATGAAGATGGCAAATGAGCCAATAACCGATTTCAGCGGTGGATTAATGAACGGGTACATTGCTCATCTTCGTGATACGATCAGCAGCATTTTCAACCCGGAAATTCCATTCGCCCAGACCGGGCTTCCGGACACATGCAGCAAGTGCGACTTCAAGGAAATCTGCCACAAGCATCTGTGATGCCGGTTTCATATTCTTTTTGCCACAATAAGCACTTTATCAGACGGATTCACCACAGTAGCGAATACAGTATGCCCGCCACCGTCACGGACGCGGAAGCGGGTACGTATCTCATCGGCTGTCATAGGAAAGTTTCGCACGGTTACATTGGCAGAAGAATACTCCTGAAACAGTTCCTTTGCACTATGCCTGTCAAACCTGCACACCTCCTGAATCTCAAAATGACGGCCGGGAAAACCCGCAGAATATGTATCGGATATGAACAGATGAGAATTCGGATGCAATTGCGACACACCGTATCTGTCACATATCGTCCTGTAAAGTCCGCTTTTCATATACGAGGCGTAAGGATCATACAGGAAGTTGCCCTTGCAGACTGAATCGTATGATATCACCGGCAATGGCAACGACGCATCCTTCTCTACGGTAGAGCGTAGCACCTCACCCGGCGTACCGTCAGAAGCTATATTTACTGCTGAAACCAATGCACTGCCGGTATATCCTGACTTCATCACGGCAAGCAGTTCCTTACACTCGCCGGCCAGCGACAGCACCCAAATCTCACTTACCGACACAAGTTCACGCAGGGCGACACTGATATCAAGCATCGGTGACATCTTGACCATAACGACATCGGCCATATCAAGCATCCTGTGCTGCAGCGATGTCACATCAGGCATACAGTCTTTCAGAGATACGAGTTTCCTTCCGGTTGATGAGCGTCTGGCCGGATCGGTATATATCAGCCCAAAATGCTCATCCGCGTGTTCCGTCAGAAATGCGCCGGCATCTACACTGCTTACGGAAACATTCTCCCGACCGAGTACACGGAAATTGTTTCGTGCCAGATCCGCCAGAGAACAGTTCAGGTCATTGTAATATACATTCCCGGCTTTTCTGGACAGATAGTAGCAGTCAACTCCCATTCCACCGGTCAAATCGGCCATACTGAATCCGTCTTCAAACAAGGTGTCAACTATACCGGATTTATATGCCGCCACGTGCTGACCGGTACACTGCTCCATTGGGATATGCTCAGGCCATATAATTCCATCTGTCCCCGCCCACTCCGGCAATTTTGAGACAGCGGCCTGCCAGCCGGCTATCTGGACCAGTGCCGTCCGGACATCAACCCCGTCCGGATGCGTCCCCAAAGCCAGTACACGCACGTCATCCCGTAAGTGCTCACGTATATATTCGGCGGTATTCATCGCATACGCTCCAGTTCCTTTGCCAGAAATTCCGAGGTATATCCGATTCCCGACGATGCTACCTGCTCCGGAGTTCCCTGAACTACAATCTCACCTCCGCCGCGTCCACCGTCCGGTCCGAGATCAATTATCCAGTCTGACTGCTTGATGACATCCATATTATGCTCTATGACTATGACAGTGTTACCTTTATCCACAAGACGGTTCAACACATTCATCAGCACACGTATATCCTCAAAATGCAGACCTGTCGTCGGCTCGTCCAGAATATAGACAGTCTTGCCTGTATCACGCTTGGCCAGTTCCGTAGCCAGTTTCACGCGCTGGCTCTCCCCTCCTGATATTGTGGTGGAAGGCTGTCCGAGTCTGAGGTATCCCAAGCCTACATCCTGCAGCACCTTTATCTTGTTCAATATGACAGGAACATTTTCAAAAAACTCCACGGCAGCATCAACTGTCATATCAAGTACGTCGGCTATGGACTTACCCTTGAAACGGACCTCCAGAGTCTCGCGGTTGTAGCGTTTCCCGTGACATACCTCGCATGGAATCATCACATCGGGCATAAAGTTCATCTCAATGGTCTTGTAACCGTTTCCACCGCACGCATCGCACCTGCCGCCACTGACATTGAAGGAGAAGCGTCCTGGTTTGTATGCCCTTATCCTTGACTCCGGCAACTCCACGAACAGTGAACGTATATCGCTGAAAACACCGGTGTATGTGGCCGGATTTGATCTTGGAGTCCTGCCTAAGGGAGACTGGTCGACATTCACGACTTTATCGATAAATTCCGTACCCTCCACTCCATCGTATGGTAACGGTTCCTTTAAAGACCTGTAGAATTTCTGTGAGAGCAAAGGCTGTAATGTCTCATTGACCAGGCTTGACTTTCCGCTTCCGGATACGCCTGTCACGCATATAAGTTTTCCCAGCGGAAATTCCGCATCGATATTTTTCAGATTGTTTCCCCGGCATCCACGGAGCACGATACTGTGTCCGTTGCCTGCACGGTATGACCTGCCGCCGACAGCCGTATCCAATGCGCCGTTCAAGTATCTCGCTGTCATTGTATCCGACTTCTTAAGCTCCTCCGGAGTACCGGAAAAAACAACCTCACCACCGTGCTGCCCGGCTCCGGGGCCAAGGTCAATGACATAATCCGCCGACAGCATCATATCACGGTCGTGTTCCACGACCAGTACCGTATTACCCACATCACGTAACGATTTCAACGAGTTGATCAGACGTATGTTGTCACGTTGGTGAAGACCTATGCTCGGCTCATCGAGTATATACAGCACGTTCACAAGCTTCGACCCTATCTGTGTGGCAAGACGGATACGCTGCTCCTCTCCACCGGAAAGAGACTCAGCTGAACGGTTCAGAGAGAGATAGTCCAGTCCCACATCCATCATAAACCTGAGACGTGTCCGTATTTCCTTCAGAATCTCGGAGGCTATAGCCACCTGTCTCTCCGACAGACTCGATTCAACGCTTTCCGTCCACTCCAGCAAATCCGCAATATCCATCGATGAAAGCTGATGTATATTCTTGCCGTCAATCATAAAATAGAGAGACTCCTTCTTCAAACGGGCTCCGTGACATTCAGGACACTCCGCAGTGACCGCGAACTGCTCAGCCCAACGCTGCTCAACCGCACTCAAATCCGTCTGCTGCTGTAATGCACGTATATATTTGACAATTCCCTCATATTCCATAAAGACGGCATCAGCCTCACTGTTTATGCCTGTAATCTGAACCTTGATACGCTCATCACTGCCATTCAGTATCTCATCTGTCACGTCATCGGATATCTCAGACAAAGGAGTGTCCAATGTATAGTCGTATTTCTGCAGCAAAGCCGTAATCTGTCTGAATATCAAAGTGTTCTTGTACGGTCCCAAAGGTGCCAGAGCCCCCTTGCGTACAGACAGGCTACGGTCAGGTATCACCTTGTCAATATCCACCTGCGACACCACGCCCAGTCCTTTGCATTTAGGGCAGAATCCCTGCGGAGAGTTGAATGAGAAGTCGTGAGGTGCCGGATCCCTGTATGACAGACCGGTATCAGGACACATCAGCCTCTTGCTGTAATGATGAAGATTGCCTTCGGCCATTACACCGGGAATTACATTCTCCGGCACCGACAGTACCATCATCACTCCATCGCCAAGTTTCATTGCAAGACTCACTGCATCCTGCAGACGATGACGGTACTTGTCATTGACCGTCAGCTTCTCTACGACAACCTCAATATCGTGATTCCTGTAACGGTCAAGCTTCATACCAGGCTTTATCTCGCGCATTTCGCCGTCAATCCGGACATTCAGATAGCCCCTGCGCCTGATGCTCTCAAGCAGTTCCTTATAATGTCCCTTGCGCGACTTCACCAATGGAGCAAGCACATACACGCGCTGCTCCCTGTATTCATCGGCTATCAGGTCCAGAATCTGTTCTTCTGTATACTTGACCATCTTCTTGCCTGACAGATATGAATAGGCCTCACCTGCCCTGGCGAACAGAAGACGCATGAAATCATATACTTCAGTTACCGTTCCGACCGTAGATCTCGGATTGCGGTTTGTCGTTTTCTGTTCAATGGCAATAACGGGGCTGAGACCGGATATCTTATCAACATCCGGACGCTCCATATTACCCATAAAATTTCTTGCGTATGCCGAGAAAGTCTCGATGTAACGGCGTTGTCCTTCGGAATAAATTGTATTGAATGCCAGTGACGACTTACCGCTTCCGCTCAGACCTGTCACGACTGTAAGTGACTTGTGCGGAATATCGACATCAATATTTTTCAGATTGTTGGCCCTTGCGCCTATAACGCTTATCTTCTGCGACTCATTCCCCATCTCTATCTCTCCAGACCCAAACCTGTCAATATGTTTATATCAGATTTACGCGTATAATGCCGGCCTCCGGCACCTTCGGCTTCAATGTGAATGAAATATGCCCCGTCAGGTACGGTTTTACCGTTGGATTTACCGTCCCAGCAGATGTAATAGCCATTATTGTCGTCACCGTTCTCATATTCCAGATTATCCTGATTGCCGGATGCGACCACCTGTCCCCACCGGTTGACAATTACCATACTGAACGAAACTATGGACTTGACACGTACCTTGAACACATCGTTCTTTCCGTCATCATTGGGCGAGAAGGCATTCGGGACATACAGATCCGATACATCTATCGAGAATGAAATCGGAGCCTGCTCATCGCCCGCTATAACCTCAGAAGATCCTGCCGGCATATATGAATACGCGAATTCAACGCTAAATACGCCATCGTCATTGAAATCATACTCAGTATGCAGGTCCTGCCGTGACAGATAATTCTCCGTCATCCCGGTATCATCGGAGGTGTAGGTGCGCGTCACGCGCCATTGGCAGAACAGTCTCATGCCCGGTTCGTCACCGCTTATCCCGGCATCAAATACCACATGCAGCGGAGCCTCGTATGACACAGATCCGCTTTGACCGGCAAAGAGCGTATCCTGGGAGCCGTTCCTGTCCTGTATAAGTATATAGGCTCTGGAACGTGGTACTGCGTTTACAGCAACACAGCCGATAACGACCGATACAAAAAACATCAATTTTCTCAACATAGTGTCCTGTGCTTGGAATCTGTTTTGAAATGTTGCGAAGTTAGCGATTTTTTTGCATACACTTTCAGTTTTCACTAACTTTGCGTCACGCACAGGAATGAATCCGTGATGCTGTTTTATCAATAAAAGATGTTTAGAAAGGCAATCCTACCACTACTCTTGTGTATTGTCCTGTCATTCACAGAGACAATATCGGCACAGGAAAACGATTACATTATACATACCATACAGAAAGGTCAGGGGCTTTATTCCATTGCCAGAATGTACGGTGTCACCGAGGATGAGATAATAAAGATGAATCCCGGCTCAGAGACCGTGATCAAGGCCGGTAACCAGTTGCGTATCCCTGTCAGAAAAGACGGCACCAAAGTCCACACCGTTGCAGCCGGAGAGACGTTGTACAGCCTTGCCGGCAAAAACGGCCTCACGGTACAGGAACTGTGCGATGCAAATCCGGGAGTCCTCGACAACGGTCTCCGGGCCGGACAGACAATAATCATACCCGAACCGTCAGACGGGGACAAACCGGTCCCGCAGGAGCATGGAAAAGAAAATGTGAAAGCCGGTGACGACAGCCGGGCTTTCATGACCACACACGTTGTTCAGAAGAAGGAGACAATTTACAAAATCAGTAAAAAATACGGCATAACCCAGACTGAGTTCCTGGATGCCAACCCTCAGTTCAGATACGGGAAGCTGCAGATTGGCAGTGTAGTGAATATTCCTTTTCCACAGGAAGACGGGAAAGCCGGAAAAGGAAAATCCCAAAAGAAGAATACGGCTGATTTATCTTTTGTCAGCACAACGGCAATACCTCCCGTCATTCCAGATACACAAGCCATAGCTTCTCCTGTGGTCAGGAGAAGCGGCATACCCGATGTGATTGAGGCAGCCCTGATTATGCCGTTCGAGCTTGATATGCCTATGAATCAGAACCAGATGAAAATGGTAGAGTTCTATCAGGGTATACTGCTTGCAACCGAAAAGATGAAAAAGGATGGAGTCTCCATAAACCTGCACGTCTATGACACAAAGGGCGAGAACGGGTCTATCGACCATATCCTCAGCAGAAATGGAATGGACAGGATGGACATAATATTCGGGCCGAAGTACGACAGACACGTCAACGAAGCGGTCGCATTTGCAACCGGCAACAATATTCCGATTGTGCTCCCAATCAGTTCAAGTCCGGAATCATACGATGGTAACGGATATGTCTATCAGTTGAATACGCCGCAGTCACAAATGACGGCTGATGTATGTGACCATTTCTTCAGACAGTTCGACAATCCCAGAATAATATTCATTGACACAAAGGACAATGTACGTAATCCATTGGTTGACAGACTCCAGCAGAAAATGAATGATGCCGGGAAGCCCTACATCACATTTGATATGGATTACGAGGACGAGAATATTGCCCAGCACCTTGTTGACACATTATCCGCATCACATCAGAACATTTTCATGCTGACAAGCGGGAACGGCAGCCAGCTGGCATCTGTCCTACCATTGCTGCAACTCGTTACACGTATCAGGAACAGCGCAATCGAGACGCACCTGTTCGGGTATCCGGAATATCAGATATACGCATACGACCATATGGATGAGTTGTTTGAAGTCGACACTTGGTTCTACAGCTGGTTCTATACCAACAACAGACTCCCGGAGACAGTCGCATTCGA
>JAKSIX010000070.1 GCA_024398595.1 Bacteroidaceae bacterium | reverse complement strand
AAATAGCGGAGGTAGAGCGACCTTGGTACGAACCTGCTTCGGAGATGCTGCCGTGTATCATATTTATTTGTACCAGAGAATTGTTCTTTGGTATATCTCAATTATCTTTGTAACGATAAATTGCAATTTATCGGGATAAAGATAGCGAATAATCCTTCAAATACATTGCATTATCTGCAGAAAGCCCATCTTTCATCCGACATCAAACTTATAGACTTAGCGGACATTAACATATATGATGCATCCGTACAGACAGATGAACGGAACCTGTCCCCTGTTCATATTGATGTTTTTGATGAAAGTCTTTGTTTTTATAGTGTTAATTGGTAACTTCGCGAAATATGATGGAATAATTTACATAAAGCATATATGAACACAAAGATTCAGGAACTTACGGACATCATCTATAAGGAGGGTGTCGTGAAAGGACAGGAAGAAGCAGACAGGATTCTGGCTGAGGCAAAGGCGCAGGCTGAGAAGACTGTGGCTGATGCAAGGAAGGAAGCTGAGCAGATTCTGGCCGAGGCGAAGAAGGAGGCGGCTGCATTCTCCGAAAATACGAAGAAGGAAATGAAGCTGTATGCATCGCAGAGTATAGATGCCGTCAAGTCGGAGATAGCGACTGTCATTACAGACAGAATCGTTTCTGAGAGTGTGTCGGACCTTACATCGCAGAAGGAACTGATGAATCAGTTCGTCCTTAACATTGCATCAGAGTGGGCTAAAGGACAGGATGTCGTGATATCCTCTGCCGATGCCGACAATCTGAAGACGTTCTTCGAAGCCAAGGCCAAGCAGCTGCTTGACAGGAGCGTAAGGATTGAGAAGGTCAATGGAAATGCCTTTGGGTTCACGATTGCTCCGGCAGACGGGTCATACAAGGTCAATTTCGGCGCGGAGGAATTTGAGAACTGGTTCAAGGCCCTGGTCCGCCCGCAGTTGGTAGAGATGCTTTTCTAAAACAGCATCGGATGAGCAGCAAATACTATTATCTGATTGCAGGTCTGGCAGAGATATCGCTTGATGATGACAGACTCCCATATAGCGTAGATACGTTCCGTGAGGAGATATTCCCATCATTGTCGGCGTCTGACAGACGTCTTGTCGGGCTTGCTCTGGAACAGTATGACAGGAGAAATCTGCTGACATTGCTTGAAAAGGCCAAGGGTGGCGAGGATTTGCAGCTGGACGATACGGCTGTGACTGGCAGTCTGACCTTTGAGCAGCTCGTAGGGGTAATCGAGGCTGTAAGGGCCGGCGAATCTGCAGATAATGCTGTTCCGGAGTACATAAGCCGTTTCACAAAGGAGTATCTTGACGATGAGTGGCAGTCGCACAGCGCATTTGCAGAGGACCGTCTGTCATCGCTGTTCTATGAATATGCCTCCACAATCGGCAATGGGTTCGTGCGTGACTGGTTCAGCTTCAATCTGGATCTGAACAATATCCAGACCGCATTGACTGCAAGAAAGCACTCACTGCCGGTGCAGAATCTCATTGTCGGAGACGGTGAGGTGGCGGAGGCTCTCCGCACGTCAGGTGCCAAAGACTGGGGGCTCTCGCAGACCGTAGGGTTCTTTGACCGGCTTGTGCGTATTCAGGACGAGGCTGATCTGACAGCGCGCGAGAGGGAGATTGATATGATCAAGTGGAACTGGATGGAGGAACACACGTTTTTCCATTATTTCACTGTTGAGAAACTTTTTGCCTTCCTCGTCAGGCTTGACATTGCCGGAAGGTGGCTGAAACTGGACAAGGAGAAGGGACAGGAGATGTTCCGCTCACTCATTGCAAGTTTGAAGAGTGGGGTGGAGGTTCCTGCTGAATTTGCAGAATAATAAAAGTAATATATATGGCAACAAAAGGAACTGTTAGCGGAGTCATTGCCAATATGGTGACACTGAAGGTCAATGGACCTGTCGCCCAGAATGAAATCTGCTACATTGAGACCGGTGGCGACCGCTTGATGTCGGAGGTCATCAAGGTCGTTGGTGACAATGTCTATGTACAGGTGTTCGAGAGTACGCGAGGTCTGAAGGTCGGTGCTGAGGCTGAGTTTACGGGACATATGCTTGAGGTTACGCTCGGTCCGGGAATGCTCTCGCACAATTTCGACGGACTGCAGAACGATTTGGACAAGATGACGGGCGTATTCCTGAAGAGGGGTGAATATACCTATCCTCTGGACAATGACAGGCTCTGGCATTTTGAGCCTATAGTCAACGTGGGTGACAAGGTCCGCTCATCGGCATGGCTCGGCAAGGTTGAGGAGAATTTCCAGCCTCTGAAGATAATGGCACCATTCCAGCTGCAGGGTGAATATACCGTCAAATCCATTGTCCCGGCGGGCGAGTACAGAATCATCGATACCATCGCAGTCCTTGTCGGTGAGAAGGGCGATGAGATCAATGTCGATATGATTCAGCGCTGGCCTGTGAAACTGGCAATGACCAATTATCAGGAGAAACCGCGTCCGTTCAAGCTGCTTGAGACCGGTGTCCGTTCCATCGATACCCTCAATCCTATTGTGGAGGGTGGTACAGGATTCATTCCCGGTCCTTTCGGCACGGGAAAGACTGTGCTCCAGCATGCTATCTCAAAGCAGGCGGAGGCTGACATCGTCATCATCGCGGCCTGTGGTGAGCGTGCCAATGAGGTCGTGGAGATTTTCACCGAATTCCCGGAACTGGACGACCCGCATACAGGACGCAAGCTGATGGAACGTACCATCATCATCGCCAACACATCGAATATGCCTGTGGCTGCGCGTGAGGCTTCTGTATATACCGCAATGACAATTGCAGAGTATTACCGTTCAATGGGGCTCCGTGTCCTGCTTATGGCCGACTCGACAAGCCGCTGGGCGCAGGCTCTGCGTGAGATGTCCAACCGTATGGAGGAACTCCCGGGTCCGGATGCCTTCCCTATGGATATATCGTCAATCATTGCAAACTTCTACGGGCGTGCAGGCTATGTGCAGCTGTACAACGGCCAGCCGGGCTCAATCACATTCATCGGAACAGTATCGCCTGCCGGAGGTAACCTGAAAGAGCCTGTGACCGAGAATACCAAGAAGGTGGCCCGCTGCTTCTATGCTCTGGAGCAGGAGCGTGCCGACAGAAAGCGTTATCCGGCCATCAACCCGATAGACTCATATTCAAAGTATCTGGATTATCCGGAGTTCGACGAGTATATAGGCAAGCGTATCAGCGACGGCTGGCTTGAGAAGGTGAACGAGCTCAAGACGCGTCTGCAGCGCGGTAAGGAGATTGCCGAGCAGATAAACATTCTCGGTGACGACGGTGTGCCTGTCGATTATCACGTGACATTCTGGAAGTCGGAACTCATTGACTTCATTGTGCTGCAGCAGGATGCGTTTGACGAGATTGATGCCGTAACTCCTATGGAACGTCAGGAGTCAATCGTTGACCGTGTGACAGACATCTGCCATTCGGAATTCAAATTCGACAATTTCCTTGAGGTAACCGACTATTTCAAGAAGGTAATCAATCTGTGCAAGCAGATGAACTATTCCGAGTACAAGTCTGACAATTACAATAAATATGAGGCTGAGCTGGAGAAGCTGCTTGCTGAACGTAAAACCGCTTAATCCGATGATGCTATGACAACAAAGGCTTTTCAGAAAATATATACGAAAATCAGTCAGATAACCAAGGCTACCTGCTCGCTGAAGGCGACAGGTGTAGGTTACGATGAGCTTGCCGTCATTGACGGCCGTCTGGCTCAGGTGGTTAAGATTGCGGGCGATGAGGTGACTCTGCAGGTGTTCCAGGGCACGAACGGTATTCCAACCAATGCCGAGGTCGTGTTTATGGGCAAGGCTCCTTCGCTGAAGGTGAGCGACCAGCTGGCGGGACGTTTCTTTAACGCGTACGGTGAGCCTATTGACGGCGGTCCTGCCGTTGAGGGCGAAGAGGTTGAGATTGGAGGCCCGTCAGTGAACCCTGTACGCCGTAAGCAACCGTCGGAACTGATTGCTACGGGTATCGCCGGTATTGACCTGAACAATACGCTTGTATCAGGTCAGAAGATTCCGTTCTTTGCGGATCCGGACCAGCCGTTCAACCAGGTTATGGCTACGGTGGCTATGCGTGCGCAGACCGACAAGATTATCCTTGGAGGTATGGGTATGACCAACGATGATTATCTGTATTTCAAGAATGTGTTCTCCAATGCAGGTGCGATGGACCGTATCATCAGTTTCATGAACACTACTGAGGATCCGGCCGTGGAGCGTCTGCTTATACCGGATATGGCATTGACGGCGGCAGAGTACTTCGCCGTGCAGAAGAATGAGAAGGTACTGGTGCTGCTCAGTGATATGACATCGTATGCTGATGCGCTTGCAATCGTGTCCAACCGTATGGATCAGATTCCGTCAAAGGACTCTATGCCGGGCTCTCTCTATTCCGATCTTGCCAAAATCTACGAGAAGGCGGTGCAGTTCCCGTCGGGCGGTTCAATCACTATCATTGCCGTCACGACATTGTCAGGTGGCGATATTACCCACGCTGTGCCGGATAACACCGGTTACATCACCGAGGGCCAGCTGTTCCTGCGCAGGGACAGCGACATAGGTAAGGTCATTGTCGATCCGTTCCGTTCCCTGTCCCGTCTGAAACAGCTTGTCAACGGAAAGAAAACACGTGCCGACCATCCGCAGGTGATGAATGCCGCAGTCCGTCTGTACGCCGATGCGGCCAATGCCAGGACCAAGGTTGAGAACGGTTTTGACCTGACAGACTACGATGAGCGTACACTTGCGTTTGCAAGGGATTATTCCAGCAAGCTACTTGCAATTGACGTGAATCTTGACACTACAGAGATGCTCGATGTGACCTGGGGCCTGTTCGCCAAGTACTTCCATCCGGAAGAGGTCAATATCAAGGCGGCTCTTGTGGAACAGTACTGGCCTAAGGACTGATAGTTTATGGCGATAAAGTTCCAATATAACAAGACTTCGCTCCAGCATCTTGAGAAACAGCTCAAGGTGCGTGTGCGTACACTTCCTATTATCAAGAATAAGGAGAGCGCGCTGCGTATGGAGGTGAAGAAGTGCAAGGATGACTTGAAGGAACTGGAGGCCAGGCTCGAGGAGAATATCTCAAAGTACGACTCAATGTTCGCACTTTGGAATGAGTTCGACCCGACGCTGGTCAAGGTGACTGATGTCCATCTTGATGTTAGGAAGATAGCGGGTACGCGTATTCCTGTGCTTGACAAGGTGGATTTCGAGGTTGCTCCGTTCAGTCTGTTCAACTCACCCAAGTGGTATTACGATGGCATTGACATCCTGCGCGGACTGGCGGAGGCTGCCATTCTCTGTGAGTTCACACGTGCCAAGCTCGGACTGTTGGAGAAGGCACGCAAGAAGACCACACAGAAGGTGAACCTCTTCGAGAAAGTCCAGATTCCTGGCTATGAGGATGCCATCCGCAAAATCAAGCGTTTCATGGAGGACGAGGAGAACCTGTCCAAGTCAAGTCAGAAGATTCTGAAATCGCTGCTTGAGAAACGCGAAAACGAAAAGGAGGCAGAGCTATGATAACGAAAATGAAGAAAATCTCCTTTCTGGTATTGAATAGGGAGTATCAGAATTTTTTGGAGCGTCTGCGTGAACTTGGTGTGGTACACGTCGTGGAAAGGCAGAAGGGAAACGCATCCGATGCCGTGCTGCAGGAGGATTTGAGACTGCTGTCACGCTATCAGACAGTGCTGAAGGCTCTTGAAACGGTTGCCGCTGAACCATTTGCTGCAGCTGTTGCCGCTAATCTTGAAGCCGGGGCAGTTGCAGACCGATATGAGGCTCTTGTCTCGGAGAAGGAGAGCCTTGAACAGCAGATTCAGACATTGCTGAAGAACCGTCAGGAACTTTCTGCGTGGGGCGATTTTGAAATGAGTTCCGTCAACCGTCTGTCGAAGGCCGGATACGGAGTGCGCTTTTTCTGTTGTCCTCCTAAGGCATTCAACAGGGAATGGGAAAACCTCTACAATGCCATTGAAATAAGCTCTGACAAGCAGAAAGTGTATTTCATAACGGTGACACCTGCCGGTACGGAGATTTCCATTGATGCGGAACCGTGCAGCCTGCCGGATATATCGTTGTCCCAGATTGAGGCTGCCCTGCAGGAAAATGGTGTGCGGAAGGAAACTCTTGCATCCGAACTCCGGGAACTGGCATCGCAGGGCATTCCTGTACTGCGGAGGGCTGTAGGGAAATGTTCTGGGACGGTATCGTTCGATAAGGTCAGCCTGTCGGGCGAATCCGTGGCCGATGACACTATCGTTCTGCTTGACGGCTGGATTCCTGCTGCGGATGAGGATAATGTTGCTCCGGCACTGGAGAGTATTCCGGTATTCTTCGATGTCAGTGATCCGACACCTGAGGACGACATTCCAATTCTTCTGGACAACAACAGGTTCGCGAAGCTGTTTGAGCCTCTTACCAAGCTCTATATGCTTCCTACATATCAGGAACTGGATCTGACGCTTATCTTCGCTCCGTTCTTTATGCTGTTCTTCGGACTCTGTCTGGGCGACATAGGTTACGGACTGCTGATGATAGTGGCACTTCCGATATTCACGAAACTGTTCCAACTGATTAATCCTGAGTTTTCCAAGTGGCTGGTCGTCCTGTTCGGAGCAAGTACGATGCTCTGCGGACTGCTCTCGGGTTCTTTCTTCGGATTCAGCCTGTATGATCTGGATATTCCTTTTGTAACGCAGATGAAGGAACTTCTGTACAAGGAGAACTCACAGATGTTCAGCATATCGCTATATATCGGCGTGGTGCAGATTCTGCTTGGAATGGCTGTCAAGGCCGTGAACCTGACTATCCAGACAGGCTTCAAGTATGCCCTGAGCACGATAGGGTGGCTGTTGCTGCTGGTTACGGTAATAGTAGCCGTGCTTGCAGGAATAGAATTCGGCAATCCTGTGATTATCGCTCTGCTTGTGATAGCCTGCATCTGTATTTTCCTGCTGAACAGCCCCGGAAAGAATCCGCTTCTGAACATCGGACTGGGCTTGTGGGATACGTACAATATGGCTACCGGCCTTCTCGGCGACGTGCTCTCGTATGTGCGACTGTTCGCATTGGGCCTGTCGGGCGGTATTCTTGCAAACGTGTTCAACAGTATGGCTACGGGAATGAGTCCTGACATACCTGTCGTGGGCTTTATCGTAACAGCTCTGATTTTCCTGATAGGTCACGCATTGAATATCTTTATGAATATACTGGGTGCTGTGGTTCACCCGATGCGACTCACGTTCGTAGAGTTTTTCAAGAATGCGGGATATACAGGCGGAGGTACCGAATACAGGCCTTTCCGCAGCGTGAACGAATGATATGAAACACTGAGTATTAACAATAAAAATCAAATAATTATGTCAAGTTTGTTTTTAGCTTATTTGGGCATTGCCCTGATGATTGCACTTTCAGGTATAGGAAGTGCGTTTGGTGTGACAATTACAGGTAATGCGGCTGTCGGCGCATTGAAGAAGGTTGACAAGTTCGGTAACTTCATCGTGCTTACAGCTCTTCCCGGTACTCAGGGACTTTACGGATTTGCCGGCTACTTCATTTTCGCCAATATGTTCGGCGTACTGACAGACTCCATCACAGCTCTTCAGGCCTGTGCCGTATTCGGTGGCGGTCTTGCCCTCGGTCTGGTAGGTCTGTTCTCAGCTATCCGTCAGGGGCAGGTCTGCGCTAACGGTATCGCCGGCATCGCCCAGGGTCACGACGTATTCAGCAAGACTCTGATTCTCGCCGTATTCCCTGAACTCTACGCCATCGTCGCTCTTGCAGGCGTATTCCTCATCGGTTCGTCACTGTAAATAATATCGGAATAGGGAGCAGCAACGGGCGGATACAAGCCCGTTGCTGCTCCTTATTTTTTACGCTTACTTATGGCGGTATTGTTGAAAACATTGTTAATATAAACTGATTTGTTTTGTCCGTGCCATATTCCGATAATGCTTAATTTTGTGAATTGTCGGGTAATATAGTAGGCTGTTAAGTTAAACAATTTTTTATGGTCACGATTTCAAGCTGCATTTCTGA
>JAKSIX010000007.1 GCA_024398595.1 Bacteroidaceae bacterium | reverse complement strand
TATACGGGACTGTCATTTACTCTGAATGATTCCGTAATGCACGGCTGTACATTGAATTTATACACGGACGGCACGGAATATGCAAAAATTGAGGTGGAAGGTGCCAAGGTGGATTTGAGCGGATTGCTGTCAATGATTGCCGGTATGATATCAATCCCTGATACCAAGGCGACACCGAAGACATCGGTAGTGAGTACCTGCGTACTTCCGGGAAGTCCGAAGGTGGTGATTGACGATATTATCCTGAAACCGTCAGACGGCAACAGATTCTCCGGCAACGGGGAGAGTGATAACTGTACGTTCTCATATACAGGAACTGTCAGGGAAACAGGCATTGAACTGAAGCTGTCGGATGTGAAAATGAAGAGAGAACTGCCGTTGCCGGTGGATAAGATTAAAGTCTATCCGGTACAGAATGGTTTTATCGACATTGACTGGAAATATATGAATGGGGATAAGCCGGCATTCCCTATAGGCGATCTGCTGAAAGAAGGAGTGATACTTCCGATGCTCGGGCAGCTTCTGTCGCAGCAACTGCATGGAATGACGGTGTATAAGAGCGGAGATGTTACATTGGCATTGACTGATCATGATACGAAGATAGGTACAGCCCAATATGTGATAAGCAATGAGTCTGATATGCGTATATACCTGAATATCCCGGAGGTTGTGGTTTCTCTGTTGACAAGAGACGGTGCCGCCGGCGGGGATATTGAAAAAATAATACAGGATCTTATACCTATATTGGGTCAGTATCTGGCGAAAATGATAAATGAGGGAATTCTCATCCACTATTCGATGTCTTTGACAGGGATGAGTGTGACGCTTGACAGTGCTACTGTAGTCAGGGTTATGAATCTTCTGTCACTGGCTCTGTCGGACGAAATGGTAATCGGTATGATTCAGAACCTGCTGCAGGAAAGGCTTCCTCAGGAGTTGCATCCCATATTACCTTTAATAATGAATGGAATAAAGGCACTGCCGGCCAATCTGGAAGTAACTGAGAAACTGGATATCAGCTTCAATTTCAGTCTGACACCGGCACCGGATCCTGCTCCGGAGTTTTAGAATCTGTATCCGAAGGCCAGACAGCCATATATCGGGTACATCTTGAAACTGATTGTCTGAAACGAACTTTCAAAGATGTTGCTTAACCCCCAGTTCAATGCCAGGGACACGAGCAGTTTGTCTCTCATGAAACTGTAATCTGCCGATACATTTGCCCCAAACTGGGCGGTTTTGAGGTTGTCCGAGAAATCGAACTGGCTGGATGCATCTCCATAGTAGGCTATCTTGTCGCCGGTCGGATTGCCTACGCGCAGATACCCGTCGTGGACGTTACCGCTGAATTTGCCGGACAGGAGCAGTGACATATATGGTCCGGCATAGAGCTGAAAACGGTTGGAGATTCTGAATGCGGCCGTAAGTGGAATGGTAAGCATTGTGGCACGTGCCTCTGTCTCGTTGACACCGGTATAGTAGCCCGAAAGTGAACTGCCGTCATCGCCTGCTATGCTTGTCTTATAGCTCTTTACATCGGCCGATGTGCTCATCCCCTTCATTTCAATGCGCAAAGCTGTACGCACACCCCATCTGCCTTTCAGGTGAAAATTCGCACCGGCCTCAATCGCAGGATAGATGAATGAACTGTACGAGTTGATATGTCTTATTTCCTGTGGCAGCGGCAGGGGAGAGGTGCCTCCTAAATTTATTCCGGCGCGTATGTCGAAGCCGGTCTTTGCCGTTGAACTGAGTGCTGATATATGCAGGAATGCTATGGTCAGGAAAATTATATGTCTTCTCATATCTGTTGTTTTGCTTAATTTTCAAAAATAATCTCTATGTCATCAAGCAGCAGTGTGCTGCCTACGGCTCCGCAGAAGTTGCCTGCTTCTGCGCTCGATGAAAATATCATGGAAAAACCGTACCCGCCGTCCAGAAGCCAGGCCCTGTCAATTTCCCGGCCAGTGTTCTTCAGCTTCAGCTCGAACTCTGTCCATCCGTCAGTGTCATCCAATTGCTCAATACGTGCTATGGCCACAATTCTCGGGTCGTTCCAGTTGTTGTTTGTGACATAGCCGTCGAGAGTCTCGAATGGAATTATGGTACTGCTCTTGTAGAATACGGCTGTCATATTCCCATGATCTTTCCGGTTCCTGTCGTAGTCCCCAGTGTTATTCAGGAATTGTTCCTTTGTGCGGTATTCAGGACCGGAAGTGTATTGATACCAGCCTTTTACTGCTATAGGAACTTTTGTGCACGATATTCCGAACAGAGTGGATTTGAGGGCATCTGACAGGGCATCTATAATGTTGAAATCTCCGAGATGTATGCTGCCGGCTGCAATCGGCTTGCCAGCCATATTCCCTAAATCGCCCGTGAGACGGGTTTTGAGAACTGCGCATCCGCCTGTATGGCCTATGGATGCTCCGTAGCAGACAGGATATTCATCGGGCTTCGCGTTGCCTTTTGTGAGTGCAAAGCCGCCATTGCCGCTGCACCATTTGATGTCTCCTTCGAAGAATGACTGGTATTTGTTGTTGCCTTCCCAGAATACCCTGTCAAATGTGAAGAATGACGGTATGTCGATTACTTTCCTGTTGTAAATGAAGACACAGTACTTGCGCTGCCACTTGCCATCCTCGGATGTGACAGTATAGAATATGCTGTCGTTGAAGTTGTGTTCACTGTCGCTGGCAGGGGAAATGGTGGCACCGGGAGTCAGCTTGAATTGCGGGGATAGCGAACTTACATCAACGCTGTTGCTGACTTCCACGTACAGTGGGTATGCGCCTAAATCGTCACGGAAAGACTCGTTGTAGTTGATGGGCTGTGTCACGTAACCATTTGGAAGGGTACATTCTATTATATCAGCCTCTGCGTTGGGCGCTTCTTCCTGAATACATCCTGCCAGGGATAATATTATGGTAGCTGCTATTGCAATTCCCGGTATTCCGTTTGATGTGATCATATCTTATGCGTATGTGTAATATCATGCAAAGATAATGATTTTTACAAATATTAAGAAACTGCTTTGAAATCACTGACACGCTGAATCCAATTGTTCATACCCAGGTTTCGCTTGGTTCTATTCATACCATTTTATATCATTTGTTTGGTTTGTTTCATAACAGTTTTTAACTTTGCATAGAAACATGGTGAAATGTCCGAATATGAATAAATTTCGATGTTATGTCGTTGCGATTGTCCTGAGTTGCGTACTGTCAGTGGGTGCTCAGACTACCGTAAAACCCGCATGGGTGACAACACAGCCGAAGCCGAAGGGTACTATTGTGGGTATTGCCAACGTATCGACGCTGAGTGGTGACGATGATGCGTTGTTCAGCAATTCGTTGTTCAAGATGCAGTTGTCGGAGAATGAGTATAAATCAGCCGCACGCAGACTTGCCCTGAAGAAAATAATGGGTTCGCTGCATCTGTCGGTATCCCAGGAGTCTCTTTTCGGACGGGTCCGCAGATTGAGTGCCTTCGGAAACGTGAACCTTGACAGTGTGCTGGTATCATCATTTATCGAGCGGGTTATGGATAATCCGGTTATCACGCTGAGCGGCGAATGGAGTGACTCCGAAGAGTATTGGTGTTACTATAGTGTCAAGGAGACGGCGTTCCAAGCATATTTTCAGGCATTTGAGGATAGCGTGAGGAATTCCGCGCAGAGTCTATGGCTTAAAGGACGCGACTTTCAGGAATCCGGTGAGATATACAATGCTGCCTGCAGTTTTGCGCAGGCTCTTGACATTATCACTCCATTGTTTTACAAAGAATTGATTGTCTCATTTGACGGTAAGGAGATAGATGTGGCAAAGGCCATCTATGACAGTTATATGCATGTGTATGACGGAATCGAGCTGAAGCCTTCTGTCGATGTGATACCTGTTGTAAAAGGTGAGGGCGTACCTTATACGTTCTGGATGACCGCAACCCGCAATGGGGTAAAGCTTCACGATATACCGATGGTGCCGAAGTTCAGCGGAGTGGTGAATGCCCAGCCAAAGACCGATGATTATGGATTGTGTCATTTCAAGATAGAGAGTGCTGCCGCACAGCAGAAGCCGGAGGATATTGTATTCTCAATTGATGCCGAAGGACTTTTGGACGTGCCGGAGACATTTGCCACCGGCGCATTCCGTGGCAGGGAATTTCCGGATGGCAAAGTCCGGGTGGAACCGTTCGATCCGATTGTGTCGATATATCTGGATGTTACGCCTCCTGATACATCGGTTGTAATGTCGCTTGGGAATCTCCTGCTTTCCCGGAATGATTTCAGGCTCACCGGTTCTGGTGCTGATGCGGATGTCGTGCTGACTGTTTCGTTGGGCAACAGGCTGGAGAAGGAATCAGTCTCGGAAGGTAAGATAGGCATAAGCCAATATTCAGGTGCGGTCAATCTTGCCTTCTATTCGGTGGAGATGGACTCATTATTCTTTAAATATAATATAGATGATTTTCAGGTGATGGTTCCGTCATCAAAGACGCTTGGTAAGGCCTCAAAAGTTGTTTATCGTGAGATAGCGCGAAGGATGTCAAAAGAACTTGAAATGCCGTTCAAGTCGCTTGTATATGACAAGCGGAAGATAATGTGGAGAAAACTGGAATGATTTTACAAAAGAAAGGCATTCGTTTTTTTGTTCTGTCGTGCACTCTGTGTATGCTGTGCGGCCTGTCTGCCCAGGCACAGATGACCAGAGGTGAGCTGCTTAGGAAATTCTATCAGATAACCTCACTTCACAACTCCGGACGTGACGTGGATGCGATAGCTGTCTGTGAGGAGATAGTTTCGGTCTATCCAAGTTACCCGGACACGTATCGGAGAATGGCCGAGATATACGATGAGGCCGGAGATGGTGAGCTTGCGGTAATGATGTATCGCAAATACATCAGTCTGGAAATGGATGATGCCAAGGTCGCTGAATCCAGATCAAGGCTCAAGGAACTGGAGAGCAAGTTGGGCGTACCGCATTATGACGATGAGGAGCAGGCTGCGTTTGAACGTGCCGTAAAGCCGTTTTCCAGTGTGTCGCGTCCGTCATCATCTGTGTCTGTTCCGGCAACAGAGTGGCCTGATGATGCTGTGCAGAGTCTCCCATCGGAGGATTTGAGTTTCGGGTCGTTGTTTGATATCTTATCGCTTGTCTCATCGGCCGAGTCGGATGACGAGTCTGAATGGCTTGAAGAATCTCTTGCGGAGATACCCGTTGACAGACGTGACAATCCAATATCAATGGAGCAGATGGGCTCCGTGGCGGAAGGACTTGTTCCCGATGGATATGATTTTGTAACTCAGGTTCCGGATAGTGTGATCAATACGGTTGACGCAATTTTTGCGAGGATGGATAAAGACCGTAATGTCTCTGAGGCCTGTACCGAGCCGTTCAGGTTTGTCGCACACAAAGGACTTCTGGATGGATTCGTAGCAAAACTGGACGGAGGAGGCTCTCCATTGGTCAGAAAGGAAAAATTCACTTCCGCATCTTCAGTATCCGGCAAATGGATATCATCTTTGTATAACGAGGATACAGGACTGGAGTTCCTGATTGTGGATATCAGGGATATTGGAAATGGCTTGTCGCTGTCGTTTGATACAGACTGCGGCCTTTTTAGGGAACATAAGAACAATTTGCTGAAAACCTCCTGGAACAGGATAAAGAGTATATGGTCAACAGATGGAGCGCGTTACGATGTAAGAGAGTTGGAAGAGAGTATGAGCAGTGTCGAGTATTCTGACGATTACCTTTTTGTCTCTTGCCCGCTTTCAAAAAAAGATCGTCCGGATTTGGGTGCTATGGGAAAGAATCTGATGGATAACCTGTCTGTTATGGTGCCTTTTGGAAATGTTGTCAGCCGATTGGGTGGCTCACTGCTCAACTACATAATCAAGAAACAGGGTAACGCTTCGTTTCAGACTGTGATTGAGATGACATTCAAAAGTGTTACTGACGATGTCCTGTCATGTGAGTTTATTGTCAGGGAGACCCAGGTCGCATCCGGAACTACAAAAACGGTTATGATTGATGACAGGACTTTCTATATGTTCCGGGCTCCGGCCACGTACGAGGCGTTCAACTATGTGAATACCGATGGAAAGAGTCCTATATATCGTGAGCTGTATGGGAGGCTTCAGACGAGGAGTGCCGAGAATCCGAGTTTGCTGTTTCCACTGGCCATGATGAGTTACTGTAAAATTGGAATGGGTGGAGGCGTGAGCGATGTCAGCGCATTCTCAAAAGCCTTGACTCAAATGCAAAGGCTGTCTGACGAGGGGTGCGTCCGTGCGTCTGCCTGGCTGATACCTGTTTATTATAATCTCTCGATGGACGTGCAGCACTATCCGCTCCGCTCCCAGCGTAAACATTTCCGCGAACTGTCTGTGGCGTTGCTTGACAATATGCTTCAGAAAGGGTACAGTTTCGCCTACGGACTTCAGGGAGATATTATATCCGGTGGAACTGACGGGCTGGATGAGGCTGTGGAGTCCTATAAGTCTGGAATGAGGAGCGGTGATCCGCATTCATGTTATCGTATGGGGCTCGCATTGATGGACGGACAGTCTGTGCAGCGTGATATGTATGAGGCTGTGTCGTGTTTCCGTAAGGCAGCCGATATGGGCTATGCAGATGCGTATCTGCAACTGGCTTTGGCGTACAAGAACGGCTCTGGCGTTGAAAGAGACTACAAGCGTTACATCTCTTACTTGATTGAGGCCGTAGAAACCGGTTCTGTAGATGCCCTGTCAGAATTGAGTGATGCGTTTATGTGGGGTGCTGGTGTTGGGCGTGACGTGAATGATGCGATAGCAATCCGGCGGTTATATTTCAAGAAAAAGGATAATGCCTGGCTTGATGCGCTGGAGGCGTATGGATGTCTTGTGGACGAATAAGATGAGAATTATTTCTGTTTTGTCTTTTGGGGCGATTCTGGCTTTCTATGCGGGAAACACGGTTGCCGTTGAGTTGGAGACTCCAACCAGAATAGCACGCTTGATTGAGCAGATGCCCTGTGAAGTACCCGGGAACGGAGATTTCCGATGTACAGAACTGAGTGGCACTCTGTTACTGTATTCGGAAAGCAACTATGGCGTTGTGAGTCAGGTTGGCGTACACTTGTTTCCCGAGGCACTTAAGGGCGGCGCAGACTCGCTGATATACAAAAGAATAGAGAGACTTTGGCTGGAACTTCTGCTTCGCAAGACAACCGACTCCCAGAAATCCTTGCTCAAAGAGTATGGCATACGTATGGTCTATGACGGCTATCCGTTAGGCTCAGGTGCTTTCCGCTCACTGGATACAGCTCTTGATCTGATGCGCTCATCATCGTCCATATCTCTCACTACAGGTGGTAATGAGATTGATTTCCTGTCGTGTGACACTTCTGGCAATACACTGCATATTTATTTGCCTGCAGACCGCGATCTGATTTCTCCTTATGACAAGAAAGAGGCGGAGGAACTGCTGTGGAGCCAACTGTCCGCTGCCAGCGACTTGTATGTGCCACAGGCAGTTGGCGGAGACGATGTAATTGATGCCGGCACCGGTCTGTATGTGTCAGGAGGCGAGTGCTATATGATTGACTCGCTGCGGAACGATGTGTTCTTCCAGAAACGGGGGAATACGTATTCACCGGTGTTCAGTCCGTCTTATCCTGTTGAGTCGATGCGCAATATGCTTATGGGGGTGCTGCCATACCGCTCTATATCAGGAAAGAGCGTTTCGCTGCGATTCAAGGCATACAACCGTAACCTTGGCTCTATAATAGACATTAATCTGGGAACGCTCCTTATGTTTTTCCGAATGCAGGGTCTTCACTCATATACCGCACGTTATGAGGAATCTGGTGATACTTTGAAATGTCTGCTTGTACTTCATAATCCCATCTGCAACTATCTCCATATGATGGTGCTGGAAGTCGGCAAGAGCGCATTATTCGCAAAGGGCAGTGTCCCAATGATGGCCGATATGTCAATGTTCATACCGCAACACAACATCAAAGCCCTGTTCAATGAGTTTAACAATAATAAGATATACTAATGAAGAGAGTTGTTTTGCTGCTGATGCTTATCATGTCTCCATTATTTTGTCTGGCACAGTTGGATGTGGTCTTATTTCACGTGGAGGGTGGCCTGACAGAATCGGGTTTGAAGAGACACATTGAGGAAAATACATCGAGACTGTTGTCTCTGATGAACTCGGCTGTGATTTCAGGTAAACCAAAAATCAAGTTCGAGAAATCGGACGAGTATGTTTTTACCAAGGATGGCCGTCGTATACTGGAGGAACTATGGACAACCAGTGCGATGATGTGTCCTGTATCGAATGTGTCCGACAAGTGTCTCACTCTACAGAATGGTATGATTCAGGTCAGGAATATTCCAGTGACAATGCTGGCAGCAGATGATGACAACTCCGAGCAGGAACTTGTGGTATGCTTCAATGCATCAGGTATGATTGACAACGTACTTATTGCAATGGAGGAACATCGTTACGTAGATATCATAAGTGCTCACGTTGAGGTGAAGGAACTTTACCGCCGTCAGGCCATTGTCGACTTTGTGGAGAATTTCCGTACTGCCTACAACCGCAAGGACATTGACTATATCGGCAGCGTGTTCAGTAGTAATGCGCTCATTATTACAGGAAAGGTCGTTAAGGTTAAGAACCAGCCTGATATGTCATCCCAGTCATTGACTTCCGAAGAAATCCGGTATCAGAAGTCAAGCAAAGAGGAGTACATCTCCAATCTGAAGAGATGCTTCAAGGGAAACAGCTATATCAATGTCAGGTTTGACGATATTGAGGTGATGCGTCATCCCAAGTATCCCAATGTGTTCGGAGTAACCATGAAGCAGTATTGGAACTCATCGAACTATTCGGATGTGGGTTATCTGTTCCTTATGATTGATTTTGAGGATGATATGAACCCGTGCATACAGGTTCGTACCTGGCAGCCGGACAAGTACAATGGAAAACCTCTTCCGCGCGAGGAAATATTCTCTATTGACAAATTCAGCATCTGATGTTTAATATACAATATAAAAAGGTGAAAAAGTATATATTATTAGTGGCAACGCTTGCGTTCAGCCTGATAGTGACGGCCCAGAGCCAGATGAAAGTATTACATGTGGAGGATATTACTCCGGAACTCAGCGTCTATCCTTGTGGAGACCGTCCTGAGGCATTGGTCGTTATACGCTGCTCGGAGTCTTTCGACCTTGATTTTACATCGAATGTTGACAGTGAGCTCGATGTGACCAGACTCACCGACGGCTCTGAGAAGATTTATTATATCGTGTTTCAGACAAGAGCGAGCGGAACCACATTCAAAGGACGTCAGCTGGCGATAATAGCTAACGGCTTCACCAAGTATTATCTGCCGTTGGAACTCAAGGAGAAACAGAAACTGGAGTTTCTGGTAAGTGACCCGTACTCGAAGCTTCGCAGTCTGTTCTACACTTCGACAGAAGAAGGAGTCCGTCTGTTTGAGGTTGGCGAGTATCTGGCTGCTAAGGATCAGTTTGTTATTGCAAGACGGTGTCCGGAGTATGCTACGGTGGAGAACTCATTGGATGTATACGTAGCCCAGTGCGATACAATGTTGAAGTGGACGACTGTCGTTGATATGGCTGAAGAGATAGATGATTATGTTCTTGCCATGGAATTCCTTGAAAAAATGATATATGTTAACCCTAGGTGTGACATATTGCGTGAGAGATATAGTAATGTACTGACTGAGTACCGCCGTGAATGCGCTTACGATATGGATGTGGGTACAAGGTATATGGAGGATAGAAAATACGATCTGGCGCGTGAGCGCTTTGAACATGCTATAGCAATAAAGAGTCCGAACGCCACACAGGCGGCATTGAATCTGGAGCAAATCAGCCTTATCAATTATAAGGCAGACAACCGTCCCCGCTCGTTCTTTTATGAGATGACCGGCAGGTGTCCGATAGGATTCATGGTCGCGTCACTGAGACCTGAGAAAGTAGGAGGTTATTTCTCGTTAGACTTTAACAGCGGATGCTTTGATTTGGTAAGTAATAATCTTGAGCCGGTATCAAATCCGGAAGCTACCCAGTTCGAGGTCGTGGTAAGTGGGGGCTGGACTCTACGTCTGTATTATCCGAGAGACAATGTCTATATTCCGCACGTATGGTTGCTTTTCACACCGCTTGGATATGCGGGAGGCGGATACACTTACAACGAGGGTGAAGGTGACAATATAGATAAGAGCATCAAGTATTTCAATGCTATTGCCCCTGAGGTGGGACTTGCTGTCCGTGTGTGGCGCATAGCCTTGAACTATAAGCTCCAGTATCGTTACGTGTTTGAAAATGGTGGAATTGGTAAGGATATTTTAGGAGGAGTGCATCATTCATTCGGTATAGGTTTCTGCTGGTAACTGGCAATCCTTCTGAAGTCTTTGCTTGTGTGTCATGGTTCCGTGTTTCTTGCGGTTCCGTGGCACACAGGTCTTATACACAGGCCAAGATACCTGCCGATGTCGGACTTTGCAACTTCATTGTCTCTGAAATAGAGATAGCATGCGTTTCTGCCTCCTGAAGATGTTTCGGATGACCATAGGTAGCCGTCTGAGCCGTATCCAATGATATCTGTTTCGTCGCAATAGCCGGAAGCAGGGATAAAAATGCTGTTTCCGTTGCTGTTGCTGGTAATTTCGTAGCCGTGAACATTGTTCAGGGTCGTCCATTTCCAAATGCATTTGTTCCTCAATTCATCCTGCTCTGCACTTGTGGGTAATCTCCATCCTTTTCCCCATGCTGCATTTGCAGCATCATCAGCCAAATCCAGAACGTGTTTGCCGTCCGTATTGCCGAACTGGGCATTGTCAACGTATTTGTAGAACTTATGGGTGGTGGTATTGATATGATACTTCAGATTATCCCAGCGATAGGCCGTCTTTCCGGATGTCTCTCCCCATGCAAAATATGTTCCGGCCTCTTGTGGCGCCGAGGCACCTAAATTGCAGGTGCTCCAATTAACGCTCAGACCAAGATCCACGAACCCGTATCCGTTCAACTCATCGGATACTATGGCTGGCTCCGTTTCCAAAATAACTGTTACGGTGTCTTCGTCCGGTGTCGATATTCTGTCGGAATCCAAAGATTGTGTTTCCGTTGTTTTCGGCGAGACCGATTCCGCGTAATTTGTACTGATTCCGTTTCTGCCGGTAATGTGGAGCAAAACAGCTGTTGCGAGTATGACCGTTGCGGCTATGGCTATTATTATTATGGGTAACTTGCTGCTTTTTATTACCCTGACACCCTTATCTGTGCTCAGAACCGGCATCTCAGGGTGTTGACCGTTTTTAAGAAGCCAGTTTCTGAGGTCTTTTATGAGTCTGTTGATGGAACTTGTTGAGGTTCCGTCAATCTGCTGCTTAGTTCCAAAATCAAATTCGAACTGATCGGTCAGCTTGCTTTTGTCAATATTGATGAATACAATCCTCTTGTTTTTCGATGCGGCGAAGTTCAATTCCCGTACAGTCCAGTCCTTCTCGTAGTCTGTAATGTGTGAGTGGGCTGAGGAGTACATGAAAAGTACAATCTCACATTCGTTTATTGCACTGATAATAATATCCTTGAACTGGGCATCGCTCTCTATGCCGTCAAGGTCAATCCAGCATTTCTCGCCTAATTCCGACTCGATATGCTCTTTGATTCCGTTCACTATGTTGAAATCAATTCTCTTGTATGAGATGAATATTCTTGCCATAATCGGGTACAAATATACATTAAATCAAAACAGTTGCCAGTATCATATTGCTTTTTGTCAAAAGTTGGTTATTTTTGGCAGAGAAATCCGTACTGAGGTCTTTTTGGTAACATTACGGCAAATGCGCAAGACTCAACGTTTATATTTCACACATTGCAGCTATGTGAAATACAGATTTACAAATCTGTTTTCCAAAGCCGACTGGCGACAGCACATTACTGTCCTACTTATTATTACGGTAATATACATTCTGTGCGGTGTTCTGCTGAGCAATATAAGCCTTCGTACAGTGGATAGTGATAATGGCTGGTGGGAGGCCTTTATCCGTCTCCTGTCTCCTGCAAATCAGAACCGTTTTGAAACAAGCTCCGTACTCACATGCATCATAGCGGTCGTAGGCTTGCTGATAGTTCCGCTCCTGACATCAGTGCTGACTAATTTCTTCTCTGGTATTGCAAGTGATTTTGAGAATGGGCTGATTGATTACAAAATGAGAGGGCATGTGGTTCTGATAGGCTCGGGCGATGTGGCTGTCTCTGTAATCAGAGAACTGATTTCAAATAATATGATTCTGCTTCTTACTTCCTCTGATGTCCGTGAGTTGCGTAAGAGACTTTCTATTGCCTTGGACGAAGCTTTGGTGGATAGAATTGTCATTTTGTCCGGCTCTACGAGCGCGAAAGAGGATATGCTGAGACTCTGTCTTGAGACGGCATTGGAGCTGTACATTATAGGTGACGAGAGCGTGTGCGACAGGGATGTGGCAAATATGGATACTCTTGAGGGCGTTGCCGGAATTCTGACTGGCAACCATAGGCGGCGGAAGTCCAAGCTTACTTGCCATCTTATGCTTGAGAATAAAAGTTCTTTCGGCATCTATCAGGCTGCATCCGTAAACAGAAATATTGAGGGTACTTTGGATTTCATTCCGTTTGACAGGTACGAGATGTATGCGCGCAAGGTGCTTGTGGTTAATACAATTCGTATAGGTCAAGTCGGGTCGGCCTCCGGCTATCTACCTTTGGAGGGGATATATTGTTTGGATAAGGACTCGGACAGACACGTTCATCTGGTTATTGTTGGAATGAGCTGTATGGGAATAGCAATGGCAATTGAGGCTGCCCATCTGGCTCATTATCCGAATTTTGTATCCAAAAGTATCAAGTCACGGATAACATTCATAGACAGTGATGCAGCCGCAGGATTGCGTTTTATGATGTCAAATTATCGGAATGTTATGGATTTGTCCTGCTGGCATTATACCAAGGCCACTTCTGCACGTTATGGTGTTATGCCAAATGACAATGTTTGCAATAAATACCATGGTGCTGATCTTGGCGATGATTTTCTGGACATTGAATGGGAATTTATTGACGGAGATGTAAGGGAGGAGCCGATAAGACAGTACCTTGTTGATGCCGTGAATGATGCGAACTGCATTATGACAGTTGCGGTCTGTCTTGATGATTCCAGACTTTCTGTAACAGCAGCTACCGGACTTCCGGAAGAGGTACGTGTCAAATCATCTCAGATACTGGTATATCAGAGGAACGGGGGAAGTCTGATACGTAATGTCGGCGAAAGTGTGTTGGAGGGGGCGGGCCAGTATGCAAGGCTTCGGCCGTTTGGCGTTTATGAGAATACTTTTGTATCTGATGATGTGTCATTGAGGACTGCCAAGCTGATCAATTATGCTTATTCGCTTATTTTCAGTGGTGAGAATGTGGATTGGGATGCTGCATTACGCAATGTGCCACAAGACATACTGGAAGAAAGATGGAATGAGATACCCTCCACAAAATCTTTGGTATCGGCGCATTGGTCAAGCTTGTATAACGCAATGTGTGTGTGGACTAAAATCAGGAACATCTCTTCAGGTTCTGTTCCGGAGTCATACACAGATGATGAGTTGGACATATTGCAACAGGTGGAGCATAACAGATGGAATATGGAGGAACTCCTGCTTGGCTTCAGACCTGTTTCCGGTCAGGAAAACAAGAGTATGGACGTGTGGGAGAAAAGCGTGAGGAATGAGCTGAAGCATCGGATGGTGCATGTCGATATCCGTTCGTATGAGTCTCTTGTCAAATATGATGGGGAATCTGTCAGGTATGACCGTGATTTGTCCAAGCTGCTTCCTTATATGTACAGAAATCTGATTCAATATCAATCAGTGGCGAATCCAAATCCTTGAAATCCTTGATATTGCTGGTTATCAGACATCCACAGTCTGCAACCAAAGCAGCTTGATACTGATATGAATCCTCTAAATCTTGAAACTCCATATCCCTGACTCCATCCAACAGATGAGCTTTTGTATGTCCCGCAACATTTATGTATCCAAGTAAAGACCCCAATGTGTCACGTAGCATTTGGATTCTTTCTGCTTTCTCAATACCTTTATTTTTAAGAAATATCTCAGTAAGAAGATAGGTTATGGTGTAGAAAGAACCGATTGATATAAATGCAGAATGTACATTGTCTTCTATTTGCTTGAAGATGCAATTTACTGGTTCAACATCTCCACGTGATGCAAGATAATCCATCACAACATTTGTATCAAGAAATATTTTTATAGCGAAAATTTATCTTTCATATACGCCATGCGCATCTCATCATACGACATTCCATTGTCATTCTCCAAAGCGATGATGCCTTTAAGTTCTGACAAGGAATACTTAGCACTTTGCCCAGCTTGTTGTTCATTTCTCTTCTGAAGCATGTATGCATACATCATTTGAATGAAATCTGCATCATTTTCATTCTCAAAAGCCTGAACTAACCTACTGCGCATAATAGAGATAGATGGCATGGCATTATATTTTACGGCAGGTTCTTTTACTTTCATATAAGAGAACTTTCAGTTTGTTGAAAAATTCAATAAATATATGGGTGCACCAGATATTCTTCTAACTTTTTTGCTTTCAGTATGTCGAAGAGTGATGATGTTCTAAGGCCGATAGGCCAAAGAGAGCTTTCTTGTTATCGTATTTTATTGGGCATACAAATATTAAGAAACTGGTGACGGCAGGATGCTATTTGGACAGCAGTCTTATGATGCCGGCATCGGCATCGGCCCAGTCAACGGTATGCAGGTCATCTTTAGACAGCCATTTGAATGCATTGTGCTCCTTCAATGTAAATGAGCTCCCGGCAGGAGTGCACAGATAGACAGACAGAGTTATCCTGAAATCGGGATATTCGTGATTTACGGTAATCAGATGTCTGCCTACGTCTATGCGGTAGTCCATTTCCTCCATGAGCTCACGGCGCAAAGCCTGCTGCGGTGTTTCTCCGGCCTCGATTTTACCTCCGGGGAATTCCCATTTCAGTGTGGTGTACGGATATCTGGTCTGGCCTTTCCGGGTACAGAGAAATTTGCCGTCCTTATATATTGCGGCGGCAACTACATTGTAATGCGGTTTCTCCATTGTCTTGGGGTCTGTCAGTGCCGATGTATCACGTCCGGTCAGGGCGGCGAACGAGCCGAACTGAGCCGCGCGTGCCGTCATAGGCATTTGCGGGTGCTTGTCCGATACGTGATGCGGCAAGTTGATTATGTCTTCGTAATTGTCTGTCATGCCTTGTGTCCTCCTATCTGCCTGTTGCGTTCAATGGCGGTTGCCCCTTCCTGAAAGTTCAGGCCTTTCAGTATGGCATTCTTGCCGAATTTCTGTTTGATGTCAATGAGTGCCTCCTGCATTCTGCGTTCCTTGGCACGTTCTTTCCTTTCGTTTTCGCGTTTCTGCTCCAGTTGCTCATAATCTGTGAACAGATCCAGCTGCTCCGATGCGGGATGGATGCCTGAGGTGCCCTCGCCTATGAGGTTGTCTGTGCTGATATTCAGCCTGCGTATCAGCAGATTCGGGTTTACAATGTCGTTGTACAGCTTCACTGCCGCTTCTGAAATCAGTCGTGTGGAGGAAGTGTGGCTCTCAAACCGGGCAGTTCCGTTAGAGTGCCCGGGAACCTTGCGCCCGTAATGGTCGGTTCTGACCTTGCCGTCATAGCCGGGGCTGATGCCGGGATCGGTCAGGTTGCTTGCATCGTATCCTATGGTGACGGTAATCTGATTCGTCACCAGATGCTTGCGTACAAGCCGCAGTGCGGCGGCATCGGCCATTTCGTGAATCACTACGCGCGCCTTGTCCGTATCGTACGGTGTACTCAGCACCTGACCGTTGCTTAGAGAAGCACTCTCCGGACGGTAGGCCCTGATATCGCTGATGGTGCAGGGCTCCCATCCCCAGGCGTGGTCTATCAGCAGTTCTGCATTGACACCGAACATGCTGTACAGCAGCTCCTCGTGTTCAATGGAGCATCTGGCCAGCTTGCCCATGGTGTCAATGCCATATACCGCCAGCCTGTCGGCCGTACCTTGCCCTACGCGCCAGAAACTGGTCAGGGGACGGTGATTCCAAAGCTCGCGGCGATAGGTCATCTCGTCAAGTCCGGCAATGCGTACACCGTCTTTATCGGCAGGTATGTGTTTCGCCACGATGTCCATTGCGACCTTGCACAGATAGAGGTTCGGGCCTATGCCGGCAGTTGCGGTTATGCCTGTCTGTCGCAGCACATCGCGTATCATGGTCATTGCAAGTTCGCGTGCGCTCATTTTGCGGCTTGACAGATAGCCGGTGGCATCAATGAACACCTCGTCTATGGAATAGACGTGGATGTCCTCCGGTGCTATATATTTAAGGTATATGTCGTAGATGCGGTTGCTGTACTGGAGGTAATAGGACATACGGGGTGGTGCGGCAATGTAATCCACCTCCCGGTCGGGATGTGCTTTCAGCTCCGCGTCAGAGTACGATTTGCCATTCAGATGGTATCCGGAAGCCCTGAGACGGCGTCCCTCATTGACCTGACGCACGCGCTGTATGACCTCGAACAGACGTGCGCGTCCGCTGATGCCGTAAGCCTTCAGCGATGGTGTGACAGCCAGACAGATGGTCTTCTCGGTACGGCTGGTATCTGCTACCACAAGATTCGTGTCGAGCGGATCCAACCCGCGCTCCACGCACTCTACCGAGGCGAAGAATGACTTCAGGTCAATGGCTATGTATGTCCGTTCCGTAGTTTGCATTATGACATTTGTCAGCATGTGATGCTAAGTTACGGGATTTTCCTTACTTTCGCATAGGAATATCGGTAGGAAATATGACATTGCAGGAATTTCTCAATACAAATGACCGTTTTGCGGCGAATAACGGAATGAAGCTCATTGAGGTGAAACAAGGCTCTGCTGTAGCGGAAATGACGGTAGAGGAACGGCATCTGAATGGTGCCGGCATCTGCCAGGGCGGTGCATTGTTCACATTCGCAGACCTTGCCATAGCCGCAGCTATGAACAGTCGGGGCAATGTCACCGTCGGTTTGGAGAATGCTATGACATTCCATCACCCTGCCCGTCAGGGTGAACATCTTACGGCAAAAGCTTCAGTCTCGTGCGACCACGGTAAGATACCGTTCTGTCGTGTGGAGATTTTCAACGACAATAATGAACTTCTGGCCAGTGGTACTTCTCTCGGTTACCGCAAGGCCGACCGTTTCGACTTCGACTCGCTGATGTAGTGCGATTCAAACAACTTCTTACTTCGCGGTGAGTTCGCGGACGGCTTTCACGTTGCTGAGAAACTGCTTGGCGATTACGCGGATTACGGTGTAGGCGGGGATGGCGGCAAGCATTCCTGCCATACCGCCTATCTGGCCGGCAATCAGAAATACTATGAATATCTCCAGAGGGTGAACCTTGACGCTGTTGGAGTAGATGACCGGCTGATAGACGTAATTGTCAATCAGCTGGGTAAAGGTAAATATGCTGGCGAGAATCAGTATGAACGGCAGCAGACCTACTGCCAGGCCGAAGGATGTGGCGCAGACGTACTTGATTATCAGTGACAGTGTCACGCCTATTACACCTCCCAGCAGGGGACCGATGTAGGGGACGATGTTCAGTATGCCGGTCATGAAGGCGATGCCTATGGAGTAACGGAATCCCATTCTGGCGATGAACAGCAGACCGAGGAAATTGATGAGCGAGACTCCCAGCACCTCAATGGTCAGCCCTACGAAATAGCGCGATACCAGCGTGCCACTCTCGTGAAGGGATGCTCTGGCCTTATCGCCGTATTCATCGGGCAATACGGATGTGACCAGCGATGTCATCATTCCCGGATTCTTGATGAAGAAGAACGAGATGAAAACCACGGCGAAAATTGTCACGCCGAGTCTTGCGACGAACGATGTCACGGAGCCGACCACCGATGAGAATGTGCCTGCATCGAACATGCCTTGAAGCTGTTCCAGCACTACAGACTCGATTCTGAAGTCCGGCCCGACATTCGGGAAATAGGTTACTGCCCACTCGTTTATCTGTGACAGAGGTACAGCTATGGACTGTGCCATATTGTTGATGTTGGCCGTGGAAATGTCCTGTATGACACTGCGCACAAACGGCACGATAGTGGTGACTATGCCTGTCAGAATGGCGAAGACAGAGGCTATGGCCACTATTGCGCCCAACCATCTGGGACAATGGTGCGATTTGATGCGGATTTTGCAGACGAGCCTGCATATAGGAGAAGCTAACAATGCCATGACGGCTGCAAGAATGATGTACAGAAGCACAGTTCTCAGATACCGGCATATTGCGGCTACGATGGCTATTGTTATCAGAATGATGATATACCTGGCCAGTTTCTCTCTGTATGTCGTTTCCATTTTGCCTGTGATTATATAATGTGTGTCCGCAAATATATCAGAATTCTGCGTAATTGTAGCTAAGATATATTATAATCAGCGTGCCAGAATCTGCTGACCGTTGACTATGTAGATTCCGCACGGGAGCTGATTTCTTTCAAACAGTGTTCCGCCGTCGGGTATCAGTTTGCCGGAGAGGTCGTAAATTCCGGTGCTGTTCCCTGGTGGTGTGTATTTGTATTCAGGTACGTTTGTGATTATGGATACTTCTCTGAATACGGTGTAGGGTGTCAGATCCTTCCGGATGGTGACAGGGCCTTTGCCTTTTGTGTCAGACTGTATTGTACCTGTTTCCCCATAGTTCTTCATGCGGAATTCAATACGGTCTGCATATACGTATATCATCAGAGCCTGAGCGATTCTCGGGTCGTGAATTTCCTTTGTCTCGATTTCAATTCAGTTGTGCAAAGGTAACGCATAGTAGGGAATAAATGACTACCTTTGCGCGCATTTGAATAGAATACCGATAGAATGAAGCAAAAATATCAGAATATATTTTGGGCTCTGGGACTTGTGGCGATAGCAGTGATGCTGCTCACTTTTGATATTGACTATCACGAACTGTGGGAGAATATCAGGAATGCCGGATGGTGGTTTGTGGCGATAATGGTGCTCTGGCTCGTGATTTATCTGCTGAATACTTTTTCCTGGCTGTCATTGCTTGATTTGAAAAATACCGGCGGCGCGTCTGCACCGAAGGTCGGATTCCTGCAGATGTACAAATACACCATTTCCGGCTTCGCGCTGAACGATGCCACTCCTTGCGGACTTATGGGAGGGGAACCTTACCGGATAATGGAGCTTACGCCTCTTGTGGGTGGAGTAAGGGCTACATCGTCCGTAGTTGCCTATACTATGATGCACGTGCTGTGCCATATCTCGTTCTGGCTATGCTCCGCGATAGTATTTCTCATCTTCTATGACGTGGAAGGCTGGATAACAGGCTTTTGCATTGCCACCATAATAGTATGCTCCTGTCTGGTGTATCTGTTTATGATTGGATACAGGAAAGGTATAGCGGACAAACTGATGCGCTTGCTGTGCAAATTGCCGCTGATAGGGAAGAAAATTACCGGATTCTACGAAAAGCACGCCGATGCGTTTGTCCGTGCTGACAAGCAGATTGCATCGCTACACGGAGAACGGCGTATGGCGTTCATCAAATCTTTTGCGTATGAGTTTGCGTCACGCTGCCTTACTGGAGTTGAGATTTATCTGATTATGCTGTCCATTCATTCAGATGCAACTCTGCTGGACAGCATAATGATAATAGCATTCACCTCGCTGCTGTCGAACCTGTGCTTCTTTATGCCGATGCAGCTGGGTGCAAGGGAGGGTGGATTCGCGCTGGCGATAGCAGGGCTGTCAATGACAGGTAGCGTGGGTGCTTTCGTGGCAATTATATGCAGAGTCAGGGATCTGCTCTGGATAATCATAGGCGTACTGCTGATAAAAGTACGTTGCGGCAAGCCTGACGTTACTGTTCGGGTATGACGGCGAAGACTTCAATGTCGGAGCCGCTGTCGTTGATCAGACTGTGGGTGTGTCCCTTCGGACAGTAATGACATTGTCCTTCCGCTATATCAAATTCGCTTCCGTCATAAATAATGTGACCTTTTCCCTTCAGAATCATCATAATCTCGCTGTTGCTCTGATGGGTATGACTCCCGATGCTTGAGCCTGGCTCCAGTCTGAGCCTTACTATCTTGTTCGCTCCGTCCGAGAAGCCCCTTGTGCCTACGGACTTGTTGCCCCCCTTGAAGTTGGGGTTGATTGTCTCGCTTATACCGTTAAAATCAATCAGCATATTGATTATGTATTATCTGTCATTGTGCAAAGTTACGGAAATTTAATAATTTTGTGCGTGTAAATCCGTATTAACGGAAGCAAGAGGTAGCAAGTGTAAGCATGGAAAAGTCAAAAGTGTATTTCTCCGATTTTCACACAAAGGCGTTGGGAGACGGTATTCCTAAAAAATTGTATAAACTGGTCAAGGCCGCAGGTATCTGTGACATTGATATGAACGGCAAGTTCGTTGCCATAAAGACTCATTTCGGTGAGCTTGGAAATCTCGGCTTCCTTCGCCCGAATTATGACCGTGTGCTGGTCGATATAGTCAAGGAAATGGGCGGTAAGCCTTTTCTGGTTGACTGCAACACGTTGTATGTGGGTTCGCGCAAGAATGCCATAGAGCATCTGTACTGTGCGTGGGAGAACGGATTCACGCCTATGACGGTGGGCTGTCCGCTTATAATTGCCGATGGTCTGAAGGGTACTGACGATGTTGCCGTGCCGGTCAAGGGCGGCGAATATGTAAAGGAGGCTTTGATAGGCCGCGCCATAATGGATGCCGATATAATCATTACGCTGTCGCATTTCAAGGGACACGAGAATGTAGGTTTCGGCGGCTGTATCAAGAACGTAGGAATGGGTTGCGCCTCACGTGCCGGCAAGATGGTGCAGCACAATAGCGGCAAGCCCCAGATCAATCCCGATCTGTGCCGCGGATGCCGTCTTTGCCAGAAGGCTTGCGCCAGTGATGCCCTGGTATTTGACGGGAAGACACGCAAGATGACCGTAGATTTGGAAAAATGCGTGGGCTGCGGACGATGCATAGGCGCTTGCAATTTCGATGCCGTGGCATTTATGGATTATAATGCCAATGACTTGCTGTGCCGCCGTATGGCAGAGTACGCGAAGGCTGTACTCGACGGCAGACCATCATTCCACGTATGTGTGGTACGTGATATTTCTCCTAACTGCGACTGCCATTGCGAGAACGATGTGGCGATACTTCCGGATGTAGGAATGTTCGCATCGTATGATCCTGTGGCACTTGACTGGGCCTGTGTGGATGCGTGTCTCAATGCTACGCCGTTACCTGGCGGTCAACTCTATAACAATATGCATAAGCCGGGTTTCGTGGATCATCACGACCCGTTCAAGAATTCCAACCCTGAGATTGAGTGGCGTGCCTGTCTGGAACAGGCTGAGAAGATAGGGCTCGGCTCGCGGGAATACGAACTGATTAATTTCGGATTGTAAACTGGAATCCTGCACCGATGTGCTTCTGTCCGGCACGATGGGAAATACAGGTCCCGTCGTGCACGGTGCTGTTGCCCTGTAATATTCAAGTGCACGTTTTCTTCTGGCGGTTCCGGTGGTATAGAGACCCAGATAGAGAATGGCTTTGACATTCCCTGTATACTATACCAGTATATATATAATATTATTCATTAACTTTGCACTGTAAACTTCAGTTCCAGTCGTTTCCAACTGGGTTCTTTAGTAATTTGCGAAATTCAAATGATCGATTTCAAAGGCGTACACAAGACATATCCCGGTGCGGAGCCGTTGCACGTATTGAAAGGCATAGACCTTCACATTGACGAGAGCGAGCTTGTGAGTATCATGGGCGCGTCGGGATCCGGCAAATCCACAATCCTGAACATAATGGGCATAATTGACTCGTATGATGAGGGCGAGTATCATCTGGCGGGTCATCTTATCAAGGGACAGAGCCGTATGGAGCAGTCGCGGCTCAGAAATGAACTGATAGGATTCATCTTCCAACGCTATAATCTGATTTCCTTCAAGAATGCTATGGAGAATGTGGCACTTCCGCTTTATTACAGGGGAGTGGGCCAGAAAGAGCGCAACAGCATTGCTATGAACTATCTGGAGCGTGTGGGTCTGGCATCGCACTGGGATCATCTTCCGAGCCAGTTGTCCGGTGGACAGCAGCAGCGTGTGGCCATTGCCCGGGCATTGGCTATGCATCCCAAGATAATACTTGCCGATGAGCCTACAGGAGCATTGGACAGTACAACCACTCAGGATGTAATGAATCTTCTCAAGGATGTCAATAAGAATGAGAAACTTACAATGGTAATAGTCACTCACGAACTTTCGATAGCGGAACAGACACAGCGCAGGATACGTCTGAGTGACGGCAGGATAATAGACGATATCAGGATATGAGGGAGATGTTTGCTGAGGTGTTCGCCTCCATCAGGATGAACAAGCAACGCAGCATACTTGCAGGCGTATCGACGGCATGGGGTATATTCATGCTGATTGTTCTGGTCGGTGTCGGTCAGGGGCTGATACGCGGCATATCCTCGAATTATGACTATATGAGCTATAATATCCTGCACATAATGCCGGGTACGACCGCGATGCCGTTCATGGGACGTCAGGAAGGCCGTAAGATTAATCTTGACGATGATGATGCGGCTTTTCTGGAGAGTCAGTTCCCGGAGACCGTGTCGAAGGTCATCCCTATGGTCAACAAGGAGATGCAGGCTTCCAAAGGACGCTACAGTACGGTTCTGCAGGTATGGGGCGTGGCACCCGGCTACATGAATGCGAGGTATATTCAGGTAAAATACGGACGTGACATCAACGACCTTGATTTGCAGAACCATCGCAAGGTCTGCCTGCTTTCCACCCGTCTGTCATCGCTCCTGCTGTCAACCAAGGGCTCTGATGCTCTGGGACAGTATGTAGAGCTTGGCGGTGTTCCATTCATGGTGGTGGGCATATATGAGCCTGTACGCAGTTTCATTCTGGTGAATGATGCCTTTGTGCCACGGCCTACAGCCACTTTCCTGTGGGAACCGTCAGGACATTACGATGAACTTTGCCTTTTCCTGGATGGTCTGGACACCAAGGAGGCCAACGGGCAATTCAAATTGGAAATGTACGATGAGATGTCCAAACACAAAAGTTTTGACAACTCTGATGTGGCAGCTCTCAATATTGAGGAGAATATGGATTTCTTCCTGCTGGTTAGCGGTCTGCTTACCACTGTATCGATAGCAATATGGATAATAGGCCTGCTTGCTTTGGTATCAGGTATAGTCGGTGTTGGAAACATTATGTTCATGTCTGTCAAGGACAGGACCTTCGAACTTGGACTGCGCCGTGTGCTGGGTGCATCGGATTTCTCCATTATGAGTCTGGTGTTGCTGGAGGCTATAATAACAATGCTCATTTTCGGTTATGTGGGTATGATGGCAGGCATAGGCGTGATGCGTATAGTGTCTGTTATGACTGCGGACATGGGTAGTTCGGCGTACAATGTGTTCGGTAGCATGGACGTGGAGATATCGATGGTCCTTGCTGCCAATGTGGTGTTGGTCATAGGAGGGCTGATAGCCGGATGGGCTCCGGCAAGACAGGCCATCCGTATGGAACTGACGGATGCATTAAATTCGTAGCGTTATGTTCAACAGGGATTTCTGGACAGAAATTTGGCACACCATCAGCCAGCAGAAGACAAGAAGCCTTCTGACGGCTTTCGGTGTGTTCTGGGGAACATTCATGCTTGTGGGGGTGGTCGGTGCATTCAGCGGCCTGAATCACGGATTCATGGGTCTGTTCAGCACTACTGATTATGAGACGCTTCTGTTCAGTCCGAAACTTACTACACTCCCGTATCACGGTATGTCGAACAGCCGTATGTGGAGCATTTACTACGATGATCTGGAGGTGATAGAGAAAAAGTTCAGCCGTAATGTGCGTCAGACAGGCGGCATCAGTCTGATAAACGGTGACAAACGGCTTGTGGCGGATAATGGGAAAACCGGTTTTGCGAAGGTACAGTGCGTGATGCCGTCGTATTTCCTGCCTATTCCGTTGGAGATGCGATATGGCCGTTTCATCAACGACATTGATATGATGCATAAGCGCAGGATATGCGTGATAGGTGTGAATGTGGCCAGTCGCCTGTATGGCGAAAATGTGAATCCCTGCGGCAAGCAGTTGCGCGTGGGGCAGTTCAGCTACACTGTGGCCGGTGTGATTCACAAGACGAACAAGGTCGTGGAGGTGGTCGAGAATGAAGACGAACTTGTGCTGGTGCCATATACTACAGGCAATGCAGTATATGAACTGGAGGGAAAGTTTGATGTGGCATACGCGCTGATGGATATAACTCCTGATTTGGCCGGCGATGAGGATAAGCTTCTGGACTTTGTGCGTGAGATGCACAATGTGTCGCCGGACGATGAGCACGCCATAGAGGTAGTGAGTATGCAGGGTTATGTGCAGCAGTGGGGGGTGGTGTTCGTTGGCGTGAATGTGCTGACCTGGGTGGTCGGTGCAGGAATGCTTATTGCCGGAATATTGGGAATATTCAACATAATGCTGATATCCATCAGGGAACGGCGTCAGGAACTTGGCATACGTCTCTCGCTCGGCAGCAATCCGCGCGGGATAGTGCTGCAGGTTGTTTGCGAGAGTCTTATATTGACCGTGTCCGCAGGTTTTGCAGGAATGGCGGCAGGATTGGGAGTCGTGACATTCCTCCGGCGTATGGTGGAATCCGGGTTTGACGGAGACGGATTCCTCGGGATACCGCAGATTCCGTTTGGCATTACGATAGGAGCGTTGTTGCTGATGATTGTGGGTGGTGCCCTGGCAGGATTTGTTCCGGCCAGAAAGGTTGTGGAGCAGGAAGTGGTTGATTTGTTGTCGAAACAAGAATAAATAACAGATATATGGAAATTAAGAAAACGCTGAAAACTGCAGGTTGGGTTCTGTTGGGCCTGTTCGTACTCTACACGTTTTATTTTCTCTGGAAGCAGGCACAGCCTGTTCCTGATGTATATGAGACAGTGAAACCTGAGGTCAGGACTCTGGTGCGCAGTACCGTGGCCACAGGTAATATTGACCCGAGAAGAAGGGTCAACATCAAGCCGCAGACCACAGGTATCATCACAGAACTGCTTGTGCAGCCCGGTGATATGGTGCGTGACGGTCAGGTTGTAGCCCGCATAAAGGTTATACCGGATATGGACAAGCTGGATCAGGTCAAGTCTCATATAGAGTCCGCCAAGATTGAGCTTGAGAAGGTGGAGCGTGAGTCGGAGCGTACAAGGCAATTGTACAACAAAGGTGTGGTGAGCCGTGAGGAATACGAGGCAAGCGAGTCGAAGCTGGCTGTGGCAAAGGAGAACCTCCTGTCGGCTGAGTCCCAGCTTGAGGTTGTCACCACAGGTTCGTCAGAGCGTTCCGGCAATATCAATACAACCGTGGTCAAGAGCACGATGGACGGTATGGTGATGAGTGTTCCGGTTAAGGAGGGCGCCTCCGTATCAGGTACCAGTATGTTCTCCGACGGCACTACAATCTGTTCCGTAGCGGATATGGAGGATGTGCAGTTTAAGGGCAACATTGATGAGACTGAGGTTGATCTGCTTCGGGTGGGAATGCCGTTGGTACTTATTCCGGGTGCTATGCAGAATGTCAGGATACCTGCTGTGCTGGAATATGTCGCACCTGAGGGCGTTGAGCAGAACGGAGCCATGCAGTTTGAGATAAAGGCCAGCACTGTGATTCCTGAAGGCGTGACCTTGCGTTCCGGATACAGCGTCAATGCGGAGATAGTTCTTGAAGAAGTACACGATGTATTGTCCGTTGATGAGACCTGCATTGAGTTTGAGAAGGACAAGGCTTACGTCTGGTGTCTGACATCGGACGTGAAGGACACAAAACATCAGACTTGGGAACGCATTCCTGTGGAGGTAGGCGTAAGCGACGGCCTTTATATCCAGATACTCAGCGGAGTGGATGGGAACTGTCTGCTGAAAGGAAATAAAGTGAACTGATAAACAAAGCGGATTATGAACATCAGAATACGTCTTGGCATAACATCGCTCCTGCTGATGTCCGCATTAGGCCTTCCGGCACAACACAAGTGGACATTGGACGAGTGCATAGATTATGCAATGGAGCACAATATTGACATATTGCAGCGTGACTTGAATATAACCAAGCAGCAGGTTTCGCTGGAATCCGCAAAGAACCAGCGTCTGCCGGATCTGAGCCTGCAGTTGGGAGAACAGGTGAGCTTCGGTAATTATAATCTTGCTACCGGTTATGTGGAAGATGAAATCAAGGACGAGAACAGGGATCTGTCATATACAACTGCCCGTCTGGCTATAACGATGCCGATATTCAGCGGCTTCAAGGTTAAGAACAGTGTCAAGGCCGATGAGTTCGCCCTGCAGTCCGCCACTGCGAATCTTGATAATGCCCGCAAGGATATGAAGATAAATGTCGCGGTGTATTATCTGGAATGTCTGTACTACAAGAGTATGGCTGATGTGGCATACGCTCAGGTGGGTGTGTCGAAGAAACTTCTGGAGAGGGCAACTGCGCTTGTGGAGGAAGGAAAGCGTCCGCGCAGCGAACAGGCTGAGGCGGAATCGCAGCTGTCCAATGACGAGTATCTTCTGACTGATGCGAAGGGACAGGCTACGCTTGCCCTGCTGTCGCTCCGTCAGCTGCTTAATCTGGAGACCGACGGGGACTTCGATGTGGCTGAGATGGATAATGACGGGAACACAGTGCTTCCTCTGTCTCCGGAAATCGTCTATAACGGTGTGTCGGAGACATATCCGTCAATTATCGAGGCAAAGTCAATGATAGAGGCCAGCCGTTCCCAGGTACAGGTGGCCCGTTCGGGACTGTATCCGTCTGTAATGTTCCAGGGGTATATCGGAGCCTTTTTCCCTGCTTTTTTCGGAAAGGAAATCAGAGGGGATATGGCTGATTTCAGTTTTTTCAGAAATCTTATGAATGAGGTGGTCGGCCTGCATGTAGTGATACCTCTGATTTATAAAAAGACCCGCAGCAACATACGCAGCGCGAATCTGGATGTCAGGTATAGGGAAATGATGCTGGATGACGCGCGTCAGAACCTGCGCAAGGATATAGAGACTGCATATTACAATGCCAATGTGGCCAAAGACAAGTATGAGGCTGCGGAGAAGTCTGTAATAGCCTCGCGCATCACAGTGGGTTACGAGGAGGAGAGGTATGATGCAGGACGCAGCAATATCTTCGACTTGCAGCAGGCCCAACAGAAGTTGCTCCAGGCCCAACAGAATGCCGTACGTGCCAAATATGAATATCTGGTGCGCAAGCGTATTCTTGATTTCTATATGGAATAGGCCGGGGCTCAGCACCTTTCGAATCCGCAGTCGCTCGTCTCCAGTTCAAGAGTGGAGTGCCCGATGCCCTTTTCGGAAAGTATATGTTTCGCCTCGTGGCGTATACGTTCGCTGTCCTCAATCCTCTCTACGAGCAGATGGGCAGTGAGAGCCGTTTCTGTAGTGCTTATGGACCAGATGTGTATGTGATGCACGTCCTTCACACCGTCTATTGCAGCCAGGACAGATGTTACACCGTCAATGTCAATGTCCCTCGGTGCGGCATCAATGGACAGGCGCAGGCTTTCAGTGAAGAGACTCCAGGATGATATCAGTATCGCTCCGGCTATTACCAGACCTATTACCGCATCGATGAGATACCAACCGGTCAGTGAAATCACCACGCCGGATATGAGCACTCCGACGGATACCAGAGTGTCCGCTATCATATGCAGGAAGGCTCCGTTGGCATTGATGTCGTGCTGCCTGTCGTGCATCAGCAGCATTGCCGTGGCACCGTTTATGATGATTCCCACACCTGCAGTCCAGCTTATCACACTGCCGTCAATGGCTTCGGGTGAGGTGAACTTGCGTATGCTCTCTATGACTATGACAGTCACTGCCACCAACAATATGATGGCGTTCAATAGCGATATCAGCACTGACACTTTCCGGTATCCGTATGTGAGCCGCCCTTTGCCGTGCGTTTTGGACATCAGGAACGCCACCAGTGCCAGAAGCAGTGAGAATACATCGCCGAGATTGTGGCCAGCATCCGATAATAGCCCTACGGAGTCATTTGCGAAGCCGATAGCGGACTCGACTATCACAAACAGGAAATTCAGAATAATGGAGAGTACAAATACTTTTCCCAGTTTGCCGTTCTGCCCAATTTCCGCAGTGTGCCCGTGATGGTCGTGATGGTGATGATGTTCCATTGTCAGAAATTACGTTTATGTATCACGGACGGCTCAAAACGGGTCGTGTCGGCTATTCCTGTACGTGCCATTACTCCGGCCAGTGTGGCAGTCATCCTGTTAATCTCGTCCGACACCGCATGCTCCCCGTCCTTGAGCATAGGCATCAGATGCCTTCCGACCGACACTGCTGTCGCACCGAGTGCCATAGCCTTGTATGCGTCCATACCGCTCTCAATCCCGCAATCCACGAATACGGGAATACTGCCTCCTGTGGCTTTCAATATGTCCGGCAGAACCATCAGCGGAGGGCAGGAATAATCCACCATACCGTGATGATGCGATACCACAATGCCCCCTGCTCCGACAGACAGGCATTTCTCGGCATCTTTGGCGCTCATCACCCCCTTTACTATGAAAGGTACGCTGCTCGCCTGTACGAACTCGCGCAGTTCCTCTGTCGATTTAGCCTTCATCGGCAGTCCCATCACATTGTCGTACTGGCCGTTGCTCTGGAATGAGTGGTCTATGTCCATACCTACGGCAATGCAACCGCAGCTTATGGCGTGTCCAATCTTGCGGAAAACTTCGCGGTTGTCGGCGTGGGGCTTGATAATCTTTATGGTCTTCGCGCCAGTGGCGGCTATGCTTTCCAGCTCGGCGTCATCGCCCATACCTACCCAATGCACGGTATTGCTGAGTGCGGCACCTTTGGCATAGATGCGCATACCGTCCGGTGCCGTATTGGACAGGTGGGACAATGCGGCTGTCATTATCGGTGTAGCGAAACTGTGCCCGAACAGATTGAGCGTCGTGTCGGGAATGACAGAGTCAAGATAGCGGGTCTCGATAAGAAGTGAGTCCAGATAGTCGCGTGTTATCTTGTCGGAATTGCTGGAATACATATTATATTGGAATTATAATGAATACGAGTGCGTCCCATAGCGCGTGCGATACTACGAGGGCCGGCAACATGGAGGGCTTGAGTCTGTACAGCAGCCCCCAGACGGCTCCTGCCACCAGAGCCGCCATCACCAGCATAAAGTTGAATGACCAGATATGTATCAGGGCATATACGGCCAGGGTGATGAGCATTGCCTTGTCCGCACCGAACGTTCCGGACATAGTACGCTGTACGTAGCCCCGCCAGAAAAGTTCTTCTGCGGGACCGATAAGCACCAGAAGCAGTACCGCAATCAGTACGGGCGATGTGCCCTCCTTCATTCCATATACATTGTCCACCTGGGTTCTGGCAAAGCCGAACATCAGCTGTGACAGCTTGTCTCCGATGTAGAAGACCCCCCAGAGGGCGAAGGCAATCAGGCATCCCGACAGGAACTGCCCGACAATTTTCTTCCAGTTCAAGTTAATCCTGAACGGTCCGGGTCTGTCCGCTATCACGAAGCAGCAGAGAATCGTGGCCGATATGCTCATATTCAGCCAGAAATTGCTGACTCCTGATGTCCAGGGGCTGAACATATAGAACCATAGCAGTGCTGCCACTGCAATGCCTGTCCATAGGCTTGATTGCCTGTCCATATCAGAAGAATGACTGGATAATAATGCCGACGGACAGCAGCAGGCTGAATGCCAGGTGCAGCTGTGCGGTCTTCTGGTCGAGCCCTATCATAGCCTCACGGCCTTTGCTGAAATAGCCGTAGGCGGTGCTGGCATTACTGTACGCGATAGGAACCGACAGCAGGCTGGCAAGAGCCGCGAACGGCAGCATTCCGTTGATGCAGAATACTATTACGAAGAGATATGGCAGTACCATATAGACTATGTACAGCTTTACCGATGTCTCCTCACCGATTTTCATCGGCAGGGTGCTTATACCGGATGCCTTGTCCGTGGCTATGTCAACGGTGTTGTTGTCGTGCAGCACCGCAATCGTGAAGATACCGAGCGGCAGGGACAGTACCAGTATGTGCCAGTCAATGAAACCTGCGGCTACGAACGATGTGCCTATCACCGGAAGTATTCCGAAGCAGGTGAATACGAAAATGTCTCCCATTGCCCTGAACTTGAAGAACGAGTAGCTTGCCGCGAGCAGTGCGCCTATGCCGCCGATTATCAGAAGCTGCCAGCCGCATAGAAGCGTGAGCAGCAGACCGATAGCTGTTCCTACGGCGAACAGGACTATGGAGAAGCACATATATTCCTTTGGCTCAAACTGATGGAATACAAGGTTCGGTACGGCGTAGGCCTCCTCGTTGTCAACACCTTTGCGGTAATCCCACCAGTCGCTCAGCAGATTGCCGGCAGCGTGAAATACCACATTTCCCACCAGAGCGGGTATGGCGCAGAGCCATCTCACATCGTAATCCTTCCACAACAGATAAGCGCAAGCCGCCACCACCGGCATTGCTGATACCGGAAAAGACCAGTATCTCGTAGCTCCAAACCACTCCTTCGATGTATGTCTCATACTGTTTGATATTAACTGTCCGCAAAGGTACTGCTTATTTCAGTGTGAGGCAACCTTGGCAGACTTTAATGACACTCTGTATAGACGTATCCGGCCTTGCTGTTGATGACGGTCTCAAAATGGACATCGTGCGCATCGGCAATAACATTCTTCAGATCCATACATATTCCCTGACCTGTCAGCTTCAGATAGCTTTCCTTTGTTGTCCATAGTTCCGTGAACTTTTCTGCGGGACTGGCACATTCTTTGATACGGGCGTATTCATCGGCATTGAAGACTCTTGCTGCCACAGGCTCATCAAACTGGATTTCTTCAATGTCAATGCCTACCGGCATGTCCGATATGGCGCACGCTACACCTTTGTGACAGTGGCTCAGATTGAAATGAATACCGGGCAGTTCCTTGAAATACGGCTTGCCATTGCTTCCGTACGAGAATTCCGGGCAATGCTGTATCCTGTATTCTGTACGCAGCATGTCCTCAAGCATCAGGTATGCCTTGGCGCACAGGAAACGGTCTCTGTCAAACCTGTACGACAAAGCCTTTTGCCGACGCCATCCAGGCAGCAGGGCCAGCATATCTGGCAGTTCCTCTGAAATATCCAGTTCCGGTGATATGTCAAAAACCGATACCATTACATGGTGGAGATATGGTCTCCGGCAAAAATACTTGTTTATCTGGAACGGCAAGTCAGCTATTTGAGTATTTTTGTAGTACGATGTGTATGAACGATATATCTGTATGCCACTTTCCGATGTCGCTTGTCCTCGCACTGCTTTTTGTGACGGGCGTATTCCTGCTATGGAGGTACCTGCCGGATGGCCGACTGCGCAGAATCCTGACAGGCAGGGTGTTGGGTGTCATTGCCATTTCGCTGCTGGCGTTTATGACTGCTGTCGAGGGAACCTGGGGCATTCCGTTGCATCGCAGTCCGTTGCTCAGGGGCGCGGCAATGCTGATGATGTTCTCACTGGAAATGGCGATACCCGGCAATTTGCAGGGCGGGCGTGTCAGTTCTGCTCTTGTCAGTCACGCCGGAATGCTGCTGCTTGTATTGGGGGCCTTCTGGGGTGCGCCCGATTTTGTTGATGCGCAGATGACAGTGACCGGTGATGTGGCTGGTAATGTTGCATACTCTGCCGAGGGGAGGGCTGTTACGCTACCTTTCAACATCAGGCTTGAAAATTTCACGGTAGATTTCTATGATGACGGAATCAGCCCGAAGCAATACACAAGTACGCTGGATATTGACGGACAGCAGTTTGTGACATCTGTCAACCATCCGTGCTGCTACAGGGGATACCGCGTCTATCAGTATGGATACGATAGTGAGAATGGGGAATATGCAGTGCTGAAACTTGTCCGCGATCCCTGGCTGACTATGGTATATGCTGGTATGCTCCTTTTGGCAACAGGTGCGTTTATGAGGCTGAGGCTTGACTGGAAGAGTCGTTGGCTGGGTATAGCGCTTGTCGTAACGGCCGTGCTGTTCACTGCCATATCTGTAGCGCGTATCAACTTCGGGATACTTGTGCCTGCTCTCCGCAGCTGGTGGTTCGTTCCGCATCTGGTGATGTATATGATTGCCTACTCGTCGCTGGCTCTTGCGCTGATATCCGGTGTGCTTTCTTTGTCGCTGGTACATTCGGAACGCTTCGGCACGTGTGCGGAGCGTTTTGGCGTGCTGTCCTGCAAACTGTCTGACACCGCATCGTCATTGCTTCTGCTCGGGATGCTTTGCGGCGCGGTGTGGGCGAAACAGGCGTGGGGCGACTGGTGGACCTGGGACACCAAGGAGTGCTGGGCCGCAGTCACATGGCTTGCCACGCTGATCGGACAGCATATTCCTTCCAGAAACAGGAGTGTGACAGTGTTAGTATTCATCGTAATATCATTCATAGCCATGCAGGTGGCGTGGTACGGCGTTGACAGGCTGCCGGCTGCCGCTGCCAGCCTGCATACTTATAATTAGAACACGTTTAAAAACCGGATAATATGAAAAAAGTTATTGTTGCAGCAGCATTAGTGTCATCGTTGGCCATATCCGCGCAGGAAAAGCCTTATATGCAGAACCTGTCGTACTATGTGGAGAATCTGGAGGTCTTCGGCGAAGGACAGGAAGAGGGCAGGGCATTCCACATACCGGCAGGCAGCATATCGCTTGACGGCATCTGGAAGTTCCTGTATTGCGAGTCACCTTACGATGTTCCGCAGAATTTCTTCGAGACAGCGTTCAATGACAGAAAGTGGTCTGACATAGAGGTTCCGTCAAACTGGGAGATGCAGGGCTTCGGTCAGGCGTTCTTCCGCAATACCACAACTCCATGGTCGTCGCTTCGTCCGAGAAATCCGAATCAGGCTGGCAATGCATCACGCGGACCGCAGACCCAGACCTCATTTTCAGCTGCTCCTCCGGAGATTCCGATGGATTACAACCCGACAGGTGCATACCGTACCACGTTCAATATCCCTTCATCGTGGAAGGGTGAGCAGGTGTTCCTCCGCTTTGAGAAAGTGGCATCGGCATCGTTCGTATGGATAAACGGCGAGCAGGTAGGCTACAACGAGGGAGCGCAGGAACCTTCGGAGTACAATGTCACGAAGTTCGTGAAGCCGGGCCGCAACCAGCTCTCAGTGCTGGTGCTGAAGTATTCCGACGGCGGCTACTTAGAGATGCAGGACTATTGGAGACTGGCCGGCATATTCGATGATGTGACGGTTTATCACACGCACGATGCCCGTATTTTCGATTATCAGGTAATCACTGATTTCGACAAATCGTTCACTGACTCGGAGGTGAGTCTTGCCGTGGATGTGAAGACATATACCCGGGCAGCCGATGGTCTAAAACTCACGGCTGAGATTTCGCGCAACGGTCAGGTGGCGGCAAAAATGACTCGGGAAGGAATATCTGTCGCGGCAGGCGGCAGGAATACCGTGAACCTCAGGACAAAGGTCGCATCGCCACTCAAGTGGACAGCCGAGACTCCCAATCTGTACGATCTTACAATGACACTTACCGATGCTTCCGGCAATGTCATTGACACAATGAGCAAGAGGATGGGCTTCAAGAAAACCGAGATCAACGATGGCGTGTTCTATCTGAACGGCCAGCCAATCAAACTGAGTGCGCAATGTTCGCATATGCAGCATCCTGTGCTGGGCCACGCTATGGACGAGGCTACTGTCAGGAGGGATTTCGAGATTCTCAAGCAGTTCAATTTCAATGCTGTCAGAACCTCGCATTATCCACCTGTGAATGAATATCTTGACCTTGCCGATGAGTACGGTCTCTACATAATTGACGAGACCGGCGATGAGGCTCACGCTACGGAATGGGTGTCAAGTATGCCTGAGTGGGTTCCGATGTATCAGGAACGGGTAAGGCAGATGGTGCTGCGTGACCGCAACCACGCTTGTGTGATTTTCTGGAGTGCCGGCAACGAGTCCGGTGAGGGAAATGCCATTGCCGAAGTGATAAAGGAGGGTAGAAAATACGATCCTACACGCTATTGGATGTATGGTGGAAATGCAGAGAAGCACGCTGCGGAGGATATAGTGGGGCCGCGCTATCCTATTCCGATAGAGCACGAACTGAAATACGGTAACAATACGTCTGACAGGAGACCTTCATTTATGGATGAGTATCTGTCTGTGGCAGGCAATGGCGGAGGAGGTTTTGACGATTTCTGGAGAGAAATTGATGACTATCCGTTGCATCTGGGCGGTGCCGTATGGGATTTCGTGAGTCCCGGACTGTTGGAGCCGGTAAGGACTCTCATTGACAAGAGCCCGTATGCCACAAAATCCAACATAATGGGCAGGGCCCGTCTTGTGAAAGGCAGGACAGGCAAGGCCATTGACCTTAACAGGATGGAGCAGTGGGTGCAGGTGTACCGTGCCGACAACGTGGAGATTTCAGGCGACCAGCTGACACTCACACTTGACATCTGTCCCCGTTCATACAACAAGTACGGCGGATATATGATTACGAAGGGAAGCAATCAGTTCGGTCTCAGACAGAGAGGCGCGGACAAGATTGAGTTCTATATTGACAATGGCTCAAAGCAGACTCTTACAGGCGATCTGCCATCGGACTGGGAAAATAACTGGCACAATGTAACGGCGGTATATGACGGCGCGAAGATGAGCATCTACATTGACGGTGAGGTTGTGGCAAGTCAGGCGGCAAGCGGACGTATCCGCAATCTTCCGCTATCGCTCTGCATAGGCAGGGACGAGGAGAGACACGGTCAGGATACGAGGGAACCGGTTGCCGATGCCCTTATTGACAATGTGGGCGTATTCGCTGCGGCTGTTGTCCCGTCGGACGGCTTCAATGCGGCCGATGCGGCTCTGTGGCTTGACTTCGAGGAGGAGAAGAACGAGGGTACATTCTGGACATACGGCCTCGGTGCGAGGACATACGGAAGTATATGGCCTGACAGGACTCCGCAGCCGGAGATGTATCAGATGAAGAAGAGTATGCAGCCTCTGCGCATCACACTTCTTGATCCGCGTGACGGCACTGTGGAGATTGTGAACAGGAACAGTTTCGTGAATGCTTCCATATATAATACGGTGTGGACCATTACAGAGGATGACGAGGTCGTAGCCTCGGGTAAGCTTGATCTGGACATAGCCCCGGCATCGCGCAAGGCTGTGACTATCAATTATTCAAGGCCGGAACCGAAGCCGGGCAGGATGTACAGGCTGGAGGTAAGCGCATATCTGGCGAAGGACGAGCTGTGGGCACCGGAGGGCCACGAGGTCTGCTGGGAACAGTTTGAACTTGCGGACTGGAATATTCCTGCGGCTCCGAAAGTCAAACCGACCGGAAATGTGACTTTGTCGCACGCTGACGGCAGACTCATTGCGCAGGGTGCAGGATTCTCGTACGCATTCAGCGAGTCTACCGGAGAACTCGTGTCGATGGAGGCCGACGGCAGACATCTGCTTGTGGAGCCTCTCAAACTGAATGTGTGGAGAGCTCCTGTGGCCAATGAGATTGACGGCTGGAACGCATACAGCTCACGTGCTGCGATGAGCCAGAACAAGAGTGGCTACGGCTCTATCGGGGCAGGTTCTGTACTTGCCTCAATGTACTATTCGTTCGGTCTGGACAATGTCGGTCACGTGCCTGTCCGGGTGGATGCACGTGAGGTTGACGGCTCGGTGTATGTGAATGTCAGGGAGCTTGCCATATTCGGCTCACAGGGTGAGCGTCAGCTTGACGCATACATCTATGGCCGTGCCAATGCCGGTATGGAAAGTGTCTATTCATACCGTATTGATGCCGACGGCACCATAACCGTACATCATCTGGTCAATCCTCAGGGCGAGATGCCGGCCTGGCTCCCAAGGATTGGTGTCACGATGAGCCTCGGCGGCAGCCTGTCCAATGTGGAGTGGTACGGCAGAGGCCCGCAGGCATCGTATCCTGACAGAAAGAGCGGATACCGTATGGGAATATGGAACACTACTGTACAGGATATGTACGAGCCATATCTGATACCTCAGGATTATGGTCTGAGAATGGACAATAAGTGGGTGCGCTTCACCGATTCTGACGGCAAGGGACTGGAGTTCTCAATGAATGAGCCTTTCGCCTTCAACGCGTATCCATACACTACGGACAATCTGACCAGGAGCGTATATCAGTACCAGTTGGAAGATTCCGGCAACATCACCCTGAATCTCGATTACGCAACCTCCGGCGTAGGATGTACGGCCCGTGGCATCTTTGATGCCTACAGAGCATACCCCTCAGGCTACGAGAGAACCATCGTGATAACTTTGCTCCGCTGATAATCAAGAGACACTGATGAGACGATTTGTATTTTCATTCATTGTGGCGATGGTCGGCGTAATGGCCGTTGCGACGGTTGCGTCAGCATCGGATACAAGTGGCGTAAGTCCACTCATCCAGAACATTCCGGGACGTGAGACCCAGATGCTGGACGGGCATTGGAAGTATCTGATTGACATCTACGAACTGGGATACTACAACTATCGCATGGATGAGGACCGTAACGGATGGTTCCGTGACCAGAAGGCCCAGCGTCCGGAGGATCTGGTGGAATACAGTTTCGACGATGCGCCGACCCTGCATGTGCCGGGAGACTGGAATACGCAGGAGGAGAAGCTTCTGAATTACGAGGGGAATATCTGGTATCGCCGTCTGTTCAACTATGAACTGAAGGAGGGACAGCGTGCGTTCGTGCATTTCGATGCTGTCAATTACGAGTGCGTGGTGTATCTGAACGGTCGCAAGCTCGGCGTTCATGAAGGTGGCTTTTCGCCGTTCAACTTCGAGATAACTGATTTCGTGAAGGACGGTGAGAACACTCTGATTCTGAAGGTCGATAACCGCCGCCGCACGGATGCAGTGCCGACAGTGAACACTGACTGGTATAATTACGGCGGTATTACCCGTTCGGTGAATGTGGTGACGGTACCGGAGGTTTTCATCCGCGATTACTTCATCCAGCTGGAGAAGGGCAGCGAGAATCAGATTGCCGGATGGGTGCAGCTGGACGGCGGCAGCCAGAGCGTGACGCTGCAGATTCCGGAGCTGAAGGGGAAGGTGCAGATTGAGACGGATGCCAATGGCTACGGCACATTCAGCCTGAAGGCGAAACCGCAGCTGTGGTGTCCGGAGAATCCCAAATTATATAGGGTGTCGCTGAGTACGGCGTCGGACTTCGTTGAGGACGAGATAGGTTTCCGCACGATTGAGGCCCGCGGCAAGAAGCTGTATCTGAACGGCAAGGAACTGTTCTGCCGTGGAATAAGCATTCACGAGGAGGCTCCGTTCCGTTCGGGACGCGCATGGAGTCCTGAGGATGCATCGGTGCTGCTTGGCTGGGCCAAGGAGATGAACTGCAATTTCGTGCGTCTGGCGCATTATCAGCACAATGAGAATATGATCCGTCAGGCCGAGCGCATGGGTCTGCTGGTGTGGAGCGAGATTCCGTGCTACTGGACTATCCAGTGGCAGAACGAGGGCACTTATCAGACGGCCGAGGAACAGCTTGAGACGATGATATGCCGTGACAGAAACCGCACCAACATCATCATCTGGTCTATTGCGAATGAGACTCCGATATCGGCTCCGCGTACGGAGTTCCTGAAAAGGCTTATTGCAAAGGCACGCTCGCTGGATCCGACACGCCTGCTGGCTGCGGCAATGGAAAAGAAGGAACTGCCGGGCGGTGTGATGACACTGGATGACCCGCTGGCGGAGTATCTGGACGTGCTCAGTTTCAATCAGTATGTGGGCTGGTACGATGGTCTGCCGGAGAAGTGTGACAGGGTGCGCTGGGAGTTCACTCAGGACAAGCCTGTTTTTATAAGCGAATTCGGCGGCGGTGCTCTGCAGGGCTATCACGGTCCGGCCAACCAGCGTTTCACCGAGGAGTTCCAGGAAGAACTGTATCGCCATTCCGTAACTATGCTTGAGAATATGGAAGGCCTGTCAGGATGCACTCCATGGATATTGACCGACTTCCGCTCGCCGCGCCGGGTGCTGACCGATATGCAGGACGGCTTCAACCGCAAGGGGCTCATTTCCGACAAGGGAATCCGCAAGGCCGCCTTCTACATTATGCGCGACTGGTACTCGAAAATAGCGAATGGAGACTAAAACTTACCTGAATGAGACGATTAGTGATTATTCTGGCCGTTGGTGTGCTGCTGACGGTATCTGCGCAGGCGCAGAGTCTTTCCAAACAGTATTGCAATCCTCTTCCTATGGAGATTGGCCCGTATCGTTATGCAGGTAACAATCCGCTTCTGCGCAAGATTGTAAAGCTGACCGTTACCGGATGGACGGAGAATGCTCCAAGGGGTATTATTGATTTTACCGTATTCGGCTATCCTTCAGGCGAGAAGCCTGCCGCAGTGGCATCGCCTGTATTCTCAAACCTTCCGCCTGACAAATTTATGTAAATATGTAAACCGCTTATTTCCGATTTTAGGAATCTGATTTTGCCTGGGGGGAATCGGGGTCTATCATCATCAGTTCTATCTTGTTGCCGTCGGGGTCGGCAATCCAGGCCTGCCAGTTCCTGTCGGCCGATGTCTTGGGCTCCTGGACTATTCCGATGCCGGATGACCTGAATCGCTCCACATCTTCCAGCAGATTGTCAGTCTCAAGGCACAGATGGTTGAAGCCGCGGGAGTTCCAACCTTTGTTCGGGTTCTCGCCCTCACCGTTCGGAATCAGTTCCAGATATACGCCGTCCGCTATGCGCACATAGTACAGCCACGGCTGGCCTTGCTCATTGTCCTGAATGCCGATCAGCTTGAGTCCCAGTCTGTTACAATAGAAATCAAGCGATGCCTCAATGTCCTTGCAGACAAAGCAGGCGTGACCGAGGCCCACATATCCGTCACGGCCGAACTCGTACGTCGCCTCGTTGCTTTTCATCTGCACCGATTCGGGAACATACTCCTGCAGTTCAATGCCGTTGCCGTCCGGGTCGTACAGCCATCTGTTCCTGTTCAGACTTTTTTCAATGTCCGGTTCCGGTGAGTCGATATATCCTTTGTCGTAAATCTCCTGCAGTGTCTTGCGTATGTCTCCGACGGTGACGCACAAGTGGTTGTAGCCGGTCTTCCTGAAATCGAGCGCATAGTCGCGGTCGTTCTGTCCGCCATAGAACAGCTCCAGAAAATGTCCCTTGCATATCTTCAGATAGACAATCCACGGATCACCATTCTCGTGATGAAGCTCAAACTCCTTCTTCCATCCGAAAACTTTTTCGAAAAACTCCACGCTCCTGTCCATATCCAATGGATTCAGGGCTACGTGCGCAATGTCCCGGACCATTATGTTACTTGATGGCTTCTACAAGCTGGTCGCAGATGGCCTTCATACCATTGACGGATGGGTGTCCGTTCTGCTTCTCGATGTCGTGGAGCTCAATAAGCTGTACTTCACAGTGCTTGCAGACCTCGCGGAATGACTCATTGACTTCTTCCTTGAGTTCGGAGTTCAGAATAGCATAGACGGTTGCTTTCGGGTAGATTCTCTTGAGCGCGTCGAGCGTATATGCCAATGCCGGGCGGAGAGTGTTGCAGTCCTCCTTGGATATGTCGGAATACTTGTATTCGCCGAGCGGAACATTTGCCCAGGCATCGTTGGTGCCGCCGAACACGAAGATGATGTCGGGATCGCCGAGTTTCCACAGACGGGAGTTGAATGATGAGTTGGCAACGTTCCGGCGGAAATATCCGGTATTGCAGATGGTTGTACCGCCCCAGGAGTCGTTCACTTCGAGAGTATAGCCCATAGTTTCATTGTAAAGACTCCACCAGGTCTGGCTCACTTCCTTGACATCGTTGTTTGCATCAGGGTAGAACGGTGCATAGCCATCGGGGTTGACACCTTTGAATGTTGAATACGAGTCTCCGAGGATGGAAACTTTCTTTGTCTGTGCATTTGCCACACCGGCAATCATAGCCGCAGCGAGGACGATAGTGATAATCTTTTTCATAAATCAGTTCTTTGTCTGCAAACTTATATAAAATCTCCGTTTCACGGATTATTTCTTCTTGTAAATCATTCTTGTCGGACGATAGCAGACATTGTCGTGACGTTCCAGAATGTCACCTGTATCCGTATCAATCACATAGACGCTTCCGTTCAGGCCTGTCTGCTCCGGTTCGTAGAATGCTACGTAGGTGGTCTTATGGTCACGGCTGATGACCAGGTCGGTGATGACGGCCTTGGCAGAACCGAAGGTCTGCAATACCGTTGACTTATCCAAAGTCTGCTGTGTAGTATAGTTCCAGCGCATCAGCTTGTTGCCTTTCCCGAAAAGCAGTGAATAGAATGTCTTGTTGGCAACGCAGGGTGTGTTTTCTGTGATTATGTCGGTGCCGACACATGCTATGGAAAAACCTCCATTGTCGGCCAGCACGTTTACACCGCTGCTATAGTCGTGTACCCAGAATCCGCTGTCCAGTATGACCTTGCGGGTCATGAAGGCATTCTTGGTAAGTACCAGAATGTCGCTGCTTTCGGTACGCTTCTGACTGTCGGTCAGGTCAATCGGAACAATCTTTACTATGTCGTTACCTCCGAAATAGTTTTCGTTTGCCGCATCGTCACGTAGCAGATGGTATGTCTTGCCGCAGTAGTAAGGCCCGTAACCGCTGTAAATCTCGCAAAGGCAGCCTACTGTCTTGTCCCAGAATATAAGCTCGAATTCCCAACCCAAGCCGCCGTCATCGTGTTCAGTGCAGGTCTGTGCATATTTGGATTGCAGCTTGGTCGGCTGTGAAATGGCCCCTTCGGTGGTTGAGAACTCATAAACGCTGCCGTTTTCGCACAGTATGGGGTATGCGACTCCCTCTGCCCCTACCGATGGAATGATAAGCCTCGTAGGTTTGAAGTCGCTGTATTCTGTGACGGTGAGTATGTTCTCGGCAACAAGTGTCTTGTCGTTCAGGTAATAGATGGTGGGAACATCGCTTCCACGGCCTTGCTGAGGGAGCGACTGCCAGTCATCAGCACCCTGACAGGCAATAATCAGAGAACCGCTTGAATGTACCATATCTATTGCGTGCGATGCGAATCGGGTATCTTCGTTGTTTGCGGCAAAGCAGTCTCCGGCGGTGAAATGTCTTTCCGTACCTTCTTCCGTCGGGGTCAGCATAAATGAAATCATACTTCTGCCATCGGCATCCTGACTCAATACGGCAATTCCTTCCTCGTAGGGGGAATTGACGTTCACAGTGAACGGATAGAATGATTTGCCGTCCGTATTGCCGACTATCAGGCGGCACTGGTATGTGCCCAGATACTTTGCCGGGTATTCAAGGTCTTTGTCATTTGAAAAGACTTCCTGATTTATTTCCCACGTATAGCTGACTTCCTTGGGCGTATTTGTCTGGCTGATTTCGGGGCTTATGCGCAGGATATCGTTCTTGCTTATATTATAGACCTTCTCTATGCTTGCCGGATTGATTATTATTTCAGACAGTGGCCTGTCCGCCAAAGTTGTGTCATCGGCGATACAGGAGGTCAGTACCGGTAAAATGGCTAATGCCGATGCAAGACATGCGGCAATGTATCTTTTTGCTGATATGGATTTTATCATAGTTCTTCAGTGCTCATTAAAAACCTGTGTATTGCCTTACTCTGCGCCTTGTTGTGCAAAAGGATCGGGAAAATCAAACGGAAAGTCGGGATACATTGCCAGTATCATTTCCCTGTTGGAAGGGTCATTGAAATGACTGTACATCGGTGCGTAGATGTACTTGCGCATTATGGTCTTATAGACGTGAAAATCGCCGTACGGAACATTCTCAAGGTTCTCTCCGTAGAGCTTTGCCATCTTCTCGTACGATTCCGGAAGAATATCCTTGAGCGCGTGGAAATACTCGACCATCTTTATCATCTTGTACGGATGCCACATACCCAGTTCGCTCTCATACCAGACCTTGTCTCCCTTGTAGTCGTACCATGCCGGCTGCTCTATGGCATTGTCAAATTGTATGATTCTCAGCTGGTCTTTTTCGGAAAGTGTCGGAGTGAAGTTGGAATTCTGTTTCAGACGCAGAACCAGACGGTAGCGCGTGTAGCCATCCGCATAGTTCCCGTCAAGCTTCGCGCGGACTATCGTGATGGGAATTACTCCGTATATACTCCCGGCAGGAATGATTACGTGGTCAGGAATGGAATACTGTACACCATCTTCGGCCCATACGAAACTGCTGTCCTTGGGAACGTAGATGAGTTTCTGGAGTGAATCGGACGGCATCTGCCTTTCAATCTGAAAGCTGAATTCGCGGTCTTCGTCGCTCAGAGTTCCCATAATTTTTACCGGAACGTCCATAACGTGAGTCGTGGAATCGGTGGACATTACCGAAAAGGAGAATGTCAGGGTGTCGCGGCAGAAGTATATGCCGTTGTCATCGGGGGCGTATGTCATATATCCGGTTTCGCTGCACGATGCGGCAAATGACATTGCCAATGCGGCTGCGGCTATGAATGATGTTTTCTTCATTTCTTCAGGTTAATAGCGGTTTGCATATTCGGCATCAGGTATTGGCACTACGTAGATGTCATTTGACGGCTGATAGACCTTTGTCCCGTCGGCCGATGTGATTGTCAGATTCAGACGCTTGCTGTTGAAGAATGTCAGTCCTTCGCCGAAGTATTCTTTCAGACGTTCCTGATTCAGCAGTTCCATTGTGAGAGCGCGTTCCGGACCGATTGGCTCCAGTCCACGGTGGCCGCGTACGGCATTGTAGTATTCCAGAGCCCGTGGGTTATCGCTGTCCATAAGGCATTCGGCCATGATGTAGTACATTTCCGGCATACGTATCAGGTTTATGCCCGGAATCAGCTCTGCCGGCCGGTTGGCAGCCATATTGTTCAGTTCATATATGTCAGTGAACTTGGACAGACGGTAATGCAATTCTCCTCCAGTCTCTACGGCTGTGAAATATGCTGTCTGGCGGTAGTCAAGTCCATCGGCATCGGTGTTGTACAGTTCCAGAAAATCATCGCGCGGATCCAGTGAATAGAACGACTGCTGCTGTTGCAGCAATGTGCTCACATTGGAATAGAAGTCTGCGTAATACACTCCGAACAGACATTCCTTGCGCGAGAGTACGCCTGCCACATCGTTTATGACCTCAGTCTTTTCTTTCAGAGTATAAGGACTGCTTTCTATAACCTTGCCGGCGTATTCGGCGGCCTTCTCCCTGTTGCCCATAGTCAGATACACACGTGCCAGCTCGGCCCTTACGGCGTGGAGGTTCAGGTGTGTCTGACGGTCAATCATAAACTGTGTCTCACCGGCGTGGAGGTCTTCGTCAAGGAGCAGTTCCTCCGCTTCGGTAAGGTCGGCAAGTATATGGCTGTAGTTGGCTTCAAGGCTCTCGAAGTCGGGAGTGTTCAGCGAAAATTCACTCTGATAGGGTATGCCTCCGACTGTCTTGTCCAAGGTATATTGAGGCGCGAACAGACGTATCAGGTCAAAATGCATGAATGCCCTGAGAGCCAAGGCCTCACCTTTATATATGGTGTAGGGGAATTCCTTTGCATCGCGTACCAGCTCTGCGTCAAGGACTGAATTCACGTTCGATATGTTGTGATACATCTCAGTCCACAGACCCTCGCTCCAGTCGCGGACATCTGAATATTCCCAGTTGTAGGTTCCCAGATTGTTGCTGAAATCCGACCACTGGCTGTCCATGTTCTGTGCCAGCACTTCTATTCCGTAAATACTCAGTGCCATACCGTATAATGGCTGTTGGCGCATCTGGGAATAGACCCCGAACAGAGCATCCTCAATGCCTTCCGGAGCCTTGAGCATCTCTTCACGCTTGACCTGTCCGTCAGGGATAATGTCAAGGTAGCCCTCGCAGGAGACTGTCAGCATTGCTGCTGCAACCATTCCAAATATGATTCTTGTCTTCATGTCTTAACAGTTTAGAAGGTTGCCGATAAGTTGATTTCACATCCCTGTGAATAGGGGTAGTCCGTACCACGTTCTATCCTGACGTTTGACAGCCGGATCAGGTCGGTAAAGTTCAGACCGCAGCGAAGTGAACGGATGTGCATCTTCTCGCACAGCTCGCGCTTGAATTCGTAGCTGATGTTGAGCGTACCGAGATTCAAGGTGTTCTCCTTTTCTGCGAAACGGTCGGTTTGCTGCGGAGTGGATGAATCGGCGATATTCTTGTAGAATGCTATGTCACCCTCCTCTTTCCAGCGGTCGTCAAACACTCGCCGGTCGGCATTGTACTTGGGGTTGGACCCCTCAACCTTGGTCGCACGGGTTGAATTGTAAATCCAGCCTCCCATACGCAGGTCAAGAAGGGCATAGACGGACAGACCGTTCCAATATACTGATGTGTTTATGGTTCCGTTGTATGCCGGCTGTGTGTCGCCAATCAGCACCTTGTCTGTGGCATCGTAGTTGAAGGTCTTCTCTCCGTTGAGCTTTATATAGACCTCCTTGCCGGTAGCCGGGTCGATTCCGGCTGAACGTACAAGTTTTAGGGCCGATACACTCTCGCCTTCGGCATACTGCGGAAGCGGATAGCTGTAGGCCGAGGCCATTTCCCGGTTGCGCTCGTTCAATTCTTTCAGTGCCTGATTGATTTCTGTAATCCTGTTGCGGTTGATGTATCCGGTGGTTCCTACCTTCCAGTTGAATCTGGAGGTGCGGAATATGTAGCCGTCAATCTGGAATTCAATACCCTTGTTCTGAAGTTCGCCGAGGTTGCCCATAGCCTGTGTGACGCCGGTGGACGGAGCCATTGACTTGTTTAGCAGGAGATCTGTAGTGTTGCGTATGTATGCGTCGAACACAAAATTCAGCCTGTGGTCAAACATCGACAGGTCAATACCCACATTGTAGTTCATCGTACGCTCCCACGCAAGGTCAACATTGCCTATTGTCATCGGTACGGCACCTATTCCGTTCTTGTATTCGTAGTTGTTTGAGTACTGGTACATTGTCATTGCCTGGAAGGGTGAGAATGATACCTTGCCGGTATATCCCGTTGAGAGACGCAGCTTGAACACGTCAAACTTGCCCTTTATGCCTTCCATAAATTTTTCGTTCATTATGTTCCAACCGATGCCGGCCGACCAGAAATTGCCCCAGCGGTTGTTCTCACCAAACTGCGATGAACCGGTGCGGCGCCAGGTGCCGTCAACGAAATAGCGGTTGCGGAAGGAGTAGTTGCCTGAGAGAAACATGCTTACCTCGGCCGATTCTCCCTGGGTGCCCGTAGGTGACGATGTAGTGGGGTAGCCGGCCGCATTTCCGATGAATGACAGCAGGTCGTTGTAGAAACCTATGGCACTGACATACTCGCTGCGGGTCTTGGAATGGTCAATCTCCCATCCGGCCGATGCACTTACAAGCGATTCGTCACTGAAGAACTTGTTGAACGATGCGACTATGTTGCCGTTGTAGCTGTTGGATGTGGTTATGCCTCTTTGCAGCGACCCGCGCTTGGACAGGTCCGCCTCGTTCTTGAAACTGCGTGACTTTGGCGATGTGAAATCGCTGGAACCGCTCTGACCGGTTGATATGTTGAAATGTCCCGTAACGCGGAATACTTTGCTGAGCTCCCATCGCAAGTCCGTGCTGTTTGAGAACGTACGTGAGTCGGAGTCGGAGAATGAACCTAAAGTCGCCTCGTATAGCGGGTTGTCCAGATCCCACGACAGGTCTGTGTTGACACTGCCGTCCTCATTGTACATAGCATCGTACGGGTTCATACGCGCATACTGCGAAAATGACCCGTAGGGTGTGTCCTTGGCATAAACTTCCGCGTATGTACTGCGGTTTGATATTTTTATGTTGTCCTTCAGAAAGTAGTCAAGGTTGAAGCCGACATTGTAGCGCCGGCGGTAGTCGTCCTTCATTACACCTTGGGTATTGGAGTAGCGTCCTATAAGTTCGTATCGTATATTTGCCGCACCGCCATAGATGCGGAGTGAGTGGTCATTGCTGAAAGCCGGACGTACGGGCTGTGACAGCCAGTCGCTGTTCTGTCCTGCCTGTATCATCTTGTATCGCCGGTTGTACAGCTCATCGTACTGGTACTGCAATGGCAGTCCGCTGGTCGGGTCAATGGCCTTGCCTGCATCGTAGAGCCCTGCCAGACGTTCGTATTCCAGTTTCTGGGCAGGAGTGAGAAGCCGGTAGTCGTTAAGTTTGGGAACCTGAATGTTTCCCGTGAAGTTGTATGCCACGTGTATGGTGCTGGCGGATATTGCCTTTCTGGTGATGACAATCACACCGTTGGAGGCCTTTGAACCGTAGAGTGCCGTGGCCGAAGCATCCTTGAGAACATTGATGCTCTCTATTTCGTTCATATCAAGGTCGTAGAGCTGGGTCATACTTATCTCAGTACCATCAAGAATTATGGTAGGCTGGTTTACGCTCTGGCCTTCGTTTGAGAAAGATGACATACCACGCATAATGAGCTCCGGGACATAGTTAGGGTTAGACCCCTGTGAGCTGTTAACCTGAACCTCCAGTCCGGGCGTAAGGGCTGCGATGGCTGTCACTATATTGGTTCCTGTGACCATCTTGAGTTCCTCGCCCTTAATCTGTGTCACTGAACCTGAGAAGGTGTTCTTGTTGCGGTTGAAGAAACCGGTAATGACGACGTCCTCCAATGCCTGAGTGTCAGGAGACATATTGACGGTCATTCCGCTTTTTATGTCTTCCGGCATTAGGGTAAGATCCTTATAACCGGTGTAGCTCAGCTGTACGGTAAAACTTTTGATATCAATGTCAATTGAAAAGTTTCCGTCCAGGTCGGTTACAGTTCCTGTTGCTATCTTTCCGTCCTTCCATACCGCTACCGTTACTCCTATGAGTGCCTCGCCGGTCTGACTGTCAATGACGGTTCCTGTGAAGGTGTTGTCGCTTTCTGTGGCCTCGGCCGCGGAATATGACGTAACAGTCGTACTTGCGGTATTTGCCTGTAGGGGAACAGACAGAACCAGTGCCGTGAGTAACGTGAAATAACCTGTCTTTCTCATTTTCGGTTTATAAAAAAGGAGTCAGGGGCATTTTCCCCCAACTCCTTTCCTGTTGGTTTTGAATTATTCGTACAGAACCTTGACGAACCTGCCGTCAATATTCTTAATCATTATTCCTTTGGCCCTGTCGGTTTCGACACCCATAAGGTTGTACATTCTGCCGTCTTCCATAATGGCTCTTTCCTTAATGGTTGTCTGGGCTTCAGTTGAAAGGAGAATGGTTGTCGGAGTTCCGTAATACGGACCCTTGGCAATTGTCAGACCGCCTATGGTAACGGTTCCGTCCTCTTCCATAACCAGTTCGATAGGAGTCTTGCTCAGGTCTGTGGAATAAAGACTGGTTTCTTCGTTGGTGGTCACGTCGTAGTCCAGAATACCATACGTGATGGTTGCCTTCAGAACATCATTCTCGTCCGGTATGATTTCCATACCTCCGTAATTCATATAGTATGTCTCATATCCCATAAAACTCATAACGACAAAATAGTCATAGTCGGTGTCGTATGAAACGGATATCGTGTCGCAGGTAGGCACGGTAGCGCCTTCGGCGATGTATTTGAATGTGACAGGGTTGAGCTTGAGGTCACCATTCCAGAGAATCTTCTGGGCTTCCTTGACATTGGTGTTGGCGATGAGCTTGACCGGTTTTCCCATATACGGACCCTTGGCAATGGAGAAGTCACCCACTGTCACTGTGCCGTCTTCGTTCAATGTCAGTTCAACAGAATCCTTGGTCATACTGGCCGAGTACAGGCTGATTTCGTCAAAGGTTTTCGTATCAAATGCCAGAATACCGTAGGTCATAGTGGCCTTGTGAGGATTGCTCTCATCCGGTGTGATGGTCATTCCGCCATAATTCATATAATAGGTCTCGTTGCCGAGGAAGCTCATAACTACGTATGTGTCATAAGTTTCATTGTAAGAGATTGTCATCGAGTCTCCAAGAACAATGCCGGCATCCTTGGCCAGATAAGCGAAGTCAATATCGTTAACCTTGAAACTTCCGTTCCAGTCCTGAGCCTTCGGAACTACCTTCGTGGCTTTGATGGAACTGAACCATACGGCAAGGGCGTCATTCTCAGTTCCCATCCAGGTTGTGGTGGCGTAGCATATTTCACCGATGGTCATATTGCCGTCAGCGTCAAATGTAACTTTGACAGGACTATCCTGCAGGTTGCCGTCGCGTGTGGCAAGGTACTTGTAGTCTTGATTCTCAGTCACGCCGAGGGCTTTAAGGCATGCGCACGTAATCGTAGCCTTCATCGGGTCTTCCTCGTCAGGAATCAGATACATCAGGTCATAGTCAAGAGTATATGGTTTTTCGTAGTCCATAAACTTGGTGACAACGTATGCACCCAGTTTGTCATTGTATTCAATTACAATGTCTCCCTCAGTGTTTGCATTCTCCACGATGTGAGTGTCCATAGCTACATTTCCAACGGCCTTGTATGTTCCGGCGTAGTCGAATGCAGGTTCCTCCTTGGCCTTCTTGGCAATACCGCCACCGTACCAGAATACGTAGTGCAGGGTGTCAAGCTCGCTTGATTCATTATACTGTGGAACTGCGAATGAGCAGCCGGTTGACATTGTCAGATTGTCGCCTACAAGGTTGAAACCTATGTTGCCTGACAGTGAAATGCCAGTGGAAGGTGCCAGATAGATGCTGTCGTAGGCAACTACCTGATTGGAATAAGACAGGTTAAGGATGTTGCCGTCAAATACGCCGTCGAAATTTATTGTGTCAAACTCCTGCCAAGCCCAACTGACATTGTACAGCTTGTTGTCAGCGCTCTTGCTGACAATATCCATATTGAGGCTTGTCGGCCAGTTTTCTATGACACCATAATCCCAAGTGGTCGTGGCATTGAATTCGTAGGAACCGGAAATGTCATTGACTTCAATCTCTTCTTTTGATTTGAGAGTGAGCTTGACGTTTTCCACTGTGGCTACGATTGTGGCTTTCTCGGCATTCCAGTCTGAAACGCTTACAAAAGTAAAGTCCGGGAGTGTGATTTCCTTACCGTCATCACTGATGATGTAGAAAAGATTACCGTAAGTTTTGCCAAAGTAGAAAGGATTGTTACCCTCAGAGTCTGCCATCCAGAGACCGAGAGCACCCCAGGCGTCATAGCCGCCTCCGTTGGGGTTCGTAACCTTCAGGGCTTTCGCTCCATCCTGAGTTCTCAATGTTGCCGACTGGTAACTGTCGGCAATGCCGCACAGACCGTCAATCTCGGCATCGAAAATACCGCTTGCGTCCTTGATGATTTTCACTTCGCATTCACCGAGGATACGATCTTTGTAATTTACATCGTCGCACTGGACATTGGCTGTGAAAGTCCAGGTTCCGAAAAGTTCAGTAGCGCTCTGCACCTCAGCTTTTGAGGGCATTGACAGCACGAGTGCTGCCATAAAGGCAACAAATGAGTAGAATTTCTTCATTCTTTAGTAATAATTAAAGGTTTATACAGATTGTCCAATATTTTTCACGCGGGCAAAAGTATAAATTAAAATTGTTTGTCTGCCTATAATTGCATCCTTTTTATTTCAGATTATCAAGAATATCCCTTAACGCATGGCCTGATGACGGGCGCTGGGCACTGTATGTGTGAAGCTTGCCATCCCTGTCATAAATCAGGAAATGTGGTATGCCCGATACGTTCAGCTTGTCGCACAGCTTGCCATCCCTGTTCCAAAGCTGGTTGCCGTGCATATCCAGCTCTGACATCCTATCGCGCCAGGCCTGTTCCGATTCATCGACTGAGATGCTGACGAACACCACGTCGCTGCCTTTCATATCCTTTTCCAGTTCCTGAAGATATGGGACTTCCTTGCAGCATGGGATGCACCAGGATGCCCACAGGTCAATGTATATGTATTTCCCATGGAACTTGTCTATGGAAACAGCATTGCCGTCAGTATCGGCAAGCTCAACGTCCGGGAATGGTGCGCCCGGGGTGGAGGCGATTCTTTCCATGAAAGCATCGATGTATGACTGGTCAAAGCCGTAGGTGTTTTGGGCGGTGTTCAGAGCTTCAAGTCCATGTTCATAGCCATTTGAGAAATTGAAATTCCTGATGAATGAATTGAGCACACTGCGCTGAAGTCCTTCTCGCATTGCTGCGTTTGAATAATTGTCGCGAATGTACCTGAGACGTTCATCGAGAGTGCCCTTGGGGATTGACTGCGAAGCAGTGCCCAGAGCCGACTGATGAAGGAGTGCGTATTCCGAATCAAGAACAGTATATGGCTGGTCGAGCAAAGCATCCTCTGTACCTGATATGTTTACTTTGTTTCCGTTCATGCGGTTGAATACCGTGCATGATTCGAATGACTGCAGATACGACCATATTCTGACGTATGCTTTGACCTGATCGCTCACCTTGCGGTTGCCTGCAATTTCATCTTTCAGGCTTTCATATTCGGAAATCATATCCTTCAGTCCCTGAACGTCCATCGTCCGGGCTTCAGTCCAGATTTTACGGCTCAGACTGTAATAAAGGGAATTGAAACTGTTGAGCGCTTCCATACTGGCATCTGCGACGGATTTTTCGCGCCTGTCACTGAAGGCTGAAGTTATCAGTGCCGACGGACATTCGCCTTCCAGATTGACAAGCAGGCTGACGGTATCCCGGGTGGCCATGAAAAATAGGGGCATCGTATATTGTGACGTGCCATCTACGCATACCATACTGTACATTCCCTGTGGAGCTGACGGCATGGTCTGGCAGTACGAGCCGTCCGGCAGGGCCTGCATAGGCGAATCATCTTCATATCCGATTCCTAAAGGATATACGTACAACTGCAGGCCGTCCGCCTGACTGCTTTCCTGCAGGGAAACTGTTACTGTCACTTGCTCTTTCTGTTCCTGATTCTGTTGTACACAGGAAGCCATTCCCAGAATGATGCATCCTGCAGCTGCGAATAGCATTTTTTTCATTGAGTTTATTTTTGTGTTCATTTGATTCCAACCTCAAGTTCGCAGTCGAAAGCATAGCGGGCATCCTGTCTTTCACGGAGTGTCCTCTCCATTGTTTCCTTACTGCGTACCAGTTTCTTTTTCACTATGGTCCTGCCGTTCATTCTTACCTTGACAGGTTTGTCCAGATTGACAATGCTGTCATTGAGTCCGAACGTCAGCCTTGAATAGTCGCACTTGTCTATGTCTATCACGTTTCCCCTTACACTCACACGCACTTCCTTGCCTCGCTGCATTTCATTGTCAGGTACGCTGATCCAGTAGAAACTGTGATGCAGGACTTCTTCCTGCCGCCAGACAATCCTAGCCGGATATGGATTCCGGCGATACTGTGCCATCCAACTGACGGCTAGCGTATCGGCCTGGTCCATCCAGTGCTGTTTGCCTTCAACGATATGGCCTTCGTGGATATAGCCCTCCGGATCTGCCTTCTGAAGTGAGTCCAGTTCTGCAATGCGGGCAGAACATTGTATGTTACGGTCATACGCAGAATCAAGTGCTCCGCACCAGACCATGAACGGAGTGTTTCTCAAGTTGACAAGCGACACGTCACCGGGATGTCCTGCCATCATCGAGGCGGCTGCCCAGGTGTCGGCCATACGGGGAGCCAGGCGCCACACTCCATCTCCGCCGGCACTGTACCCCATTATATACACCTTGTCGGGATTCACGCTTAGATGTGAATACGCAAAGAGAATTATGTCTTTGTAGAATTTGTCCAGACCGGGTTTGAAATGCATATCCCAATCATCGTACGGGGCTCGTGGACAGATGTATACTCCTTCTTCGGGCGCGTAGAGATGACACTGGTTCTGCCATTGTCCGTCGTTGAACTCCTTTGTGGTATTTCCTCCGCCGTGAAGTGAAATGTACAGGCTGCGTCCATCGGCGGGTTTCTGTCCGAACTTCATACACGAAATGGGCATTTCAAGATCTGCGTGGACTATTTTCCTGTCTGTGGCAATGTAGTCGGTAGCCGCGCGAACTTCGCGATACCAGTTGTCGATTATCGCGTTCTTTACGTTTGCGGCCTGATCCTTTTCCAGTTTTACACCCGATGCCGTGCGTTCTGTAATGCACGATACAAATGCCGATAAAGCCAGGATTGACAGGACAATCACATAGCCTCTACCTCGTTTTCCCGTTGGACTAATCACAATCATTGTGCAAAATTATTACTTTACTCTTTAACGACTATCGTTGCTTTTGTATAATTTTACAACAAATTTCAAAAAATGGCGTTTATATCAATTCTGCTCTCATTAATGCTGGCCGTACCGTTTGACGGAGCAATGCAGCCGGTAACTTCAAGGAAAAGTATGGAACTCGTGGCCGGGGACACCCTGAGACTGAGTTTTGACATTGATATTTCGGCCGGATGGCACGTCTATTCGACTCACCAGACAGGAGGACCTACAAGTGCTGAAATCCTGATTGACTCAATTTCCGGAGCCGGTCTGACAGGAGATTTGAGATTCGAAGGTGAAGAGCAGAAGCATCAGGATGCAATGTTCGGCGGTGAGGTCAGATATTTTGAGAAGCACGTGCGTTTCGTACAGGATGTACTTATAGAGTCTGCAGACTGGTATGTTGAAGGCAACCTTACATACGGAGCCTGCAATGACGAAAATTGTCTGCCCCCCACACATATTGAATTCACCTATAGATCGAACTCCGCAGCCGGTGCAGAGCAGATGACGGACAATGCCGCACCTGGCGTTACCGATCTGAGTGCCCTCGAAGGATTCGATGCGGGACAGTGGGCTCCGGTCAGTTACGACGAAGCTCCACTCAAGCAGGACCGCGGACTGTTGGCACTGTTCCTGACAAGTATGCTGGGCGGACTGCTGGCATTGCTCACACCTTGCGTCTGGCCTATCATCCCAATGACTGTGAGTTTCTTTATGAAACGTTCAAACGACCGCCGCAAGGCAATGCGCGATGCCATAATCTACGGACTGTGCATTATGGCCGTTTATGTGAGCATCGGTCTGACCATTACGCTGATTTTCGGAGCCAATGCCTTGAATTCATTAGCTACCAACGCAATAGTCAATATCATCTTCTTCGTGGTTCTGGCAGCATTCGCATTCTCGTTCTTCGGTTTGTTCGAGATCACCCTGCCGTCGGGCTGGAGCACAGGCACTGACCGCAAGGCAAGAAATTCAGGTTTCGGCGGACTTTTCTTCATGGCGCTTACGCTGGCCATTGTGTCGTTCTCCTGCACGGGTCCCATCATTGGATTCCTGCTTGTTGATGCTGCCCAGAACGGCAGCATCCTGGCCCCTACAGTCGGTATGACAGGCTTTTCGCTGGCATTGGCCATTCCGTTCGCACTCTTTGCCATGTTCCCCGGCTGGCTCGAATCACTGCCACGTTCGGGTGCTTGGATGCAGAAGGTCAAGGTGACACTTGGCTTTGTGGAACTTGCCTTCTCGCTCAAGTTCCTGTCTGTGGCTGATATGGCGTACGGCTGGGGAATACTGCCGCGCGAACTCTTCATAATCCTGTGGATAATTATGGCAGTTGTTCTGGGCCTGTACTTGCTCGGAATTATAAAGTTCGGAAATGGCGGCGGCTCCAGGAAGTCCAAGTCTGACAAGCCCGGACCAATCTCAATAGCGGTAGGCATAATTTCACTGCTCTTCGCGGCCTGGCTTGTCCCTGGTCTGTGGGGTGCCCAGCTCAAGGCGGTAAGTGCTTTCTGTCCGCCAATGTCAACCCGCATTTTCAAGAGTGAGGCAACTGTGGTTGAAGCCGATTTCACCGACTACGCCCAGGCACTTGAAGCCTCCCGGAAAAACGGCAGACCGGTACTGGTCGATTTTACCGGCTTCGGCTGTGTGAACTGCCGCAAGATGGAAGCTGCCGTCTGGACCGATCCTGACGTGTCAGCCGCAATCCGGAACAATTTCATTCTGGTGTCGCTCTATGTCGATGACCGCACGGCTCTGGAACACCCGGCGACGGTGACCGAAAACGGCCAGAGTGTCAAGATACGCACCATTGGTGACAAGTGGAGTCTGCTCCAACGCTACAAGTTTGCAGCCAATGCCCAGCCGTTCTATGTGATTGTCGGGCCTGACGGCAGAATGCTGGCAGGACCATATACTTTTGATCAGGACGTGAACCATTTTATGGACTTCCTGAACCTGAAGGACTGATGGTTAATAACGCTAAGCTTTATGAATAGTTGTTCTTTTGATTTTGACCGGATAATAGACCGGAGAGGAACCGGCTCAATGAAATATGAAAAGGTCGGCGAGTGTTGTGGGGCAGATGATATAATGCCGATGTGGGTTGCTGATATGGACTTTGCCACACCTCCTTTCGTAATGCGCGCATTGGAGAGATGTATGTCACACCGTATATTGGGCTACACTTGCGGCTGTGATCCGTATTATGAAAGTATAGTCAACTGGTGTCGCGGCCATTATGGCTGGAATATCAGTAAGGAACAGATAAATTACATACCTGGCGTCGTATCGGGCATATTTCTGGCTGTACAGTGTCTGACTGAGAAATCGGACAGGATTCTTATTCAGGATCCTGTATATCATCCTTTCCATATCGTTCCTGAAACTACTGGCAGGCTGGTTGTGCGCAACAGTCTTGTCAGGACAGATGATGGCTTTGACGTGGATATTGATGCATTGCGTCGTGACCTTGAAGGCTGTAAGCTTATGATTCTGTGCAACCCTCACAACCCGGTGGGCATATGCTGGAGTCGCGATATATTAGTTAAGGTGGCGGAAATTTGCTATGAGCTGGGCGTGATAGTAGTAAGCGACGAGATACATTGCGATATGGTGCTAGGCGGCCGTAAGCATATACCATTTGCCAGCGTAAGTGAAAAGGCCCGCGAGATTGCCATTACGCTGCAGTCTCCGTCAAAGTCGTTCAATATGCCCGGTGTTGTCTGTGCGCAGATGATAATCCAGAACGATGTCTTAAGGGAAAAGATGTTCAATTACGTGCACGGCAGCGATATGGATATGGGCAACGCCTTTGCATTTGAATGCGCATCTGCGTGCTATACTCCGGAGGGTGATGAATGGCGCAATGCTATGCTGGAATATATTTCCGGCAATGTGCAGGCCTTGAAGGAGGAACTTCAGCCTGTCAGCGACAAGATTAAGGTCATCGAGCCAAAGGCATCGTTCCTTGTCTTTCTGGATTGCCGTGCCTTAGGGTACGCCGAAGGTTGCGCTTACCAGAGATTCTTTGCAGAAAAGTGCAGGATAGGTGTCAATCCCGGTGATATGTTCGGCCCGGGCGGATTGGGCTATATGCGTATCAATATTGCCTGTCCGCGCAGTCAGGTCAGGGAGGCTGCCAACCGGATTGTTGCTGCTGTCAGATCCCTGAAGGACTGACGGGCTAATGTCATTGCTGCGGTGTCGTCTGTCCCACAATCCTGCTTATAATCTTCCCGCTCTTAACCACGCCTACAAGATCGTTGGGGCCTGTTCCGGCATCCGATTTTATCACAACCGACATGTGCGTGTTGCCGTGGGTAATCAAAAATATGTATCTTTGCTTTCGTTACTTACCACAAATTATCCGGAATATGAAACATCTGATTACAGCCCTTGCGGCAACAGCAATTATGACAGCATGTACTAACGGACAGAAAATCCTTGTCCTGTACTATTCGCAGACAGGTACGACCAAGTCGGTCGCTGAATCATTCAGCACCCAGCTCGGTGCCGACATCTGCAGCTTCGATGTAGAGGAGGTCTATGACGGTGACTTCAACCAGACCATTGTCCGCTGCCAACAGGAACAGGCATCCGGCTTCATTCCCACACTGAAACCCCTTGACAAAAAGGTTGATGACTATGACGTGATATTCCTTGGCTATCCGGTATGGTTCGGCACATACGCACCTCCAGTGGCTGCTCTGCTTCAGAATGAGCAGTTCGAGGGCAAGACGATTGTTCCGTTCTGCACTTTCGGCAGTGGTGGACTGAACACAAGTTCTGACGACCTGAAGAAGGCTCTGCCCAATGCCATAATCGCCGAAGGATATGGTGTGCGCACTGCCCGCGTAGCCAAGGCCCCGGACGAAATCGCCCGTTTCCTCACCGCCAACGGTTATAAGGACGGCGAATCCATAGACCTGCCCGATTATTCACAGCAGCAGCCTGTTACCGAAGCCGAAGCCGCTCTCTTCGACCAGGCCTGCAGCGACTATCAGTTCCCGCTGGGCATCCCTCAGACCTGCGGCAGCCGCGAAACCCCATGGGGCACCGAATACCTGTTCAAGGTCGGGAACGGCACCACGATTTACGTCACCGTCACCGATGGTCAGGCGGAGTTCACGCAGGTGGTCAGATAGCTCTTTCTTTATTGCTTGATGACCTTCCAGAAGCCGTTCCTCTTGCCGTTCTCCCGTTTGAGCAGACCTTTTTCCGACAATGATGCCGTGAGCCTCCTGACAGTTCGCACCTACTTGCCTATCCGTAATGCCAGCATCTCTTGAGTGGCCTTTGGATCCGACTTGAGCGCATCCAGCAAAGCTCGCTCGTCCAAAGTGACATTCAAAGTGCCAAATGATGACCCATGTTCCGGTGACTCACTGTCAATAGGGTAGTTGATATGCATCTCCCTGTTTCTTAGGTTTTTGCTGCTACTGAAAAAGTAGACACGGGAAGGTAGAAAAGTTTGAATGTCGT
>JAKSIX010000069.1 GCA_024398595.1 Bacteroidaceae bacterium | reverse complement strand
TTTTCAGCACTTTTTTCTGACCATTTTTCAAACAACTAACTTAACACCCTAGTAATATAGTTTAATATGGCCGAGAAGCTGAGAAAACCAGATTATATTTTTGCAGCCAGTTGGGAAGTGTGCAATAAGGTGGGAGGCATATATACCGTGCTCTCCACACAGGCCAAGACACTTCAACAGAAGACTAAGGCTACCGTAATATATATAGGACCGGACTTGAGCAGGGAAAGTGAAAATCCGTTGTTCGAGGAGGACAATAACCTGTATGCCGCATGGCAGAATGATGTATGGGAGCGTGACGGTCTGGCTGTCAGGATAGGCCGTTGGAAAATTCCCGGATCACCGATAGCCTTTCTGGTGGATTCACAGCCTTATTATCCGATGAGGAACTGGATTTATGGAAAGGCGTGGGAACTCTTCGGTGTTGACTCCCTGCACGGCTACGGCGATTATGACGAGGCCTCAATGTTCTCGTTCGCTGCGGCTATGGCAGTAAAGAGCTTCTACAACTATTATCTGACGGAGAAAAATACTGTAGTATATCACGCTCACGAGTGGATGACCGGGTTGGGCGCATTGTTTCTGAAGTTCTATATACCGGATATCGCGACTGTATTTACGACTCACGCCACATCCATAGGCCGTTCCATTGCGGGCAATAACAAACCTCTGTATGACTACTTCGAGGGCTATCACGGAGATCAGATGGCGTACGAACTGAATATGGAGGCCAAGCATTCGATAGAGAAGCAGACAGCGCATCATGTTGATTGCTTCACTACGGTAAGCGATATTACGGCGCGTGAGTGCCGTCAGCTTCTGGATAAGGAACCTGATGTGGTAACTGTGAACGGTTTTGAGAACGATTTCGTGCCATCTGCAAAGGATTTTGGCAGCCGTCGCAAAGTAGCGCGTAAACGGCTCTTGACAGTCGCGAACCAGTTGACCGGTTCCGATTGGAAGGACGATACGGTCATAATTGGAATAGGCGGACGCTATGAGCTGCGTAATAAAGGTATAGATATGTTTATCGAGTCACTCAGGTTGTTGCGTGACGATGAGCGTGTCAGGGGACATCACGTACTGGCTTTCATAAATGTGCCGGGATGGATGTTCGCACACAGACTGGATTTGCAGGAGCGTCTGAAGAAGAACCGTAGGCCAAAGTCTGCCCTTATGCAACCTGTCCTGACCCACTGGCTGCACAATACGGATAGTGACCAAGTGCTTGGTATGCTGGCTTCAAGAGGGCTGGATAATGGGCCGCAGGACGATGTTCACGTCATATTTGTTCCGTGTTATCTGAATGGTAGCGATGGAATATTCAATATGGGTTATTACGACCTTCTGATAGGTCAGGACTTGGCTGTGTATCCGTCATATTACGAGCCTTGGGGCTATACTCCATTGGAAAGTTCCGCTTTCCACGTGCCTACGGTAACTACCGATCTTGCGGGGTTCGGCATTTGGGTGAATTCCGTAGTGGGAAAGTACGCGGAACTGAAGGACGGAGTAAAGGTGGTGCATCGTACAGACAGCAATTGGAATGAGGCTGCCTCTGAAATAAGGGATACGATGGTTGGATGGCTGCTTGCCGATGACAAGAGCCGGGACGCGATGCGTGATGCATCGGCGGCATTGGCAGAAAAGGCTCTGTGGAGGCATTTTGTCGCTTACTATGAGCAGGCGTACAGGATTGCAGTGGAAAAAGTATGGAAAAAAATATAATTGAATTATGAAAATCAAGACAAGTAATGCGAATGTACCGGTTTGGCACGAGATTAATGTCAAGCCTAATTTACCCGAGTCTTTGAAGAAACTGGAGGAAATCGCACGTAATCTGTGGTGGTCCTGGAATCCATCTGCAAAGGACCTGTTCTCAAGTATTGACATTGATTTGTGGCGCGAGGTGCAGCATAATCCAGTACTGATGCTGGAACGTCTGGGATATGAACGGCTTGAGGAACTCAGCAAGGACAGGAAGCTTATCGATGCGATGAATTCTGTCTATGATGACTTCAAGAGATATATGGATGTCGAGCCGGACGGAAAGCGTCCTTCGGTGGCGTATTTCTGTATGGAATACGGACTTGCCGCTCCATTGAAGATATATTCCGGTGGTCTTGGTGTGCTTGCCGGTGATTATCTGAAGGAGGCATCGGACAGCAATGTGGATATGTGTGCCATAGGTTTCCTGTACCGTCACGGCTACTTTACCCAGACTTTGTCAATGGACGGTCAGCAGATTGCCAATTATGAACCTCAGAATTTCAATACGCTTCCTATTGAGAAAGTTCTTGATGAGAACGGCCAGCAGCTTGTAGTTAAAGTGCCGTACATCAATTATACCGTTTATGCCTCTATCTGGAGGGCACGTGTAGGAAGAATATCACTGTATCTGATGGATACCGATAACGACCAGAACAGTGAGTACGACCGTCCTATCACATCACAGCTTTATGGCGGTGACTGGGAGAACCGTCTCAAGCAGGAGATACTTCTCGGTATCGGTGGTATGCTGACACTCAAGGCCCTCGGCATAGAGAAGGATATATATCACTGCAATGAGGGACACGCAGCTCTCTGCAATCTGTACCGTCTTGCGGATTATGTGAGCAAAGGTCTGACATTCAATCAGGCTATGGAAGTGGTACGTGCCTCAGCCCTCTATACCGTCCATACTCCGGTTCCTGCGGGTCACGATTATTTTGATGAGGGACTGTTCGGAAAGTATATGAGCGGCTATGCCCAGCAGCTCGGAATCAGTTGGGGAGAGCTTATGGACATGGGACGTACGAATCCCGGTGACTCAAATGAGCGTTTCTGTATGTCAACATTTGCCTGCAATACCTGTCAGGAGGTCAATGGCGTAAGCTGGCTGCACGGCGAGGTATCGAAAAAGATGTTCTCTGGAATATGGAAAGGCTATTATCCGGAGGAAAGCCACGTCGGTTACGTGACGAACGGTGTGCATATGCCTACATGGGCCGCTTCGGAGTGGCTGGATTTGTACAAGCGGTATTTTGACAAATCGTTCATGAGCGATCAGTCAAACGAGCGTTTGTGGGAGGCTATCTATAGGGTTCCTGACAGCGTCATTTGGAAGCAGCATATGGAACTGAAGGAGAAGCTGGTCAATTATATCCGTGCCCAGTTCCGTATCAACTGGCTGAGAGACCAGCGGGATCCGTCGATGGTGGTTTCATTGATGGAAAAAATCAACCCGAATGCTCTGATTATAGGTTTCGGTCGCAGATTTGCCACTTATAAGAGAGCGCATCTGCTGTTCAATGATTTGGACAGATTAGCCAAAATCGTGAATAATCCGAATTATCCGGTGCAGTTCCTCTATACTGGTAAGGCGCATCCTCACGATGGTGCAGGTCAGGGACTTATCAAGCAGATTATTGAGATATCGCGCCGTCCGGAATTCCTCGGCAAGATTATTTTTCTGGAGAACTACGATATGCACCTTGCGCATCGTCTGGTATCTGGTGTTGATATCTGGCTCAATACCCCGACCAGACCCATGGAGGCTTCCGGTACATCAGGCGAGAAGGCTCTGATGAACGGCGTGGTCAATCTTTCCGTGCTTGACGGATGGTGGTATGAAGGCTATCGCAAGGGCGCTGGATGGGCTCTGACAGACAAGCGCACATTCGAGAATCAGGAGTATCAGGACAGACTGGATGCTGCTACAATATACAATATGCTTGAGAATGATATACTTCCGCTATATTACAAGCGTAACAGTGATGGTATGTCGGAGGATTGGGTTCAGGTGATGAAGAACTCTATTTCGCAGATTGCTCCTCATTATACTATGAAACGTCAGCTTGACGATTATTACAGCAAGTTCTATTGCAGGCAGGCTGAACGGTCTCACTACCTGATGGCTGATAATTTTGCGAAAGCAAAGGAAATCGCAGCTTGGAAGGAAGCAGTTGCGGAGCGTTGGGACTCGATTGAGGTGGTCAGCTGTGAGAAGAGCGAACAGATAGGCCAGATGTCTATGGAGAGCGGTAAGACCTATTCTGTCAAGTATGTAATTGATGAGAAGGGACTGGAGAATGCCATAGGTGTTGAGATGGTGATAATAAAGGTGCAGAATGGTCAGGAGAAGGTGGAGCAGGTAGTTCCGTTTGAACTGACATCGCGTGACGGCAGTCTCTACACGTTCGAGGCGAAGTTCACAAATGATATGTCCGGTGCGTTCAAGGTATGTTACAGAATGTATCCGAAACATCCGGAACTGCCTCACCGTCAGGATTTCTGCTATGTCAAATGGTTTTATTGAAACGGTATGAAAATTCTGTTGCTGGGTTCGGGCGAGCTGGGTAAGGAGTTCGTGATTGCTGCCAAGCGTAAGGGGCAGTATGTGGTGGCTTGCGATTCGTACGCAGGTGCTCCTGCCATGCAGGTGGCCGATGAGTTTGAGGTGTTCAATATGCTTGACGGCGATGCCCTTGATGCCGCTGTAAAGAAACATAATCCGGATATAATCGTGCCGGAGATTGAGGCTATACGTACCGGGCGTCTGTATGACTTTGAGAAGCAGGGCATACACGTGGTCCCCAGTGCACGTGCGGTGAACTATACCATGAACCGTAAGGCCATCCGCGACCTTGCAGCCAAGGAACTTGGATTGAAGACCGCCAAATATTTCTATGCGAAGACTTTTGAGGAACTGGCCGAAGCTGCAAATAAAGTCGGTTTCCCCTGTGTTGTCAAGCCTCTGATGTCATCGTCAGGCAAGGGACAGTCTGTTGTCAGGACTCCTGAAGATTTGCAGCACGCCTGGGAGTATGGATGCAGTGGTAGCCGTGGTGACATCCGCGAGTTTATTGTAGAGGAATTCATCAATTTTGATATAGAGATAACATTGCTTACAGTCACTCAGCAGAATGGGCCGACATTGTTCTGTCCGCCAATCGCTCACGTTCAGAAGAACGGAGACTATCGCGAGAGCTATCAGCCGGCTCCAATTTCACCGGAGCAGCTTGCCGAGGCTCAGAAGATGGCCGCCAGGGTTACTGGAGCATTGACAGGAGCAGGTATCTGGGGCGTTGAGTTCTTCCTTAGCAACAGTAACGGCGTATATTTCTCCGAACTGAGTCCTCGTCCGCACGATACAGGTATGGTGACATTGGCCGGTACTCAGAATCTGAACGAGTTCGAACTTCATCTTCGTGCCGTGCTCGGTCTGCCGATTCCTGAGATTACGCTTGAGCGTTGCGGTGCCAGTGCGGTGATATTGTCTCCGATAGCAAGTCAGGAGAAGCCCCGTTACAGTGGCGTGGAGGAGGTCTGCGCTGAGACCAATACGTATCTGCGTATATTCGGCAAGCCAACTACACGTGTCAACCGCCGTATGGGTGTCGTCGTATGCTATGCGCCTAAGGGCAGCAATCTGAACGCGCTTCGCGACAAGTGCAAGGCTGCCGCAGCCAAGGTTAAAGTGTATTGACGGACATATTATATATCAGGATAGCCGGGTATTTGTGATGCCTGGCTGTTTTTTTTGTATTTTCGTAGAGATTCGTGTTGCGTTCCGGCGTTTGAAACGTCTTATTGGTGTATGTTTATGGATAGGAAGGAAATTTTCAGCAGACAGCGTCTTGACGGCCTGTGGCGTCTGGCAAGTTCTGTCCTGTCCGATACCGAGGAGGCGAAGGATGTTGTGCAGGACGTGATGATGAAGGTCTGTGTGTCTCCGGCACCGATAATAAATGTTGATTCATATTTGGTAAGGGCTGTTGTAAACACTTGTATTGACCGTATCAGGAAACGGGACAGAGTCTCGGAGTTGGTGTCTGATGTCATTTCGGAAAGCAGAATTGAGAGCTTTGACGATAGGGAAATAGTCAGATATGCCATTTCCAGACTGCCTGAAAGGCAGAGAATAGCCGTACACCTGAAGGATATTGAGGGCTATACAACGGAAGAGGTGGCAGGTATGATGGAAATAGAGGAGAATCATCTAAGAACAATTTTATGCAGAGCCAGAAAGGCTATGCGTGATATAATAGAGAAAGAGCTATATGGTGAAGTACAACTCAGGTGAGATACGTAAGGCACTCGATGCCTGGTACGAGGCACGTGCCGATGAACGGCAGGAACAGATACTGCGTGATTATTTTGCTCAGGAAAGTCCCGAAAATATGCCACGGGATATCCGTATCGCTTCCGTGATGTTCAGTGGACTGGGGTCGCTTGGCGGAGAGTCATTGACGGCATCTCTGAAAGTTCCCCGTAAACGGAAATATACCACCGTGGTATATCCTTTGATTGCGGCTGCTGCGGCTGCCGTGCTGATTGTGATTTTGTCTGTGAGGAGACCTTTCTATGGCTATGACTATGACGGCAGCCGGATAACCAGTCGGGCCGAGGCTATGGAGAGTGCCGGGTACCTGCAGTGCCTGACCCTGCTCGACGATGATATCTTTATGATTAGTGAAATGATAAAATAATGAATGATATGAGAAAATCGCTTTTGACTTTGTTTGTGGTTGTTATGGCTGTGTCTGTGTATGCCCAGAAACCTGACGATGTGAGCATTGACACCTCCGAGGATAAATTTTCGCTGAGCATTGCCGGCTTTAATATTAATCTTGACAGCAGTGACAGGTCTTCTGCGTCACAGAAGGACACGGTATTCTATTACCATCACGGTAATTTTCCGAAGAGTACGGATTTTTCAGTCAGGAAAAGAAGAAAGGCTACTGTCGATTTCGATTTGCTGGGACCGTTTTATTTCGGTTGGAACAACTGGGTGAATTCCAATTATTACGGCAACTGGGAGGGGCCGGGCGATTTCCTCAGGGTGTCCAGTGCGTTTGCTTTCAGCATGGGCTTCTGCAATCTTTCAGTCTCGCTCAATCAGAGACATACCCTGTATTGGGTGTTCGGTACAAAATGGACAATCACCAACTACAAGTTCATGACCCGTATGCGGCTTGCCGATGACAGCGGGGGACGTCTTATGCCCCTGTTTGATGATGCACGTCCAACCTCGATGCTGCGCACCTCGTACATAGGTTTCCCTACAGGTCTATCGTACGAATATCATCATTTGACACTCAGGGCTACAGTGTCTGCGGAATTCCTTACAAATTCCTGGACCAGATACAATGGCGAGGATGACAAATTCCCGCTCTCGGGCGTGAATACTTTCAGAAGTAACGCCGAAGTTATTATAGGCTATCGTGGGATAGCGGCATTTGTTGATTATGGTATCACTCCTCTGTTCGTTTCCGGTGTGGGCAATGATATTCATACCATAGAAGCCGGATTCCTGATTTGCCTTTGATATGATGAAACGACTGTCTGTAATAATAGTGTCTCTGCTGCTGGCATTGCCAATTCTGGCGCAGTACGGGAATACCGACCAGCTGTTCGCCGCATATTCCGGCCGCGAGGGGTATAAGACTGTGGTGATGGGGAGGAAGATGATTGCGATGATGCAGAAGGAGTGTGGCGAAAAAACAAACGTGATTGAAAATATTCGCCAGATAAGCATACTTTCCACAGAACATTCCGATTCTCTCCTGCTGAATGCCGCTATACAATTGGCCACGCAGGATTACGAGCTGATATCGATGACAAACGAAAATGCCGAGATGACCGGCTTCTATATCAATGAGGCTTTATCCGATGAAAAGCGGTTCCTTATGATAGCTCATCGTGAGGACGAGGAAGTGATAATGGAGATTATAGGTGATTTCAAGATAACGGATATCTCCAAACTCTCCAAACTCGGCAGTTCCGGAAAGGAATAAGCGGTTTTCAAAGACCGGCAGTCCCGACACCGGACCTTTGAGTGAAAAGATGACCGAAATCCGCTTTTTAGAGTATATTCGCAGGAGTTATGCAGACTTTCACCGGCAACGAAAACTGGTAGCAGAATCCGCTGGCAATCAATTATGAATCAGTTATGAACTAAAAAACATCAACGGATATGAAAAGAACAATCAGAACAATCATGTATGCGGCCGCCGTCGTTCTGTCGGAAAACTTCAATTACTTCGATTATCCATATACCAACGCCATTACAGAAAGCATAAACAATCTTATCAAGTCCATAGAGAAAGCAGGCCGGGGATACACTTTCGATGTTATCCGGGCGAAGATTCTATACTCGACGAAGGCAACGCGGATGCCTGTATATAAAGCAAAACCTAATTGGGGGAATTGCTATAGTTATGTGTCGCTCATCACATTTGAAGATGACAAAGAACTCGTGTGCGGAACAATGTCCGATTGTGCGAAACTTGCAGGAATAATAAGAACGTGGAAGAATCCTCAATCATCTGAACTTTAAGCAATCAACATTTGTTTGGGAACGTACTTGCTTAGGCAGGCGTAAACAATATCAGTTTGTGCTCATCCGCGCAGACGGATGAACAGATTAAGTTCTTCGAAACAGCTTACAATCCGAGATTCAGCCTGCTGCGGTCCTCTTCCTGTTTCTTCTGATTCTTCTGCTGTTTGAATGAGTTGAAATTATAGGAGATGCCGAGCCAGATCATACG
>JAKSIX010000068.1 GCA_024398595.1 Bacteroidaceae bacterium | reverse complement strand
ATAGCTGTGGGGCACATTGACGCTGCCGTCACGGAAAAGTGCGGAAAACAGGAAAACTGGCTGAGAAATATTCCCAGCCAGTTTTTTTGTGATAAAAATACATCGCATTGCATTTGGCTGAATCAGAATTCAGCCCAGGCGCAAAGCGCCGCAGCCAAAGGCTGCCAAGGGAGCAAAGCGACCGCGTTCGCAAAAGCGAACTAAAATAAGCCACAATGCATTTGGCTGAATCAAAATTCAGCCTAGGCGCAAAGCGCCACAGCCGGAGGCTGCCCGTCCGCGGAAGCGGACTAAAAGCAGGTCATATGCATTTGGCTGAATCAAAATTCAGCCAAATGCATATCGCCCTTCTCCGCGAGTGCCTTGTGCATAGCGAACGCCTTCTCCAGACAATGTGCGGTCTGACCTTTCTGCGAAATCTTGAGGTAATCCCACATCAGCTGCTTGTAGTCCGGATGCACGCAGTTCTCAATGATGCACTTTGCACGCTCGGCAGGTGACTTGCCGCGAAGATCGGCAATACCCTGTTCGGTGATGAGAACCTTCACGCTGTGCTCGTTATGGTCAACATGTGAGCACATAGGAATGATGGCGCTAATCTTACCACCCTTGGCAACTGACGGGCAGCTGAATATTGAAATGAACGCGTTACGTGTGAAATCGCCTGAACCGCCTATACCGTTCATCATCTTGACACCGCTTACGTGCGTTGAGTTGACATTCCCGTAAATATCAGCCTCAAGAGCTGTATTCATAGCGATAAGACCGAGACGACGGGCCACCTCCGGGCTGTTTGAAACCTCAGTAGGACGGAGCACCAGCTTGTCCTTGAAGAAGTTCATATCGTCATAAACGCTCTGCAGAGTCTCGTTGCTTACGCTCAGTGATGAGCTGGAGCCGAACTTACAGTGACCCTCGCGCATCAGATTGATGACTGAGTCCTGAATGACTTCGGTGTACATCTCGAATGCCGGAACGCTCGGATCCTCACCAAGGGCGCCAAGCACAGCGTTTGCCACATTGCCTACGCCGCTCTGCAATGGCAGAAATGTCGATGGAATGATGCCGCGCTTCAAATCGCTGATAAGGAACTGGGCCACATTGTGACCAATCTGCTGGGTAATCTCGTCAGGAGCCGTGAAGCCGCGTGCCTCATCCGGGATATTGACATCGACAATACCGAGCATCTTGGACGGATCTACCTGAATGTAGTCCTTACCGGCACGGTCGCTCGGTTTATAGACCGGAATCTCACGACGGTATGGAGGATCCTGAAGCTCGAATATGTCGTGCAGACCCTTTGCACATTTAGCGTGAGCGGCATTCAGCTCGATGATGAGCTTATCGGCAAGACGTGCCACAGTAGGAGCAATACCTACACCGGCTGTAACCCAAATCTTGCCATCGTCAGTAACATCGAAAGCCTCAATGATACCGATATTTACCTTACCCATAAATCCATAGCGGAGTTCTTGGGCCATCTGGCTCAGATGAATGTCATTATACGCGATTTCACCGTTGTTTACAGCAGTACGGAAGTCCTTGTTGGTGGTGTAGGGAGCGCGGTAGCGGATAGCGTGTTCGCGTGACAGGATGCCATCGCAACTGTCGCCGGTCGATGCACCGGTAAATATACCAATCTGGAAAGGCTTGCCCTGCTCGTGCAGTTCGTGAGCCATCTTGCCAATCTCTGCGGTAACTGCCTTAGGAGTACCTGCCGGAGTAAAACCACTGAGGCCGATGTTGTAACCGTCCTTTACATACGCAGCCGCTTCGGCCGCTGTCATTCTTTTGAAAGCCATTGTTATTTTGTTTTGGTTCTGATTTTCCGTAACGTTCCGCAAATTTACGCAATTAGTATCGTAAAGTTTCCTTTTTTCCGCATTCTTTGTCTGAAATGACTACTTGAGAATTGACACGGTTTGATAATAAAGGAAATTCCGTATTTTCGCATTCTGATAGCAATGCTTATACGGAAAGTGATGACAGACAGCGGGACAAAGAGACTTTTCATCGAGACCTACGGCTGCCAGATGAATGTGGCGGACAGTGAGGTCATAGCGTCAATAATGCGGATGGCAGGGTACGAGCCGGTGCAGGAAATCAGCGAGGCGGACGCCATATTCCTGAACACCTGTTCAATACGCGACAACGCAGAGCAGAAAATCTGGAACAGGCTTGAGGCACTTTACGCAATGAAAAAAAAACGCCCCGGTCTGATACTGGGTGTGATGGGCTGTATGGCTGAGCGCACCAAAAACGAGCTGATTGATAATCATCACGCAGATGTAGTGGCCGGTCCTGACGCATATCTGTCACTGCCGGAGCTCATTGCCCAAGTTGAGGCAGGAGGCAAGGCAATAAATGTGGAGCTTTCCACCACGGAAACCTACCACGACATCATCCCGGACCGCACCTGCGGCAACCGCATCAGCGGTTTTGTATCGATAATGCGCGGCTGCAACAATTTCTGCCACTACTGCATAGTACCCTACACCCGTGGACGTGAGCGCAGCCGCGATGTGCAGAGCATACTTAACGAGGTGCTTGACCTGCGCGACAAAGGCTACAAGGAGGTGACTCTTCTCGGACAGAATGTCAACTCCTACAAATACGAAAATGCCGATGAAACCGTGAATTTCCCAGAGCTTCTGCGCCGCGTGGCATTGGCTGTGCCTGAAATGAGAGTGCGCTTCACCACCTCACATCCCAAGGATATGAGCGATGAGACACTGCACGTGATAGCGGAGATTCCGAACGTATGCCGTCACATCCATCTGCCGGTACAGAGCGGAAGCAACCGCATACTGGAGTTGATGAACCGCAAATATACCCGCGAATGGTATCTGGAGCGCGTTGCAGCAATCAAGCGTATAGTCCCGGACTGCGGACTGACTACCGATATGTTCACAGGCTACCATTCCGAAACCGAGGAGGACCACCAGCTGACACTGTCGCTGATGCGCGAATGCCATTTCGATGCATCGTTCGATTTCAAATACTCAGAACGTCCAGGCACATTCGCCAGCCGCCATCTGCCGGACAATGTTCCCGAAGACGTGAAAATCCGCCGTCTGAACGAGATGATTGCGCTTCAGAGCGAGCTCTCACTGGAATGTCACCGCGAATGCATAGGCAGGACATATCAGGTACTGGCCGAAGGGTATTCCAAACGTTCACGCGAACAGTTGTACGGCCGTACCGAGCAGAACCGTACTGCGGTTTTCGACAAGGGCATCCACAGGCCGGGCGATTTCCTTGTGGTAAGAATTGAGGATGCCACATCGGCCACACTGATTGGGAAAACAATAGAATGAACAAAAATACGATGAAATGGTAAAGAACAAAGCCCTTAGGTTACGCCTGACAATCCTGAGTTTTCTGGAATTCGCCGTCTGGGGCGCGTACCTCATATCATTAGGACGTTATTTAGGAATAATCGGTCTGGGACCGCAGATAAAATGGTTCTTCGCAATGCAGGGAATAGTCTCACTGTTTATGCCTGCACTTATTGGAATAGTGGCCGACCGCTATATCCAGGCACAGCGTCTATTGTCTTTATGCCATTTCATCGCAGGATTCTTTATGATAGCCGCCAGTCTGTATTGCATGAGGTCCGCCGGGCACATACAGTTCACACCGCTGTTCTTATTGTACAGCATCAGTCTGGCGTTCTTTATGCCGACCATAGCACTAAGCAACTCTGTGGCCTACCAGGCACTGGCCTCTGCCGGAATTGACACAATCAGCGCTTTCCCGCCAATCCGCGCATTCGGAACAGTAGGCTTCATCTGCAGTATGCTGCTTACCAACTGGCTGCGGATAGACGGCATACCTATGCAGGACTCATTTACCCAAATGACCGCATCGGGGGTATTCTCACTGATACTATGCGCCTTCTCGCTCACATTGCCGGAATGTCACGTCAACAGGCATGCAGAAAAAAAATCACTGATTGACACATTCGGCCTGCGTGCATTCGCACTGTTCAAGAACTATCGTATGGCTATATTCTTCATCTTCGCAATGCTTCTCGGCTCGGCACTGCAGATAACCAACGCATACGCCAATACGTTCCTCGGCTCATTTGGCGGAAATCCGATATATGCCGATGCATTCGCCGTACGCAACTCCAATGCGCTGCTCGCAATCTCGCAGGCCTCGGAGACGCTATGCATACTGCTCATCCCGTTCTTTATGCACAGGTTAGGAATCAAGAAAGTGATGCTGACAGCTATGGTTGCCTGGGTACTGCGCTTCGGGCTGTTCGCCATAGGCAAGCCGGATATGCCGGGTGTCATCTGGCTCATCATCAGCTGCATAGTCTATGGAGTTGCATTTGACTTCTTCAATATCTCCGGCTCGATGTTCGTAGATCAGAGTGTCGGTAAAAACATACGCTCATCCGCACAAGGTCTGTTTATGATGATGACCAACGGATTCGGCGCATCAATAGGCACTCTCGCAGCCGGTGCGGTTGTTGACAAATTCGTATATGAGGCAGTCAATCCTTCGTGGTCAACAGCCTGGATGATATTTGCGGGATACGCATTGGCTGTCGCAATAGCTTTCGCATTGATTTTCAAAGACACAAAACAGCCAGTATTACGGCAAGCTTGATCTTCAAAACATCGCCGCAGCCGGTATGTCCTGCGGAGGTCTGCAGACACTCGACATCTGCAAGGACGAGCGTATCAGGACTATGATGATATGCAACAGCGGTCTGTTCAAGGAATCAAACGCCAGAAGTGCTGTTCCGGGAATGCCTATGCCACCAAAGGAAAGTCTGAAGGACATCCACACCCCGATTATCTACATACTTGGCGGTCCTACCGACAAGAAGAATATTCCCTGATAATTATTGATTCATACCGATTAGCGGCAATATCTCCGATTCGAATATATTCCTCTCAATCAATCTGTAATGCGGATGGTATTTGGCATTGTACCGCTCACTATGGTGCGATGCGTAATTACCATCCGCAAGTATTTTGTCTATCAGAGCCTTGTCCTCATCGAATGAAGGGAGATCCGGAGCAACGCGCACAATCACAGACAAAATCCTGTTCCATTCGGTTTTCCAGTCATCAAGATCGGGCAGAGCATAGGTCTCCGCGCTTTTGATAAACGCAGACAGAAACGTCTCAAACGGGATTATGCCATCGTTTATCAGGGACAGGTTCACGCGATAGAAACGCCCGTGATGACCGGTCAGCTCATAATCGGGACAAAGATTGGCATCACCCTTAGCCTCCTCACACTCCCGCCTAAGATATTCTCTCATACCCTGCACGGCATCCTCGCCAGATGACATCAGATGACCAGGCCCGAACGCATCCTGGAAAAAACTCTTGTACAAATCTTTCAGCGTTGATTCCGGATAGCATTCAATCTGAGATTTGACAGCCTTGGCTATACAATAATTACTGCGCAGACGGACAGCGGCAAAAACAGCGACTGCCACAGCGGCAACAGGCAATATGATGAAAACAACCCTTTTCATATTGCCACAAAAGTACCTTAATTTTCTGAAAACCTGTTTTGAAATGTCCTATTAAAAATTTTATGTAAGTTTGCAAAGACAAATACATCTATCAATGAGAAAATATTTCATCATTCTTACTATTATGGCAACACTTACAAGCGCATGTGGAGCCGGTAACAACACCGGAAACGAGAGGGAGATTCTGTTCAAGACCACTATGGGTGACATTCGCGTCAAATTATATAACGAGACTCCGGCCCACAGGGATAACTTCATCAGTCTGGTAGAACAGAATTATTTTGACAGCATACTGTTTCACCGCGTAATCCGCGACTTTATGATACAGGGTGGCGATCCCGACTCAAAGGGTGCGCCGAAGGGTGCGCATCTCGGTTCAGGCGGCCCGGAATACACTCTTCCCGCAGAATTCATATATCCACAGTATTTCCATAAGCGCGGCGCTCTCAGCGCGGCAAGACAGGCAGATCAGGTTAATCCGGAGCGCAGGTCATCCGGCTCACAGTTCTACATTGTGACAGGCAAGAAGTACCGCGAGGAGGAACTGCGTGTAATGCAGAAGCAGATGCTCAATCAGGAACGCCAGTCCATATTCAACAGTCTCTGTATGGAACGTCGCGATACCATTATCAAGATGCAGCAGGAGAATGACGAGGCCGGACTTACGCGTTTGCAGACCGAGCTGAACCAGAAGCTTGATACAATAATGCAGACCAAGGGCGGAGTCAAGTTCACCGACGAGCAGATTAAGGCCTACACCACAGTAGGCGGTACACCGTTCCTGGATAATCAATACACTGTATTCGGCGAAGTCCTTGACGGGATGGACGTTGTCGATAAGATACAGAAAGTCCGCACCGATGCGAATGACCGCCCGGTCGAAGACGTGATGATCATCAGCGCCACCATAATAAAATAACTCAAGTTTCACCTGCGAAACTTGAATAAATAATCAGTCAAAACACAGATAAGGCGACAGACGCTCAATATCCTGCCCGCTGAACTCCTCAAACAGAGACAGTTGGGCAGGATTCTTTATTTTCCCGTTGCGTTTACGGTATTCCACTATGGCCCTCGCCTTATAGAATCCCATATACGGATGCGCTCTCAGTTCCGACAGGGAAGCCTCATTGACCATAATCTTCCTTACCTGAAATGTATCTGCCACCAGAAACCAGTTCCTGACAGAATCCGGAAGACCTTCAATCTCCCCCAACTGTGCGGTTGCCGCATATCCACCGAGTGCCTGACCATACTCAAATATCCTTTTCGAATAATACTTTCCTATACCCGGTATTTTTCTCAGTTCCAGAGTATCTGCACCATTCAAATCTATGACAGTTCCGTAAGGATACTTCTCCTGCTTCTGATACAATGGTTTTCCAGCCGTCACCTCAATATCGCGATACCTTTCTGAACCATCGCTGCGCACTTGTGACCTGACCGGTTCCGCAGTCTGCATATGTTCCCCGGAATATGGCTCAGACACATCTATTACCGTATCCTGCCATAATCCGAGAGTATCAATACTTGCCAGAACATCATCAGCCAGCACCTTCCCGTGCCGTGGCAAAAGTACTTTCATGGCCGTAAAAACCAGTAATACAGACAACAGGAAAGCAAGTGCCCGACGGTCAGCCTTGCTTAAATAGAACAATTCTCTCCACATAACCGTTTAGTGTTTTTCATTCATAAAATATAACTTTGCATCCAAATGAAGACATGGCATAAATATTATCCTCTCAGCATACTTCTCGTTCTCATAGCGTGCTGGCTTTCTCTGTTCAATCCTGCGGAATATGAATTGTTTGAAGATATCCATATATGGGATAAACTGACGCACAGCATAATGTATTTAGGGGTCACCATAGTGTTCTGGTACGAGTACCTGCTGAATCACAGTGAATTCAGGCTACGGGACATAATTATATTCCTGATAGTTGGTCCTGCGCTGTTAGGCGGTCTTCTGGAACTGGCCCAGGAACACCTTACCACAGTACGCTCAGGAGATTGGATTGATTTTTACGCAGACATGATAGGAGTTGTACTCGGCGCAGCGGCAGGATGGTGGATAGAAAGGCCACTCATTCAGCGTTACCGTTCTCCCAAGTAGAATACGGGTGTCTGGTAAGCTGTGAGTTATAATATCTGCGGTCTCCAGTCACCTCTAACCCTATAAAGTCCGGCTTCTCAAAAGGCTCAGTCTCCGATTGCAGCTCAACCTCAGCTACTACAAGCCCCTCGTTGTTTCCATGAAATTCATCAACTTCGAAAACGTGCGGGCCTGAATGCACCAGATAGCGGCACTTCTCTATCAGATTTCCGCCACACAACTGCAGAAGTTCACGGGCATCATCGGCATCAATGTGATGATTCCACTCATAGCGGGACATTCCCTTCATGTCAGACGGGCCCTTTATTGTAAGAATTGCATCTGTATCGGTTATGCGTATACGCACCGAATTACCGTTCTGATGGGCGATATACCCCTGTACAATGTCATAATGGCCATACGCGGCCTTGACATAATCCTTCCCGTTAACCAGAAATTTGCGTTCAATCTCAAGTGACATAGATTTTAATATTATAAAGGTTACATGTTTTCCTCATTATCAGACCAGCTCATAAGCCAGGCCTTGATGAAGCCGTCAATCTTGCCGTCCATCACGCCGTTCACATCGGATGTCTGATAGCCTGTCCTGTGATCCTTGACCCTGCGGTCGTCAAACACATAGCTTCTGATCTGTGAGCCCCATTCAATCTTCTTCTTTCCAGCCTCTATCTTTTCCTGCTCGGCCATACGGTGCTTAAGCTCCTTATCATACAGAATGGAGCGCAGATGCTGCATCGCGCGTTCCTTGTTCTTAGGCTGGTCGCGGGTTTCGGTATTTTCAATGAGGATTTCCTCTTCCTCCCCTGTATATGGATCCTTGAACTGATAGCGCAGACGCACGCCGGACTCAACCTTGTTCACATTCTGGCCACCTGCACCGCCACTGCGGAATGTATCCCAGGTGAGCAACGCCGGATTCACATAGACCTCAATCGAATCATCTACAAGAGGCGTAACGAACACCGATGCAAATGATGTCATACGCTTGCCCTGCGCATTGTACGGCGATACGCGCACCAGACGGTGTACACCGTTCTCGCCTTTCAGATAGCCGTATGCATACGAACCCTCTATCTCGATAGTGACAGACTTGATGCCTGCCTCATCACCTTCCTGCAGGTCGGCGACAGTAACTTTGTACCTGTTGTCCTCACCCCAGCGCATATACATACGCATTAGCATCTGAGCCCAGTCCTGACTCTCGGTACCACCTGCACCGGAATTTATCTTGAGGACGCAATCCATCTGGTCAGCTTCCTCACGGCAGCATCTCCCCACATGTTGCGCTCCTCCGTA